>CAYYKQ010000087.1:0-7336 GCA_964440965.1 uncultured Anaerolineae bacterium | reverse complement strand
CAAGGGCATCGGCTGGGGGCTCAAGACCATCGGGCGCTACTACCCCGACCTGCTCGTTCCCTTCCTGCGCCGAGAGCTGGCGACCAAGCGTCCCCGCAAACTGCTGCTGCGAAAGGCCACGACTTACTTGGACGGGGACAGAAAGCAGGAGATCCTCTACCTATGAAGATCGAATACCGCCCCTATCGGGCCAGGTCCATGGTCAATAAGCTCAAGCACGTGGACGATTGGTTCTGGGTGAGCTATACCCTTAACCCTTATCGAGGCTGTGCCCACCTCTGCGTTTACTGCGACGCCCGCGCCAATCAGTACGGACTGTCGGAGACCTTCGAGCAGGTGGTCTATGTCAAGGAGAACGCGGCCGAGGTGCTGGAGAGGCAGCTCCCCAAGCTCAAGCGGGGCATCGTGGGCACGGGCGGCGTCTGTGATGCCTACCAGCCGGTGGAGGCGGAGCGTCGCATCACCCGTAGCATCCTGGAGGTGCTGGCCCGACACCGCTTCCCGGTCGAGGTTCTGACCAAATCGGACCTGGTGCTGCGCGACCTGGATATCCTCCAGGAGATCAACAAGGTGGCCTGGGCGGGGGTGCTCGTCACCTGACGAGCTGTCGCAAAGCCTACCTTTTATGGTTCTGTGGAGGGCTTTGTGACAGCTCGTCACCATCACCACCTTCGACCCGGTGGTGGTCGGCCGCTTCGAGCCCTACGCCCCCTCGCCCGAGCGACGACTGGCCGCCCTGGAGCAGGTGGCCAGGGTGGGGCTCACCACTGGGGTGATGCTCTGCCCCCACCTCCCTGGCATCTCCGACGACGAGGCCCACCTGGATGAGGTAGTGCGGCGGGCCAGGGATGCGGGGGCCCAGTTCCTCCTCCACGGCGGGCTGACCCTGAAGAAGGGACCACAGAAGGCCAGGTTCCTGGAGGCGCTGGAGCGCTACTACCCTCACCTCCTACCCCTGTACGAAAAGCTGTACAGAGCTGGGCATTCCCCCCAGAGGGAGTACAGCTGTCGGGTGGGCCAATTGGCCAGGGAGATATGTCGCCGCCACGGCCTGCCTGACCGCATGCTCCGCCCTATCCTGCCTAACGAGGGGCTCACCGTCAATAAGCGGATCGCTGAGAGGCTATTTCTGCGGGTCTATGAGATGGAACTGGAGGGGGAGCCGGAATACCGCATCTGGGCCTACCGCAAGGCTGCCTGGGCGGCAGATGAGTTGGACCGTGACCTGGCTGAAATTTACAGGCGTGAAGGGCTGAGGGGTCTCGCGGCGCTGCCCCGCATCGGGGGCAGCATCGCCGGGGTCATCGCCTCGCTGTTAGGAGAGATAGAGGGCGAATCTCGATGGGGAAAGGGCTGTCACCAGCCATAGCTCAGGCGCACTATAAGGCGCGGGGGGAGGCCTCGTTTAGCCATCTCCTTCTGAGTGACTTCAATGGGATAGGGAATGCGGCGGATCTCAAAAGTTTGCTTCTCGGCGTCGAATATGGCATAGCTGGCACGAGGGTCGCCGTCGCGGGGCTGTCCCACGCTGCCGGGGTTGATGATTAACCGCTCCTCGCCCAACTTATCCAGATAGAGAGGATTGCTGAGGCGGTCATAGCCCTGAGGTCGAGCGCAGAAGATGGCCGGGATATGGGTATGTCCGACGAGGCAGAACTGAGTATCGAAGTGCTCGAAGTTTACTGTGGCGATGAAGGGGGAGAGGATGTATTCCCAGATGGGGTGACGCGGGCTTCCGTGAACCAAGGTGAACTTGAGCTGGGGAAATTCCAGGCGCTCTGGGAGGTCCTCCAGATATCTTCGATTCTCCGGAGTCAATGCCTCCTGTGTCCATAGGCAGGCTCGCTTGGCGTCGACATTGAAGTTCTCGAGGTCTAATCTGCCGATGGCTGCCCAGTCGTGGTTGCCGGCCACACAGACATGATCTAACTGGCGCAACCTTTCGATGCACTCATTGGGATGGGGGCCATAGCCCACCACATCGCCCAAGCACCAGACCTTATCGTACTCCCCGGCGTCGGCCAGGACAGCCTCGAAAGCCGCCAGGTTAGCATGGATGTCAGAGATAATCAAATAACGCACCTCGGCCCCCTTTCACACAAAAAGCTGGCGTTTATACGCCAGCCTCGCTTCCCATTTATCCATCCCCCTATGCTTCCCCCAGGTAGGCCTTCCTCACTCGCTCGTCGCGCATAAGCTCATCGGCGGTGCCCGATAGGACGATGTTCCCTGTCTCCAGGACATAGCCTCTATCGGCCAATCTTAAGGCGGCCCTGGCGTTCTGCTCCACAAGGAGGATGGTTACCCCTTCCTCGTTGATCTCCTTAATGGTCTCAAAGATGGCCCTTACGAGCATGGGGGCCAAGCCCAAAGATGGCTCGTCCAGCATCAGGAGTTTCGGCCTGGCCATCAATGCTCGCCCGATGGAGAGCATCTGCTGCTCGCCGCCGGAGAGCGTCCCGGCGATCTGATGCCTACGCTCCTCGAGGCGGGGAAACAGCCTGAAGACCCTCTTGCGGTTCTCCTCAATGGTCTTCCTGTCGTTCCCTAAGCTGTAGGCACCCATGTTCAGGTTCTCCTCCACCGTCAAGGTGGAGAAGATCTTGCGTCCCTCAGGGGCTTGGCAGATACCCAGATGGACGATCTGATGGGCTGGGATATGGTTGATAACCTGCCCATCGAAGATGATCTGCCCCTCACGGGGTCGGAGGAGGCCAGAGATGGTGTTGAGGGTGGTGGTTTTCCCCGCCCCATTTGCCCCCAGGAGGGTGACGATCTCCCCCTCTTCCACCGAGATCGTGATCCCCTTCAAGGCATGGACACGCCCGTAATAGGTATGTACATCCCGCAGTTCCAGCAGTGCCATAGCAACATACCTCGATACCCTTCGTAAGCTCGGGATTCACAAGTACGAATTTACTCCCTCCCTAAATATGCCTCGATCACCCGAGGGTTGCCCTGGACCTCCTTGGGTGTGCCTTCAGCGATCTTCTCGCCGTTGTCCAAGACTATAATCCTATCGGATATGCCCATCACCACCTTCATGTCGTGTTCGATAAGCAGGACCGTCACCCCGGAATCTCGTATCTGGCTGATGAGTTTCATCAGCTCGCTGGATTCCTCCTCGCTCATCCCTGCCGTCGGCTCGTCCAGGATCAAGATATGGGGTTCCGTGGCCAGGGCTCGGGCGATCTCCAAGCGCCTCTGGTCGCCGTAGGGGAGGTTCTTGGCCAGCTCGTGCCGCTTCTCGTATAGACCCATGAAGCGAAGGCAATGCTCTGCCTTCTGGAGGATGCGCTGCTCCTCCAGACGCTGGCTTCTGGTGCGGAGGATAGCGCTCAGCGCCCCTGTCTTAGTGCGGCAGTGCTGGCCGGCCATAACGTTCTCTAAAGCGGTTATGTTGTTGAAGAGGCGGATGTTCTGAAAGGTGCGGGCGATCCCCAGCTCGGTGATGACATGGGGTTTGAGGCCCACGAGGCTTCGGCCGTTCAGTCTGATATCCCCCTCATCGGGTGGGTAGATGCCAGTGATCAGGTTGAAGACGGTGGTCTTGCCCGCTCCGTTGGGGCCGATCATGCCCAATATCTCGCCCTCATCGAGGTGGAAATCCAGCCGGTTGACGGCGACCAGGCCGCCGAAGCTCTTTGTCAGACCCTTCACTTCCAGGAGAGCCATCCTATCACCTCTCATTTCTTCGCCGCTCAGGCGCTTGGGGCTAAGCCGCCTTCCTCAATGCGTAACTCATGGCGCCTTATGGGGCTGGGCCAGAACCCCTCTGGGCGGAAGACCATCATGACCATCATCGCCGCCCCGAAGACCAGCATGCGCCATTGGAGGATCTCCCCCAGAACGTCCCGCAGCAGCTCGGGAAGGACGATCATGCCCAGAGTGCCCACCAGCACCCCAGGGATAGAGCCCGTCCCTCCCAGGATGACGATGCAGAACATGACACAAGACTGCCAGAAGCTGAAAGTCTCCGGGGCGATGACCGTGTAACGGCTGGCGTAAAGGGTCCCTGCCACCCCCGCCAGGGCCGCCCCGATGACGAAGGCCAGCAGTTTCACTTGAACGGTATCGATGCCCATGGCCTCGGCTGCCAACTCGTCCTCCCGCACGTAGACCCAAGCCCGTCCCAGCCGGGAGTTCTCCAGCCTGCGCATAGCCAGGATGGTGAGGGCCAGGAAGGCCATGGTCAGGTAGTAGTAGTGGATGGGCTGGCGGATGGCGAAGCCGAAGATGCTGGGACGGTCGATCCCCCTTATGCCGTTTATCCCCCCTGTGATCCCCAAGGGATCGTTGAACAGGAAGAGGCGCATTATCTCCCCGAAGCCGATGGTGGCCAAGCAGAGGTAGTCGCCCCTGAGGTGCAAGATGGGCTTGGTGAGGAGGACGGCGAAGATGGCGGAGACCAAGATGCTGATGGGGAGGGTGAGCAGGACGGGGATGCCGCAGCGGGTGTTCAGGATGGCGGTGGTGTAGGCTCCTACGGCCCAGAAGGCAGCGTGGCCCAGCTGGAAGAGGCCAGCATAGCCGAGGATGACATTGAGGCTCAGGCCCAGCAAGGCCCAGATGCCGAAGAAGACAGCCACCGAGATCCAATAATTGCCGACGAACCAGGGAAAGAGGACGGTCCCCAGCGCCAGTACAAGATACCACCAGCGCTGGTCGATGCTTTTCAGGCGAAGGAACAGGTTTTTCATCTCTTTCGGCCTCCCCTAAATGCGCTCCACTACCCTCTCGCCTAACAGCCCCGTCGGCCTGAAGATGAGGATCAGTATCAGGATGACGAAAGCGATGGCGTCTTTCCAAGCACCTCCACCAGGGATGAAGCCGGCGGCCAGAGTCTCTATGATGCCCAACAGAAACCCGCCGACCATAGCACCGGGGATGTTGCCGATCCCCCCTAATATGGCCGCTATGAAGGCTTTAAGGCCATAGATCCAACCCATGGTAAAGAATATGCGGCCATAGTAGAGGCCGATCATTACCCCTCCTGCTGCCCCCAAGGCCGGGCCGATGAAGAAGACCATGGAGATGATGCGGTTGACATCGATCCCCATGAGGCGGGCCGTGTTGTGGTCGAGGGCAACAGCCCGCATGGCTGTTCCCAGGCGGGTGTAATGGACGAAGAAGTAGAGTCCAGCCATCAGCATGAAGGAGATGAGCAGGACGACGAACTGCATAAGGGTCATCCTGGCCCCTCCGAACGACCAATTGAGGTCTGGGAGGAGCCCCTTGGGATAGGAGTGGTAGCTGGTGCCGTAGGCGGGGATGAGCATCACTGCGTTTTCCAGAAAGATGGACATCCCCAGTGCGGAGACCACAGGGGCCAACCTGCCGGCCCGGCGCAGAGGCCTATACGCCACCCTCTCCATGATGATCCCCATGACCCCTACCATTCCCATCACCATCAGGAAGATGACCAGCAAGGCCAGGAAGAGGTTAGGGATCATGCCCCCCACGAGGATGCTGACCACCAGGGTGAGGCCCAGGTAAGCGCCTATCATGCAGAGATCGCCGTGGGCGAAGTTGATCAGCTTGAGGACGCCGTAGACCATAGTGTAGCCCAGGGCGATCAAAGCATAGAAGGCGCCGATGGTGATACCGTTGATAATCTGCTGAAGGAGTATCTCCATAATCACCACCTTTGGAGCGAACAGGGGTAAGCAGGCAGCAGGCAGGGAAATGCTGCCCGCTGCCTGCTATAGAACCTACTTCTCATAGGGGACGAACTTCCCGTTCTTAATGATGTAGAACTTATGGATGGTGCCCAGGCGGTCGCCCTTCTCGTCGAAGCCGACGATGGGGCCGGTGATGCCGGGATAGTCCTTGAACTCGGTGTGGAGGTATTCGGCCATCTTGTCCGTATCGGTGGAGCCTGTGGCTTTGATGGCCTCCACGATCACGTTGAAGGCATCCGCGGCCATCAACCACCAGATGCTCCCCACCGGCTCGCCGTACTTCTTCTCGAACTTCTCGATGAACTCCTTTGCCTCGGGGTAAGGGAGGTCCTGAGGCAGAGGCTCAGTGCTGACCAGCACCCCCTCGGCGGCATCCTTGCCGGCGATCTCAATGAACTCCAGGTTGTTGCAGGCGTTGCCGGCGGTGAACAGGATGTCAGGCCTGAGCCCCAGCTCCGTGGCCTGCTTGACCAGGAGTGCCCCATCGGGATGGTAGCCGGTGAAGTAGACGGCATCCGGCTTAGCGGCCTTGATCTTGGTCAGGATGGGCGTGTAGTCCTCCTCGCCTGGAGTGATGGCGTCTATAAGGCCCTTCCCTCCCTTCTCCTCGAAGTACTTCATGGCCCATTCGGCCAATCCCTTGGCGTAAGTTGAGTTATCATGGAGGAAGAAGGCCTTGTTGATCCCCATCTCCCTGAACTTTGTGGCCACGAAGAGCCCCTGTTTGTCATCCAGGAAGCAGGTGCGGAAGAACTGCTTATAGCCCTTCTCGCTCAGCCTGGTGGCGGTTGAGGAAGGGGTGATCTGGAGGATGTTGGCTTCGTTATAAATCTTGGAAGCTGGCTCGGTGCAGGTGGAGCTGTAGCTTCCGATCACCGCGTCCACCCCCGCGTCCACCATCTTGTCGGCCACCAGGGAAGCATCTGAGGGCTCGCCTTTGTCATCGGCCTCGATGATCTCGATCTTTCGACCGCCCAAGAGGCCTCCTGCATCGTTGATCTCATCTGCGAGGAGCTTCACGCACTTGACGAAGCCCTCCCCCTCGTAGGCCCATTTGCCAGTGATGGGCCCCTGTACGGCTATCTTGATGGGTTTCTTGGCAGCGGGCTTACACCCGGCGATCAGGGCCACCACTATCAGGATTGTGAGTGGGATTAACAATTTCCTGGACATGTTTTACCCTCCTTAACCTTCGCTCGATTTACGAGGGTACCCCTTAGCAGAGGCCCTCGGCCTCCCTCTGGGGAGGCGATCCATCGCTTTTGTTTGTCGGTATCCATCCCCCCTTTCCAAAGGCTTTAATTTGAGGTGTATCTTAGCATATGGATTTTGAAAAGTCAAGCAGGCCGATCGCGGATGACGTCCTCCCATGATAACGAAAAAGCCAATTCTCCAAATAGTGTCTGGAGAATTGGCCTATAGCTAACCTGAAGGAAGCCGATGGTGATCAGCCGCAGCAAGCCTCTCCAGACACAAGGTCTGGCTGCTTCCTAGCAGGCTGCTGCGGTTGACAAGGGATTGCTGATAAAACCATCGGCTCAAACATCTCGAGGAATATAATAGCATAATTTGCGGAAAATGTCAAATCGAGCGCCCAACTGGGGTGTGTCCCAGGATCGTCGGGGGAGGGTCAAAGGAGCTTTCTCATTTGACCC
>CAYYKQ010000086.1:0-7445 GCA_964440965.1 uncultured Anaerolineae bacterium | reverse complement strand
ATTAAACCCGCTAACGTCGGGCATCAGACGCTAAAACGGTGAGGCCAGGGCTTCCTATCTCCGGCGTCGCGAGGGAGGTCACATGCTCAGAAATCTGTTAGTGACCATGCGGCCCAAGCAATGGATCAAAAACACATTCATCTTCACCGCTCTTATCTTCGACGAGAAGCTATTCAGGCCCCTGCTCTTCGCCAAGACCTGTGCTGCCTTCTTCCTCTTCTGCCTTCTCTCCAGTGCCGTTTACCTCATCAATGACCTGGTGGACATGGAGGAGGACCGCCGGCATCCAGTCAAGAGGCTAAGGCCTCTTCCCTCCGGAGAGCTATCGCCTGCGGTTGCTAAAGCGGCGGCGGCGCTGCTCGCGGTGGTCTCGTTGTCCCTTTCCTTCCTGCTGAGCCCTTCCCTCGGCCTCATCGCTGTGGGATACCTCCTGGCGATGGTCGCCTATTCCTTCGCCCTCAAGAACGTGGTTATCGTGGACGTCCTGACCGTGGCCGCGGGCTTCCTCCTTCGCGTTGGAGCCGGGGTGGTGGTGGTCGTGGTGGAGAGGTTCTCCCCCTGGCTCTACATCTGCACGCTGCTTTTGGCCCTCTTCTTGGCCTTGGGCAAGCGCCGGGCGGAGCTTTCCCTCTTGGGGGAAAACGCAAGTGAGCACCGCAGCATCCTGTCCGAATACAATCCCCGCCTTTTGGACGACATGATGACCATCGTCCTCTCGGCCACCATCGTGTCCTACTCCCTCTACACCTTCTCAGCCCCTAACTTGCCCAAGAACCACGCCATGATGCTCACCATTCCCCTCGTTCTCTACGGCCTCTTCCGCTACCTCTACCTTATCCACGTGAAGGGGATGGGCGGAGCCCCCGAGGAGCTGGTTTTAAAGGACAGGCCGCTCATCGCCTGCATCCTGCTCTGGGGGCTGACAGTGATAGCTGTCCTTTACCTCTTCTAAGGGACAGCCGAGGCCGGGCTCCTACTCAAACAACGACACTATCCTGAACTGATTCACGTCCACCAGCCCTTTGTCCGTCAGTTTCAGCTCAGGGATGACGGGGAGGGCCAGGAAACTCAGAGCCATGAAGGGGTCATACAACTTGGAGCCCATCTCCCACGCCGCTTCTGAGAGTGTATCCATCTCTGCCTTGACCTCCTCGATGGGCCGGTCGGACATCAGTCCTGCGATGGGAAGCGGCAGGCGGGCCCGCACTTTTCCCCCCTCTGTGGCCACCAATCCACCCCCCATAGCTGCCACCTCTTTCGCTGCGGACATCATATCCTCGTCGTTCGTGCCCACCACGATGATGTTGTGCGAATCGTGGGCCACGCTGGAGGCTAAGGCGCCCCGTTTAAGTCCGAAACCCCGCACGAATCCCAGCCCCACGTTGCCCGTCCCCTTGTGGCGCTCGATGACCGCTATCTTCAGGATGTCCCTCTCCACGTCGGCCACGGCCAACCCATCCTCCACCTTGATCTCCTCTACCATCCCCTTGGTGACGATCTGGTGAGGGATTAGCCCGATGATCTTAGCCCGCTTGCCCTCGGCAGATATCCTCAAGTCGACTTTCTCCCAGTTGACGTTCATCGTGCTGGGCGGCACAGGCGGGGAGGGTATGCTTACCTCCGGTAGCATCTCCCCCTCTCTGGCCACTGGTTTGCCAGCACAGAAGACCATTTCGATGTCGAGATCTTCGAAGCTATCGAAGACCACCATGTCGGCCCGATAGCCTGGGGCGATGGCCCCTCTATCGGCCAGGCCGAAGTAATCTGCGGGGTTAAGGGTGGCCATACGGATGGCCGTGATGGGATCCAGGCCCATGCCGATGGCCGTTCTCACCAGATAGTCGATGTGGCCTTCGTCCAGGAGGTCGGCGGGATGGCGGTCGTCGGTGCAGAACATGCAGCGGCGGGCGCTCTTAGGGGTCACCAGCGGCAGGAGGTCCCTCAGGTTGCGGCTCATCGTCCCCTCGCGGATCATGATGTACATCCCTAAGCGGAGCTTCTCGCGCGCCTCCTCCATGGTCGTGCATTCGTGATCAGAGCCTATCCCTGCGGCCACATAGGCGGCGAGGTCCCGCCCGGAGAGGCCCGGGGCGTGGCCGTCGATAGGCCTCCCTTTCGCGGCCCTGAGTTTATCCAGGACCTCGGGGACGCCGAAGAGCACTCCTGGGTAGTTCATCATCTCCGCCAAGCCGATCACCCTCTCCTCCTCGAAGAGGGGTGAGAGGTCCGCTGCTGAGAGCTCGGCGCCGGAGGTTTCCAGAGTGGTGGCGGGGACGCAGCTCGAGGCCATGATGTAAACGCTGAGGGGCAGCCCCTTGCTCGTCTCCAGCATGTAACGGATGCCCTCCAAGCCCAGGACGTTGGCTATCTCGTGAGGATCGCATACCACTGTCGTGGTGCCCCTGGGCACGACAGCCTTGGCGAACTGAGGGATGCTCACCATGGAGCTCTCAATGTGCACGTGGCTGTCGATGAAGCCTGGGCAGAGGTAGCGTCCCTTCAGGTCTATCTCCTGTTTGGCCTGGTAATCGCCGAAGCCCACCACGTAGGGGCCGGCTACGGCCACATCCGTCTCGTAGACTTCTCCCGAGAAGACCTCAACTAGCCGGGCATTCCTGAGCAGGAGATCGGCTGTTTCCTTCCCTCTCGCCAGCCTGATGAGCTCTTCCAATTCCATTGAAACCCCTCCTTTTCGGTGTAGATTATACCCCTGCGCCTTGGCGAAGGGCAAGTTATCCTTCCCAAAACGGCGGAAAAGTGTTAAAATGGTAACTGCTATGGGCATCCTCACGGGCTTAAACCCCGCCCAGAGGGAGGCGGTGACGACCATAGAGGGACCGGTGCTGGTTCTAGCTGGGCCGGGCAGCGGGAAGACCAAAGTCCTGACCCATAGGGTGGCCTATCTGGTCAGGGAATGCGGCATCGATCCCTACAACATCATGGCCGTGACCTTCACCAATAAGGCCGCCGATGAGATGAGAAACAGGCTCAAGGAACTCCTGGGCAGACGCCTTAGGCGCCTCACCTTAGGCACCTTCCACGCCATCTGCGCCCGTATCCTGCGCCGGGAGGCTGATCGGGTGGGCTTCAGCAGGGATTTCGTGATCTACGACGAGGACGACCAGCTCGAGCTTGTCCGTCAGGCTTTGGCCGATCTGGATCTGGACGACAAGATCTATCGGCCGCGGGCTATGCATTCAGCCATCTCCCGCGCTAAGAACGAGCTGATCGGACCGGCGGCCTTTCGGCCCCAGACCTATTGGCAGGAGGTAGCCAGCCGCGTCTATGCCCGTTATCAGGAGCTCCTGACGGTCAACAACGCCCTCGACTTCGATGACCTATTGATGAAGACGGTGGAGCTCTTCTCCAAGCATCCGGATGTCTTAGCCAAGTACCAGCGCCGTTACCTCCACATCCTGGTGGACGAATGGCAGGATACGAACATGGCCCAGTACGAGCTGGTCAAACTCCTGGCCGGCGAGCACCGCAACCTCTTTGTCGTGGGGGATGAGGATCAATCCATCTATCGCTTCCGCGGTGCAGATTTCCGCAACGTCTATCGCTTCAGGGAGGATTATCCGGAGGCCAAAACCATTCTCCTGGAGCGTAACTACCGTTCCACCCAGACCATCTTGGACGTGGCTGAGGCCATCATCTCCCGCAATGTCCACCGCACGCCCAAGAAGCTGTACACGGAGAAGGGGCCGGGACCGCCCATCATCGTCTACGAGGCTTACAACGAGCAGGAGGAGGCTCAGTATGTAGTGGAGGAGATAACCCGCTTGCTGGCTGAGGGCTACCAACTCGGCGACTGCGCCGTTATGTACCGCACCAATGCCCAATCGCGCACCTTAGAGGAGGCGTTCCTGCGCGCCGGATTGCCCTACAAACTGGTGGGAGCCACCCGCTTCTATGCCCGCCGGGAGGTCAAAGACATATTGGCCTATATGCGCCTCATCCACAACCCTTACGACGAATTAAGCCTGGAGCGGGTCATCAACACGCCCCCCAGGGGCATAGGGGCAAAGACCCTGACGGAGCTGAGGAGATGGGCTCAGGAGCTGGGCATACCGCTCTTCACCGCCCTGCAGGCTTTGAAGGAGGAGGGGACTAAGACCCCCCTTTCCGCGAGAGCCCGCAGCGTCCTCCTGCGCTTCCTGGAGATGATGGAAAGGCTCATCGCCGCCCGTCGGGAGTTGGGGGTGTTAGAGCTTTTAGACCTCCTCCTGAAGGAGACCGGATATGCTGACTACATCCGCGATGGGACGGAGGAGGGGGAGGATAGGTGGAATAACATCCTGGAGCTGCGCTCGGTGGCCCAGGAGTACGCCGATTTATCCCCCGAGGTGGGCTTGACCAATTTCTTAGAAGGGGTGGCCCTGGTCTCCGATGTGGACAACTTGGAGGAGGAAACGAACGTCCCCGTCCTGCTCACCCTGCATATGGCCAAGGGGTTGGAGTTCCCTGTGGTCTTCATCGTGGGCTTAGAGGAAGGCATTCTTCCTCACATCCGCTCTTATGACGATCCAGAGGAGATGGAGGAGGAGAGGCGTTTGTGCTATGTGGGGATCACTAGGGCCAAGGAGAGAGTTTACCTGGTGTATGCTTTCCGGCGCACCCTCTTCGGAGATAGCGAGGTAAGGGAGCCATCGCGTTTCTTAGAGGACATTCCCCCTCACCTGATCGAGGGTCCCGAGTGGAGGTTCGAAGGCCCATCTAAGAAGATATTAACCCCGCGCTTCAAGCCCGGCGACAGGGTGATCCATCCCCTGTTTGGGGAGGGGATAGTGATCGAGAGCAAGCCTTTGGGAGATGACGAGGAGGTATCGGTGGCCTTCGAGGAAGGGACGAAGCGGCTGCTGGCGAGCTTCGCTCATCTGAGGAAGGTGGGGGGATCGGAGAAAGGGGACTATTTGTAGCGGTAGATGATGCGTCCTCGGGTAGGATCATAAGGGGACAGCTCCACCAGGACTCTGTCCCCTAATAGGATGCGGATGTAATATTTTCTCATTCGGCCGGAGATGTAAGCGAGCACTTCGTGCCCGCTGTCCAACCTTACTTTGAACATAGCATTAGGCAAAGTCTCTATGACGGTGCCTTTGACCTCGATCTTATCCCCCTTCTTTTTAACCATAGCCTCTCCCTGCTACGGATTCGAGGTGGGCTGTTCACGATTCAGGGATTCCAATGGGAGCTCCAGGACGATGTTGCTCTCCAATTCCACGCTTACGGACTTTTTGATCGCATTGACACTAACCACCTTCCCCGCCCCATAGGGCGTCTCGATCTCAGCACCTACCTTAGGCAGATACTCTTCCATAGCTTGATAATATTCATCTTCATAGCTGAGGCAACAACATAGGCGTCCGCATTGTCCGGAGATGCTTTCCGGGCTGAGGGGAAGGTTTTGCCTCTTGGCCATCCTGATGGAGATGGGGGTGAATTCGGTGAGGAAGGTAGCACAGCAGAGGGGACGTCCGCAGATCCCTATCCCTCCTAACATTCGGGCCTCATCGCGCGGGCCCAATTGGCGGAATTCGACCCTCGTTTTCAGACTGCGAGCCAGCTCCCGTGCTAGCTGGTGGTAGTCCACTCGCTCCTCGGTGGTGAAGTAGATGGTGAGCCGTTTGCCATCGGAAGAGTACTTGGCCCTCACCGGCTTCATGTTCAGGGAGTATTCAGCTACCTTCTCCCGGCATCTCTCCAACGCTTGCTTCTCCCTAGTTTTGTAATAGCTATCCAGGAGGTGATCCTTGGCTGTCGCTTGGCGCAGCACAGGCTTCAACTCCCTTTCGCCCTCCTCGATCTGGCGGATAGCTACCACCTGGGCCAATGCCTGCCCTTGGGTCGTTTCGACGATGACCGAATCACCCACTCTCAGCTGCAGTCCAGCCGGATCAAAGTAATAGATTTTTCCCGCCTTTTCAAAACGGACTCCAACTGCTTCCCGCATCT
The DNA here is from genome assembly GCA_964440965.1 of uncultured Anaerolineae bacterium. Lineage (GTDB taxonomy): Bacteria > Chloroflexota > Anaerolineae > CAYYKQ01 > CAYYKQ01 > CAYYKQ01. The sequence goes on along the minus strand of CAYYKQ010000086.1, from coordinate 1,490 downwards.
TATCCTGTGCCCAGTATCCTCTTCACCCTTTTCTTATCGGCCTTAGCGAGGGGTAGATCCTTGTGGTACTGTCGTATAACCCTCTTCGACTTTTTACGGCGCAGGTGGCCTCCCCCCTGCTTACGCCTCAGGATTTTCCCCGAGCCGGTGATCTTAAACCGCTTAGCTGTAGTTTTATGGGTCTTTATCTTAGGCATTCCATCCCCTTTCACCGCTATGCTCAGCCATCAGAGCCATCCCTTTTCGCTTTGCATCTGCTGGGCCCTTCTTCTGGCTTTTCGTATGGCCTTCTTCTTCTCCTTGCGACGCAATTCACCTTTGGAAACGTACCATCTTCTCTTACGGTGCTCGCTGAGAATAGAGCTCTTAGTCACTGCCTTGCGAAAACGCTTCAGCAAGCTCTCCTGCGATTCCCCAGGTTGAAGCTCTACGGTCATTTACTCGGATCACACCTCCTTTCTACGGCATATTTCTCCGCTTGAGCTCAGCGGAACGGCCTTTCTGAGAAGATTTTACCAGCAAACAGCGTCCTTGTCAAACCACCGTTATCGCTCCTGTAAGATGCTACCGAACGGTATACTTCCCACCAACGGGGATAAAACGAAAGCCCAGGAGAAGGGAGAATATGGGCCTGAGATAAGAGAAGTGTCTGAAAAAGGGTGGACAGCCGAGTCGAAAGAGGCTTTTCGAGGTGGATGATGCCAGCTGTTTAAGGGGATAAGGAAACGGCAGCCGCTTTAGCGGCTGCCGTTTCCTGTCTGTGCCCCTTGTACATTAACGAGAAGTCCAAGCGATGGCGGCGACAGGATTTGAACCTGTGACCAAGGGCTTATGAGTCCCCTGCTCTACCGCTGAGCTACGCCGCCAACCAGCTTATACGTAGTAGCGGGGGTAGGATTCGAACCTACGACCTTCGGGTTATGAGCCCGACGAGCTTCCACTGCTCCACCCCGCGTTGCAATAGATATTATATCCTAAATCAAATCTGGATGCAAATGCTTACCACTGACTGATGAGAGCTCCTGGGGAGAATCCAAGCGTCCTCTGGGGGATGAAGACAGGCACAATAGCCGTCTCCCCATGCTTAACCATGCCCGCATCCTCGCGGGCCCATCGCTCCACAAACCTCTCGCTTAAGATATAAAGCTTAAGCTCCTCCAGTTCCCCCTGTCTGGCCTTTTCAGCTTCCACCTCTCGTTGTAATCTAGCTTTCTCTTGTTGAAGGCGATAACAGACCACTATCCTGCTTCCCAGATCCGCAACGATAAAAGCAGCAACAACTATGGCAACGATGATTGCCAGTTGAGATGAAAGGGCAATACGCTTCTTCCTCACTTTTTATCCCTCGATAAAGATTAAATAATGCCGAAGGTGGGATTTGAACCCACACGGGCTTAAAGCCCACTGCGCCCTGAACGCAGCGCGTCTACCCTTCCGCCACTTCGGCTCTACTATATTTTACCGCTGATAACCTCTTTTGTCAAATCCCC
>CAYYKQ010000085.1:0-7488 GCA_964440965.1 uncultured Anaerolineae bacterium | reverse complement strand
AACGGGTCATTTTCGGAATGGTCTTAGATCCCTCTACTATTGTGCAACAACTCTATTGATAACACCCGATAGCCGCAAGCGTTGACCACTTGGGTCACATTGTAGGTAGTGACCAGGGGTTCCTTGAAACTGTATCGGATATGAAAATGGCCGTGGATCAGATAGCGGGGTTTGCAGCGGTCCATGAATTCCAGGAAGGACCTGAACCCCGTGTGACAAAGGTCGGGGCCGTCGTGAATCCGGTAAGGCGGAGCATGGGTGATCAGGATGTCCAAACACCTTCCTTTGAAGACCCTGTTCAGGAGCAGCCGCGGCCATAGGCGCCAGATTTTAGCACGCATCTCCCATTCGGTATACTGGTGAGGTCCCCAATTGTTGTAGCGCATTGAGCCTTCCAGGCCAGCGATGAGCAACCCCCTGTCTTCGATTACCCTTCCATCCAAGTTGATGCAGCCTCTGGGAGCAGCCTTAACCTGGCCGGAGGCGGTATATTCGGGTCCCCGATCGTGGTTACCCAAGACATAGTAGATAGGCACGTTCAGCATGGTGGCTACGAACTCCAAATAGTAGAAGGGCAGATCGCCACAGGAGAGGACCAGATCTATATCGCCGAACCTCTCCTTAATCTGCAGACTGTAGATGGAGTCAACCACCCTGTCGCTCAGGGCCAGGATCTTCAATTGATGCGCCACCTCAGATCACACCCCCTCGATCACCCAGCTCGAGGCCAGGTTGACCAGGCTGATCACCAGTGCCCCCCAGAAGGCCGGCCAGAAGCCGGCGACATGGAAGCCCACGCCGAACTCGCTCGCCAGCCAGCCGGTCAGCCAGAGCATCAGAGCGTTGATCACCAGGCTGAAGAGGCCCAGGGTGAGGAGGAGAAGGGGGAAGGTGAAGAATTTGAGTATCGGTCGGATAAGGACGTTCACCAGGCCGAAGATGGCCGCTGCTACGGCGAAGGTGCGCCAATCGCTGACGGCGTAGATGCCGGGAACCAGTCTCTCCGCTGCATAGAGTCCTAAGCCATTGATCAGCCAGCGCAGCAGTATCCTTCTCAAAGCTACCTCCTTGGAGAAAATTGCCCTTTTAGAGCCAATCGGTCAATTGTGCAACAACTCTAGTTCTAACTTCATTTTAACCAGCGTCCTCTCCTCATGGAAACCGTGCTTTCTGAGGGCCTGGATGGCTTCTTGGTGATCGGCGGGATGTTTGATGGTCACGCTTCGTCGGGGATATTTCGCCAGGATGGAGAGGGCCCTTGTGATCAGCATCTCCTCCAAGCGTCCCCGATGGTTGGGGTGGACCATCATCCTCAGGCTGTGCTCCCCCAAAAAGCGTGTGGCTCGGACAGTGAGGGTGGCGACGAATTCCCCCTCCCTTTCCACCGCCAGGCGGTATTCCCTTCGTCCGGCGAGGAGATCCTTTAACATCTGGGAAAGCCCGATGCGGAAATCGCTCTTCTGCGGGGGTTCCAGCTGCTGGGCCTTGATCGAGGTTGTGGTCAGTGCGAGCTCGTATTCCTTCTCCCATTCATCACGATGGATCGGACGCAGTGTGAAGCCCTCAGTCGGAAGGCTGGGGAGGTGAGACGCCAAGGTGCTAAGACGCCGGGGCGTCAGCCTCATCTCCGTGGTGGCAGAGACCTCCTCGAAGCCCAGGCTGTGGTAGAGGTTAAGGGCCACCTCATTGTCCGCGCGCACCCTGAGGATGACCATCTCTCCTCCCTGCTGGCAGGCCAGGTCGATGGCTGCCTCCATCAGGCGGCGGCCTATCCCCCGCCTTCGATAGGGGGAAGCCACCACCAGGTTGCTGATGACCCAGCGACCCCAGTCAACTTCGGAGATGTTCACATTGCCCACCACACGGCCCCCTTCTACCCAGACGAAGCCTTCGAGAAAATGGGATCCGGCTCCCTCGAACCGATCCAGCAGCCAGATCAGAGGGGATAAGCGAGCCCAAAACCTGAGTTCCTTCAGGGCCTGGCGCCCCTCTCTGCCCACCTCTTCGCCGAAGGCCCCCTCGAGGAGGGCTACTACCTGGCCCAGGTCGCGAGCCGGTTCGAGCGGCCTTAGCCCGCTGTACCCTACTTTTCGCCCTAAAGCACAGGCCCTCATTTGCTCCTCACTCCCAGCCGATGATCCATACGCACAGTCCGGCCAGGATGATGGTGCTGACCACCAAAGTGGCCCTTTGTGTGGGGAGCAATTCCACATCCTTAGATGCCCAGAGGAGGATGCCCACCATCCCTGCTGCCAGGGCTAACCAGATCCCCACCTTGGGATGCCGCTTGAAAAACTCCCGAAGCGATGACATCGAACTAATCACCTCCTCGTGCAGACCAGGTGGAAGGCCTCATTACCATCGTAGCGGTGGCCCTCTAACTCCGCACGCCGCCGTAGCGATTGTGCCCTTTAAGTGCCGAGGAGCAAATACCTGGCCAGGAGAACGCATTCCCGCAGTGTGTAGCGCACCCTGCTGGCGAGGCAAGCCTGCAATGGGTCGTTAGGGGCAGGGGAGCCATAAGCGGTGAATCCCGCATCCCGGTACATCAACAGGGCCCTCCTCATGTGGAATGGTGAGCTGACCACGATGACCGAATGGATGCCCCGCTCCCGCATGATGTGCCCTGTGAACTCCACGCTTTCCGAAGTGGAATGTGCTTCCTTCTCTAAGACGAGGGCCTCCCTAGGTATGCCCATCTCCTCGGCCAGGCTGGCCATAGCTTCCGCTTCGGTCATTGAGGGGTCACACCCTATCCCTCCGCTGAGGATGAGCAACGGAGCGAGGCCGCGCTTGTAGAGGGTTACGGCGTGCTCCATGCGGGCTCGCAACACCGGCGATGGCCTCCCCCCTGGCCGGACGGCGGCGCCCAGGACCACAATGGCCTCCGCGGAGCGGGCTTCGTCGATGTGCGCCTCCCATTCGATGGAACAATACAATCCGCCGAGGCCGAAGGCGAAGATGGACAGGATGGCCATCGCCAGGCAGCTCAGCGATTTGAGCATTCGATCTTACTCCATTCTGCCTCCACCTGTCGTCTGGTCTCCTCTAAGCTGCCGGAGTTGTCGATGACCACATCGGCCAGGGCGACCTTCTCCTCCTGCGGCGGCTGGGCTTCGATGCGCAGAAGAGCCTCCTCCCTGCTCAGCTCCCGCTGGGCCATGAGGCGGGCCAGCTGTTGTTCCTTCCTGCAGTTCACCACCCAGAGGGCATCGCAGATGGAGCGCATCCCCGCCTCGATGAGTTTGATGGCCTCGATGGCTACCACTTTCCCCTCATACCGATGTATCAGCTCTCGGGTAGCAGCGATGACCGCTGGATGGACGAGCTCCTCTAAACGGCGCAGGGCCGCCGGATCGGAGAAGGCGATCCTGCCCAGCCTCTTCCGGTCTATCTCCCCATCGGGGCCGAGTATCTCTGGGCCGAACTCCTCGACGACGGCTTTCCAAACGGGCGATCCCCTGCGCATCAGCTCGTGGGCAAGGGCATCTGCGTCTATGGTCTTCGCCCCCAGCTCCTTTAGCATCCCCAAGACGACGCTTTTGCCAGTGGCTATGTTGCCCGTCAGGCCGATGACGTAGGGCATGCCCTCCTCCCCATCCCTACGGCTTGGAAACCTGCGGGAAAATTATACCATATCTTCATTGGGTAGGGAAATCGCACTGGGTTTGTGGCCTCATGACCCCAGAGCGTGCATGGATGAGGGATGGTGAAGGCCATGGAAATTGGCAAGGGAGGATTTTTGGAGTATAATCGCCAGTGGTTACCATGGGAGAACGGGGATGCGAAAGGAATTGAGGAAACTGCCCAGCGTGGATAAGCTGCTCCGTGAGGAGGCCATCAGGGCCTTAGTTGGGGAACACGGCCGCAAATTGGTCGTGGAGGCGATCCGCCAAGTCATGGAGGCGGTTCGTCGGGAGATCATGGCTGGTGGAAGCTGCCCTTCCCTAGAGGAACTGTCCGAGGCAGTGAGGGAGGAGTTGGCTTCCCAGCTTCGTCCCACCCTGAAGCCGGTCATCAATGCCACAGGGGTCATCATCCATACCAACCTTGGCCGCGCCCCCCTGAGCGCCGAGGCGAGAGAGGCCATGGAAGCCGTCGCCCGAGGCTACTCCAATCTCGAGTTCGACTTAGAGGCGGGGAGGAGGGGCTCCCGCTATGTCCATGCCGAGGAGCTCCTCTGCCGTCTGACGGGGGCCGAGGCCGCCTTAGTGGTCAACAACAACGCTGGCGCCGTCCTCCTGATGCTCACCGCCTTAGCCAAAGGCAAGGAGGTGGTCATCTCGCGGGGACAATTGGTGGAGATCGGCGGGGGCTTCCGCATCCCGGAGGTGATGGCCCAGAGCGGGGCGCGCCTGGTGGAGGTGGGCACCACCAATCGCACCTACATCGAGGATTACGAGAGGGCCATCGGCGAAGACACGGTTGCCCTCATGCGTGCCCACCGCAGCAATTTCAGGCTCACAGGCTTCGTCCACGAGCCCAAATTGAGCGAGCTGGTGGAATTGGGGAGGAAGTACGGGCTGCTCGTGCTCGACGATCTGGGCAGTGGCGCATTGCTGGACACCTCTGCTTACGGATTGGCCCACGAGCCCACTCTGCAGGAGAGCATCGCCGCCGGAGTGGACTTGGTCTCCTCAAGCTGCGACAAACTCCTTGGCGGCCCACAGGGAGGGATCATCCTGGGGCGGGGGGATCTGATCTCCCGCCTGAAGCGCCATCCATTGACCAGGGCGCTGAGGGTGGACAAGACCACTTTAGCCGGTTTACAAGCCACGCTCATTCACTACTTGGAAGGCAAGGCTCCCCAAAAGGTCCCTGTCTGGCGGATGATAGCTATGCCCTTGCAGGAGATCGAGAGGCGGGCCAGGTCCTGGGCTGAAAAGCTGGCTGGATCAGGTGTTGACGCAGGTGTCGTGGACGGGCTCTCCGCTGTGGGAGGGGGAAGCCTGCCCGGAGAGAGGCTTCCTACCAAGCTTCTGGCCATCGCGGTCGATTCACCTGACGAGTTGGCCCGCCGCCTGCGCACTGGCGATCCTCCTGTCGTCGGACGCATCGAGAACGACAGGCTCCTCTTCGACCCCCGCACTGTCCTTCCGGAGGAGGACGAGGTTCTCCTCGAGGCTATCGAACGTGCGCTGAGGGCGGGTTCGCTCACGGCGATCATCGGCGAAGAGCCATCCACTACTCAGTGAGGCGGGCAGGCCCATCAGCGGCCTCCTCTGTCCGAGGATTAATGTGGGTGTTTCAAGCGGTGGGATCGATGGGCAATTGGTTGGCCAGGATGAAACGCTGGGACTTCGTCCTTCCGGGCTTCGGCTTAGGGCTCTACCTGGGCCGGATAGCAGCCGAGGCAAGCACGGCCATCTGGCCATGGTGGGCGCTATTGTCCCTGGCAGCCGGCTGCGTGGTCTTGGGCGTGGGTCTCGCCGCCTTAGGACGCCGCTATAACCTCGATATGGCCCCGGCGATGGTCCTCTGGGCCTATGCCCTCTATCCCCGCTTAGACCTCTCCCTGGCCTGGGCCATCGGCTTGATCGCAGTGATGGCCATGATCATTGCCAACCTCCATGTCCATTTCGCCATCGAGCCAATCGTCTTCGCCAGCAGCTTCGCCCTTTATCTCCATACCCTCGCTCCCACCGTGCTCCCCGCCGACAGCGGAGAATTTCAGCTGGTGAGCAGGCTTCTGGGCATAGCCCATCCTCCGGGCTATCCTCTCTACACGATGCTGGGCAAATTCTTCACGGAGCTTGTTCCGATCGGCGATGCAGCCTATCGGCTTAATTTGATGTCTGCTCTGTTTGCGGCGCTCACATTGGCCCTGGCCTGTCGCATCGTCCGAATGGCCACGGGATCGCCCTGGGGAGGGCTCGTGTCCTCCATCGCCTTGGGGGCAGCGCCCACCTTCTGGGCCCAGGCGACCACGGCCAACATCCGCAGCTTGACCGCCTTCTTCGCTGCTTTATCGCTCTTCGCCCTCGCCTCCTATGCCCACTCTAAGAGATCGGTTTACCTGATCCTCTTCGGTTTGGCCTTCGGCTTAGGCGTAACCCACCATGGCTCGCTGGCCTTCTTAGCCCTCCCCTTCTCGGCTTATCTTCTCACCGTAGATCCCTCGGTCCTTACCAGAGTCCGCCTTCTTTTCAAGCTTTCGGGGGCCTTTCTCCTTTCGCTGATCGTGCTCCTTTACCTTCCCATTAGGAGCCAGATGGGAACGCCCTTCGGCCCCACCGATCTGGCCAGCCTTAAGGGCTTCCTTGAATACGTCTTAGCCAAGGGCTTCCGCGGTGACATGTTCTATTTCGCCAAGCCGGCGTTTCTTCCCGATAGGCTGAGGGTTTTGGTTAACATCCTGGACATTCAATTCGGCGTCGCATTGCTGGTTCTGGCCCTTTTAGGCGGCTTAGCCATGCTCAAATACAAGCCCTGCTTCCTCATCCTCATCGGCGGGGCCTTTATGGTGAATGCCTTTGTGGCCATCACTTATCGTGCCCCGCAGACGGTGGAATATCTGATGCCTGCCTATGTGGCCTTGTCGATCTCCATCGGCTATGGGGCCTCGGCAGCTGACCGGATCCCCTCTCGCTCGCTAAGGGCGATAGCCATGGCTGCCCTTCTGCTCCTCGCCGGCCTCAATGCTAAGAGAAACTATCCGAGCTTCGTCCAGCTCAGCCGCGACTATTCGACACGCCGGTATGCGGAGCAGGTCCTCCGGGAGGCTCCACAGGGAGCGGTGATCCTGTCGAACTGGCACTGGGCTACTCCCTTCTGGTATCTGCAGCGCTGCGAGGGGATGCGCCCCGATGTGAAAGTCGAGTACGTCTATCCTGAGGGCGCCACACCCATGCCCGAGCTCTGGCTGCGCCGCATCGGCGAGAATTTAGGGGAGCGCCCTGTCGTGGTAACCAACTTTTATCCAGAGTTCGAGGCCGCTCCATATCGCTTCTTGCCCTTGGGCGATGCCTTCCTGGTGCAAGATGGGCCGCTTTTTACTGCGCCAAGGGAGCTCATAAGGCTCGATGCCGATTTCGAGGGCGAGATACGCCTCTTAGGCTACCAGCTTCTATCGGAAAAGCCCCCGGCCGTTAAGCTCTACTGGCAGCCTTTAAGGAAGCTGAACCGGGACTACTCTTTTTTCGTCCATCTGATCGATGGACAAGGAAGGGTGTGGGGGCAGATGGATGCGACCCATCATGCAGCGCGGTATCAGGTGGGGGAAGTCCTGGCCGATCGCTATCATATCGCGGTCCTGCCTACGGCTCCCCCTGGCCGCTATAGGCTCATTGCTGGCGTCTACGTGACTTTCCCTGATGGCAGTTGGAGGCGGCTGACAACTAAGGAGGGAAAGGATGCCATCATTCTGCGGGAGGTGAAGGTGACGGCTTCATCGGAGCCTCCAGTCACTTTGCTCCCTTTGCATCGGACCTTCGCCAATGGGCTGGACCTGATAGGGGTTGACTACGAGATGGGTCCTGAAGGGGATAA
>CAYYKQ010000084.1:5526-7619 GCA_964440965.1 uncultured Anaerolineae bacterium | reverse complement strand
TCGCTGCAGAAAAGACAGCCCAATAGGCGATGAGTCTCGCCGCCTCCACAGCGGCAGCCATATCGGCGATGGCTGCGTGTCCAGGACACATCAGACCTCCAAAGGCTCCAGCGGACCTTCCATCGATTTGGCGGCGAGGGCGTCATCTCAGAGGTTCTCGATGGGCACCCGATGGACCGGCTCGGGGAGCTCGAAGCCGAAGACCTGTGAATAGAAGTAGAGCTCAGCGTCAAGGGCACGCTTGATGTTTTCAGCGCGGCGCAATCCATGCTGCTCACCCTCGAAGGCAATGTAAGCCACAGGCAACCCCTTCGCACGCAGCGCCTCCACCATCGATTCAGCCTGGGTGGGCGGGACAACCCTGTCCTCAAGCCCCTGGAAGAATATGACTGGGCACGATAAGCGGTCGGCGAAATGGATCGGGGAGCGCTCCCAGTAGAGGTCTCGACGCTCAGGGTAGGGGCCGATCAGCCGATCCAAGTAGTGCGATTCGAATTTATGGGTCTCCTCGGTCAATGCCTCCAGGTCGCTCACTCCATAGTAGCTGGCACCGGCTTTGAAGAGGCGGCGGAAGGTGAGCGCGCAGAGCGTCGTGTAGCCCCCAGCGCTGCCTCCCCTGATCGCCAGGCGTTCGCCGTCCACCTCGCCACGTTCGACCAGGTAGCGCGCACCGTTCACACAGTCATCAACGTCAACGATCCCCCATCGGCCTTCCAGCCGCTGACGGTATTCGCGGCCATAGCCAGTGCTCCCGCCGTAGTTCACATCGAGGACGGCGATCCCCCGGCTGGTCCAAAACTGAATCGCCAGGTTAAGTGCGGTGGAGGTGGCTGAGGTCGGTCCGCCATGGCTGATGACGAGCAACGGCGGTCGCTCCCCGGGCGGAGCGACGAAGTCGCGGTTCTTGGGTGGATAGAAGAAGGCGTGCGCGGTTAACCCCTGCTCGGTGGGGAATTCGATCGCCCGCGGGATCGAGAGGTACCCTTCCTCGATCTCCACTTCGCTCGAGCGGCGCAGTATCTCGATCCGCTTCGTGGCGAGGTCGAGCTGGACGATCGAAGCCGGCTCGGTTGGGGAACCGCCGAGGAACACGACATGGCCGGGAGCCGCTCGGACATAGGCGATCTCGGAGTATGGAGTCTCGATCGGCTCCAGCTTCCGCATCGCCGTATCCAAGCTCGCTAAATGCCAGGTTCCCTGCTGGGTATAGGCGCAGATGATGCACTCGGACGCGTGGCCGAGCGCCCCTGCAAAAGCGTAGGTGGACATGCCGAAGAGCCATTGCGGCCTTCCGAACTCGGCCTCCATCTCGGTCAGGGGCTCGATGTGCCCGTTGCGCCAGCGGTACAGATTCCACCAGCCGGTCCGATCGGAGACGAAGTGGAGGATGCCGTCCGGAGACCATTCCGGCTGGAAGATAGATTCGTGGGCGCCGCCGGCGACGAGCTCGGTTCGGCCCAACGAGCCGTCTTCCCTCAATTCACCCACCCACAGTTCCGTCCCATCCCACGGCATGTTCGGGTGGTTCCAGGTGAGCCAGGCCAGGCGGGAGCCATCGGGGCTGAGGCGCGGGGAGGAGTAGAAATCATTCCCGGAGATTAGCACCTGGCCGCCGTCGCCTCCCTGCAGATCGAGGCTGACGATGGCATTGACCGGCTCCCCCTTTACTGTGTGATCCTCACACACGCAGATCATCCGGCTGCGGCGGCGATCTATGACGCCATCCGCGTAGCGCAGGTCGGCCTCAGGGGTGATCGCCCGCGGCGGGGCGCCAGGGTCTTGACGGTAGAGGCGTTGATCGATGAAGTTTGAGAAGTAGACCGTGCCCTCAGCGACGGCGAAGGAGCCTCCACCATACTCATGTACCCTCGTTCGGGCGTTGAAGGGGGGCGGAGTGACGTCTGTGATCCGCCCGTCCGGAGTCCACCGTACAATGACGTATCTTCCGCCCTCGGCCGGGTGCATTTCGATCCAATAGATGTCCTCGCCGTCGAGCACGATCTGTCCAAGGCCGATGGTTCCGGCGGCGATGAGGTCCGAAGTTATAGGCGATTTCCAGGAGCCGTATGGCGCCACTTTCGGTTCAGCCATTC
>CAYYKQ010000084.1:0-5426 GCA_964440965.1 uncultured Anaerolineae bacterium | reverse complement strand
GAAGTTATAGGCGATTTCCAGGAGCCGTATGGCGCCACTTTCGGTTCAGCCATTCTATTCCCCCCTTATCACTAGAGTTGTTGCACAATTGATGATGAGCTCGCTCGCGGCAGGTTGGCAAAATCCCTTCACCCCGGCCAGCAGCGAGCGAGCTCATCACCCCAGCCAGCAGCGAGCTCATCAGTGGACAGGTCTAAAATCGATCCCTGAATCGCCTAAACCTTGGGAACTTTTGTCCCCCACGAAGCGAAAGCAAATCCACTTGGATCGAGGGGCGATCTATGGTAAAATAGCGGAGGGGAAAGGGTTCAAATGTGGCGAGTGATAGGCCACGAATGGGCAGTGGAGCTCCTGCAACGAAGTCTGACTAACGGTCGGGTGGCCCATGCTTACCTGTTGGCAGGCCCACCGCAGATTGGCAAGACCACCCTTGCTCTCAATTTCGCCCAAGCACTTAACTGCACAGGCGAGGAAAAGCCCTGTGGGGAATGCCTCTCCTGCCGCAAGATCGCCCATGGCACCCACCCCGATGTGCAGGTAATCGAGGGGGAGGAAGGCACCATCAAGATAGGCCAGATACGCGCCTTGCAGCGGGAGGTGTCCCTATCCCCTCTGGAGGGGCGATGGAAGGTTTACATCATTCGGCAGATGGAACAGGCCACCGCTGAGGCCTCCAATTGCCTTTTAAAGACCTTAGAGGAGCCTCCGGCCCATGTGGTGTTAATTCTCACCGCCTCCAACACCCAAGCCCTCCCTCCTACGATCGTCTCCCGCTGCGAAGTGCTTAACCTGCGCCCTCTGCCCATCGAGGAGGTGCAGAGAGCCCTACGGGAACGCTGGAAGGTAGAAGGCGAGCGAGCAAGGCTTCTGGCCCGCCTATCCGGCGGTCGGTTGGGTTGGGCTGTGGCGGCCTCCAGCGATGATGAACTCCTGCGGCGGCGGGAACGGTGCTTGGATAAGCTGGAGGAGCTCCTGGGGCAGGGGAGGGTTGAACGCTTCGCCTATGCTCAAGAGCTCAGTCGGGATCCCGAAGAGGTACAGGAAGTGCTGGATTGGTGGCTGAGCTGGTGGCATGACCTGCTCCTCATCCGAGGGGGAAACCAGTCGGAGATCACCAACCTCGACCGTCAGGGCCCCCTGGTAAACCAAGCTGACCGGTTCGGACTGAGGCAAATACGCGATTTCCTTGCCGCCCTACGCGATACCGCCTATGCCCTGGAACACAACGCTAACACCCGCCTGGCCTTAGAGGTGCTGATGTTGAGCCTGCCTAAAGGCTCAGGATCGAAGAAAAGGTCAGGGCTTGAATCCCTGACCTGAAACCATCGGCTTCCGATCCTACGCCCGGCCTCAGGAACCCCTTCGCTCCTCAGCTAACTTCTTAAGCCGCTCCACCGATTCCCGAGGCACACACACGGCCCCCATCTCAACGCCCTCCAACACGGAGGGGCCGTGGAAGTCGCTCCCTCCCGTGGGGATCAGCTCGTATCTGCGGGCCAGAGAGAGGAGTGCATCTATCTCCTCCGCTGAATAGCTGCCGTAGTAGACCTCTAAGCCGACCAAGCCCCCCTTCACCAACGAGGGCAGAAGATCGATCACCCCGATCGGGTGGGCCAACACGGCCAACCCTCCGGCCTCCTCTATCAGGCCTATGGCCTCTAGAGGAGACATCTTGTAACGTTCCACATAGGCTGGCCCCTCGCGCCCGATGTAGTGGTCGAACGCCTCCTTAATAGTGGAAACGTACCCCTGCTCCACCATGGCTTGCGCGATGTGTGGTCGCCCTATGGAGCCTTTGCCTGCCAGCTCGACCACCCTCTCCCATCGCAAGGGGAGGCCCAGCGCGGCTAACTTCTCCAGGATACCCCTTGCCCTTTCCTCCCTGGAGCGGCGCAGAAGGGATAACTGTTCCTGGAGGGTAGGGTTATGGTGATCGATGTAATAGCCCAGCAGATGGACCTCCCTGTGGGGGATATCAACGCTGATCTCCACCCCAGGGATGATCTCTAAGCTGGTGCCTTCTGCTGCTTTTAAAGCCTCATCGATGCCCTCGGTCGTGTCGTGGTCGGTAATGGAGATGACCGATAGCCCCCGTTGGAGCGCCATCTCCACCAATTGGGTTGGGGTATATTCCCCATCGGAGGCGGTGCTATGGATATGAAGGTCGATATGACAACCCATCTCCGCGCCCGTGGCATAGGATGGCCTCTGAAGGGTATCTTCTCCCTCCCCCTTTACGGGGGATGGTTTGCCATCCCACCCCTCATCCGATGCATCTGCTCGCTGAGCATGAATCGATGGCCGCGCTTCTGAGGTGAGAGCGGGCGCGTCATCGAGGTTCCACGATCAACTTAAGGGCTGTTCGTTCCTGCCCATTGATTTCCACTTCGGTGAAGGCAGGGATGCAGATGACATCTATCCCGTCCAAGGCGAGGTAACCCCGGGCGATGGCCACCGCTTTTATAGCTTGGTTCACAGCCCCCGCCCCGATGGCCTGGGCCTCGGCTCGGCCCTTTTCCCTCACCATACCAGCGATAGCCCCCGCCACAGCCCTGGTCCTGGATGTCGCTGCCACTTTAATGATTTCTCCCATGTCGTTGCCTCCTTCGTTGTCAAACTCCAATGCTCGAAGCGAGCCTCCTTATTGTACACGATTATTCGAGCGGAAGCAAGCTCCCATGCTACCTGACTCTTCCTTCCAGGGCAAGGTAAAAGTCCCTTTCACTTCCTACAGAGGGGCATCCACGTCCCGATTTGCGTCGGATCAGACGTGGTGAGAAAAGGACCGCTGGATAAACCGTTAGGTAGCTGGATGATTTAGAGGGACACGAGCTATCGCCTTTAACTTAGCCGCGTAACCACTCTATGGGAAGGCTATCGGGCATATTCCACCGCTCTCGTCTCTCGGATCACGGTGACCTTGATCTGCCCTGGGTACTCCAGGGTCTCTTCCACCTTCTTGGCGATCTTTTTGGACAACTGAATGGCAGCCAGGTCATCGATCTCTTCGGGCTTGACGATGATCCTCACCTCTCGGCCGGCTTGGATGGCATAGCACTGCTCCACCCCCTCGAAGGAAGAGGCCAGCTTCTCCAGGGTTTCGATGCGCTTCACATAGTGCTCTAAGCTCTCCCGGCGAGCGCCCGGGCGGGCACTGGAGATGGCGTCGGCAGCGGCCACGAGGATCGCCTCTATGCACCGCGGCTCCTCCTCGCCATGATGGGCAGCGATGCAGTTGACGAGCTTCTCGGAGGCACCGAATCGCTTGGCGATCTCGGCCCCGATGAGGGCATGGGGGCCCTCCACCTGATGGCTTACCGCCTTGCCTATATCATGTAAGAGCCCTCCCTTCTTAGCCAGCTCGACGTCAGCTCCCAATTCGGCCGCCATTATCCCCGCCAGGTGGGCCGTCTCGATGGAGTTGGCAAGCACATTCTGGCCGTAGCTGGTGCGGAATTTCAGCTGACCCAACAGCTTGATGAGCTCCGGATGTAGGCCGTGCACGCCGACCTGGTAAGCGGCCTGTTCCCCTTCCTCCAGAATGATCTTCTCCACCTCTTGGCGGGATTTCTCCACCACCTCCTCGATGCGCCCGGGATGGATGCGCCCATCGGTGATCAGCTTCTGCATAGCTACGCGGGCCACCTCTCGCCTCACCGGGTCGAAGCTGGAGAGAAGCACCGCCTCAGGGGTGTCGTCAACGACCACATTCACCCCGGTGGCCTTCTCAAAAGCCCGGATGTTACGTCCTCCTCGTCCGATGATGCGCCCCTTCATCTCATCGCTGGGAAGGGGGACCATGGAGACAGTGGACTCCTCCACCTGATCGCTGGCGTAGCGTTGGATGGCCGTGGCGATGATCTCTCTGGCCCGACGTTCGGCTTCCTCCTTAGCCTCGGCCTCCACCCTCCTTATCATCTCAGCGGCATCCTGCCGCGCCTCCTGAGCGATGTTCTCCAGGAAGATCTCCTTGGCCTCCTCCCTTGTGAGGCCGGATATCCTTTCCAGCTCCTGGATCTGCTTCTGATGGAGCTCTTCCAGCTTGCTCTGGAGGCGGTCCAAGCTGCTTTGGCGTTGGTTCAGTTTGCGCTCACGCTTTTCTAACCTATCTATCCTGCGCTCTAAGGCCTCCCAGCGTTTCTGTAAACGCTCCTCTTGCTTTTGGAGGTCGATCCTCCTCCTCTTGTTCTCCTCCTCTGCCTGGCTGCGAATCTTAATGGCCTGATCCTTGGCCTCCAACACGATGTTCTTGGCCTCGGCTCTCGCTTCGATGAGCGCTCGTTCGGCCTCGGCTTTGATCGCCCTCACTTTAGATTCGCTTAGATAGCGCCTCAACAGATAGCCTAAGGCGAAGGCTACTACCCCTATCACTCCGGTGAAAAACCATTGTCCCATTTGTCATCCTCGCTTTCTTCACTCAGCTCTCGCCAGAGGCGTTCCAGGACGGCCTTTATCACCTCGTAGGAGAATCCACGCCGCCTTAGATAAGCGCCCAAACGCTGGCTAAACGATTTGTAGTCCAGTTTAGAAAGCCGGCGGGCCCTTTGGAGGGCGGCGCGATAAGCGCTCTCCTCCTCGTCTATGTCCTCCAGAACCTGGGCTATGATCCCGTCGTCCACCCCCTTCTGGCGCAGCTCATGGCGCAGCATGAGAGCGCTGCGGGGTTTAAACCTCTCCCTGTTCTCCACCCAGTAGCGGGCGAAAGCCAGATCGTCCAGAAGCCCAACCGCGGTCAGCCGTTGGATCACCTCCTCCTCGATCGCCTTGGGGGTATCCTTGTCCCTCAGATAACGGCGCATCTCTGCCTCGCTGCGGGGACGATAGGAGAGAAAGCGCAAGGCGCGATCATGCGCCTTTTGGAAGGCGTCCCTCTCCTGAAGCTTCTGGATCTCCTCATCGGATAGCACCTGGCCGCGATGGAGTTTCGCTGCCTCTATGGCAGCAAGACTAAAGGCGTATTTGCCATCTAAGTAAACATTGACCCGCCTTCTGTTGCCTTTTTGGACTTTAAGTTCGGTTATCGTGCCTGCCATGACCTCGATTCCGCGACGGCAAGAACCGTCCATAAAAATAGCCGTGGCAAAACCTTGCCACAGCTATCGCCAGCCCTTCTGTCGATCCGGCTTCCTAAGCCAATACATCAGCTTCGCTTCGCCTTCAACTCGGGTGAAGCGAAACCAAAGCAAGCTGCCAAACTCCGCTTCTTACATTCCTCTCTGTACCGCCTTGAACAATGTTTCTATCCGAATCTATCTTCGATTACTCACCTTCAGAAAACCTGATTAGGAGATCCTAATCAGGAAGGCATTCGATCTGACCGATTGGGCTCGATAGCTGTGGAAGACTGAGTACTTTAGTAGAGTTGTTGCATAATTGATGATGAGCTCGCTCGCCCTGTGGAATAGAGTTTATTCCACAGGGCTCGC
>CAYYKQ010000083.1:0-7809 GCA_964440965.1 uncultured Anaerolineae bacterium | reverse complement strand
ATTCCTATCGGAGGTAAGGGATTTGAGGCCTCTGAAAGCGCCGTTAGTCGGCTTCGCCTTCCTGATGATCGCGGTCGGATGTATCCCCCATCCTCTGCTTTACGACGTGGATGTCCGTCCCCGGGTCATCTCTCCCAATGCCGACGGCGACGCCGACGTGACCTACATCAGTTACAAGCTCTCCCGCCCCGCCGATCTCTCCATCTACTTTGTAGATAAGGATGGAGGTAAGCATTATTTCCGCCAGAACAGGCGCCGCTCTCCAGGGAGGTATGGGGTCTATTTCGGCGGGGTCATAGATGGCCGAGTGCTCCCTGATGGTGAATACACCTACGTGGTGGAGGCGACCGACTTGAAAGGCCACACTGAGAAGGCCGAGGGCCCTCTCACCATCGTCGACGCTGATACTACCCCTCCGGAGCTCCTGAACTTCAGTGTCTATCCCCGCGTTTTCACTCCCAACCAGGACGGCATCGACGACCGAGTGACCATCACTTACTACTTGACCAAGAGGGCCGAGGTCAAGGTTTACCTGATCGGGCAGGATGGCGAGAAATATCCCATCGCTGAGAAGGAGAGGAAGGTAAAGCCAGGGGAGCCGGGCATCCATCTCTATGACTATGATGGAGGGGTGGATCTGGGAGCCGAGCCGCCCCCTGATGGAACTTACACTGTGAGGGCAGAAGCTAAGGACTTGGTGGGTAACCGGACGGTGGTCACCAGCACCTTGACCATCGTGAACGGAGGGGTTCCAAGGGCGGACATCGTCAACGCGGAGGTGGATTTTGAGCCCAAGATCGTGCCTTTGGGCGAGACCTTGAATTTCACTGCCACGGTGGAGAATTTCGGCTCGGTGCCCATCCGCACCAGCGGTCCCCCGCCGGGCACCCCTTACCGAAGCGATCAGAACTTCAACACTTTAGGGTGGTATGAGGAGCCCGGGGTTTGGCGTTTTGGAATAGATTTCGAGACCAACTCCAGCGGGCGACCTTACCCCTACCGCTGGGCTGTGGGCGGCGACGATGACCTGGAGGTTAAGGTCATTGATGGGAAGGAGTATCGCTATCTGATGCCAGGGCAGAGGGCAGTGATCACTGGCTCCATCCGCATCGTAGATAGGCCTCCTCGTAACCCCCTCCACTTCTGGGCAGGATTGATCCACGAGGATGTGAGGATCGATCCCTTCAATGACCACGTTGATCCTCAGGAGATCTCCATCGGATTTTAGGCGGCCAATTTGGTCGCCTTTATTTGCAAATGGGGCAGGATTACTGTATCATAAAATAGATTTAGGGGAAGGAGGTGATGCCCGGCGAATCTGAGGTGGGAGTTGTCTGCTTTTAGTCTATTTTAGAGGGAGGATCAAATGAGGAGAGGGAATTTTGTAAAGCTGTTAGCTGTAGTGGCCTTTATCTCCTTGCTGTTGGCCGCTTGCAAGCCTGCCAAGCCAGCCTTGGGCACGAAGGACAACCCCATCGTTATGGCCTTCGTCCCCTCCGGTGAGACGCCGGAGATCATGGCCAGCGCAGAGGAGATAACAAAGCTCCTTTCGGATAAGACAGGCTACGTCATCAAGGGCAAAGTGGCCACCAGCTATTCGGCGGTCATCGAAGCCATGTGCACCGGGAAGGCCCATATGGGCACCCTAGCCACCTTCGCCTATCTCCTGGCCCACGAGAAGTGCGGAGTGGACTGTGCTTTAGTAGCTGTCCGCTATGGGAGGCCATATTACAAAGGCCAAATCATCGTGGGTGCAGATACTGGGATCAAGAGGATAGAGGATTTGAAGGGCAAAAGGGTGTGCTGGGTGGATGCCGCCTCCACCTCCGGCTACATTATCCCCAGGATCATGCTCAAAGCGCATGGCATCGATCCGGATAAGGACTTGGCCCAGCAGACGGAGGTCGGCTCCCATCCTGGCGTCGTTCTGGCGGTCTACAAGGGGGACTGCGATGCGGGAGCCACCTGGGTGGACGCCCGGGGCACTATAGAGGATAAGTACCCCGATGTCAAGGACAAGGTGATAGTCATCGCCGAGTCGGATGAGATCCCTAACGATGGCCTCCAGTTCATTAAGGACTTCCCAGCCGATATGAGGGAGAAGATCGTCAAAGCCTTCCTGGAGATCATGGAGACCCCGGAGGGCGTGGAGGCCATGGGAAAGGCCTACGGATGGGATGCGGTGGTGGAGAAGGACGACTCCTTCTATGACCCCTTCCGGGCGACCTTGGAAGCCGCTGGCGTCAGCGTTGAAGAGCTGGCCAAGTAGCTAAGGGTAGCATTATCTGGTAGGGGCGCAGCATGCTGCGCCCCTACCAATGCATAAGGAGGGAAGCATTTGCTGCGTATAGAGCATTTGACCAAGATTTACGAGGACGGCACCGTAGCTCTCAAAGATGTCAGCTTTGAGGTGCAGGATGGTGAATTCCTGATAATCTTGGGCCTCAGCGGGGCGGGGAAATCCACCCTGCTGAGATGCATCAACCGCCTTATCGAGCCCACTGAGGGAAGGATCATCTGGGATGGGGTGGATATCACGGCCGCTTCCGATGAGGAGCTGCGACTGATCCGCCGTCGTATCGGCATGATTTTCCAGGAGTTTAACCTAGTGGAGCGATTATCTGTCTTGACCAACGTCCTCTCTGGGAGGCTGGGCTACGTCAATCCATGGTGGAGTTTAATTCACCATTTCCCTAAGGCCGAGATCGAACGGGCTATGCGGAACTTGGAGCGAGTAGGCATTGCCGACCTGGCCTATAAGCGGGCCGATGAATTGAGTGGAGGGCAGAGGCAACGGGTGGGCATCGCCCGCGCCTTGATGCAGGAGCCTAAGCTCATGCTGGCCGACGAGCCTGTATCCAACCTGGATCCGGTGTTGGCGCATTCCATTCTGGGGTATCTGGAGCAACTCAACAAAGAGGACGGGATTACGGTCATCTGCAGCCTGCATTACCTGGACCTGGTGCGCCGCTATGGTACCCGCGTAGTGGGGCTGAAGGATGGACAGGTAGTGTTCCAAGGGCTTCCCGAAGAGATCACCGATAAGCGATTCAAGGAGATCTACGGCGAGGAAGCCGAGATGATCTCGGTGGTATGAGTGCATTAGCCAAGTTGGCATGCAGGGGTGAACGATGGCCGTTCATAAAATGCCCGTTAGTAGGCGCTTTTGCAGCCATCTTCTGTTACTCAGCCACCAGAGCTGCAAAATTCGGTAACCAAAGGAAGGTTACGGGGTTATAAGGTATGAACGTAATGGTGCAAGGAGAAGAGAAAGCTGCCAAGAAGAAATCCCCCATCCTGGCCTCTATCCTTTCCCTCCTCATTCCCGGGTTAGGGCAGGTGTATCTGGGTGAGCTTGTGAGGGGGGTGGCCTTCTTTCTGTCCGTAGTGGTCACCTCCCTCCTGGTGCGCTGGAGGGGGGATGAGTTCCTCTATGCTGGGATAGCTATCTCCTGGCTGTGGAGTGGATGGGATGCCTACAATCTTGGTAGGGGGAGGAGGCTTTCTCCCGCTTTCCCCTTCCTCATCGTAGCCCTCATAGTCTACATCATCGGCTGGCAGGTGACTGACATCAAGCTCACGCGGCTGATAACCGACGTGGGGGACATCAAGCCCCTGGTTGCCGACCTCCTGCAGCCCGCCTTCCTCGAAAGAGACATCGAGACCCAGGTGGGGGAGATACTATTCGAATCCCCTTGCTCTGACAACCCTCCCCCAAAGGGAGAGCCTTTGAAGGATAAGCCTTATCTCATCATCCTCGACAAAACCTGCGGGGACCCCGGCGATACCTTCACCATCGAGGGCGGGAACTTCTGGCCCAACTCGAAAGGCGAGATATGGTGGGTGAACATCGCCGGCGAGATGAAGAAGAGGATTCGGATAGAAGGCGAGCCCCTGACCTTCGAGACCGATGAGAAAGGGAGGATCCCGCCCCTCACCGTGGTCGTGCAGGAGCCATGGGGTGAGGCCAGGGGTAAGGGTCCTCAGCTCAATCGTGTCCAGGCCAGGCTTAGGCGTGAGGTAGGTTCTCTTCATCTGAGTGAGACGTTTTATCTTGTGGTGGAGAAGATGGTGGAGACCATCTTTCTGGCTTTGATGGCCACCACCATAGCCATCATTTTTGCCATACCGATAAGCTTTGTTGCGGCCAGGAATCTGATGGGGGGTAATCCTCTGACCATGGGGGTGTACTATGTAGTGCGCAGTGTTCTGAACATTTTGCGTTCCATAGAGCCATTGATCATGGCCATAGTGTTTGTGGTTTGGGTGGGGTTGGGTCCCTTTGCTGGGGTATTGGCTTTGGCGGTTCATTCCACGGCTGCATTGGGGAAGCTATATTCGGAGGCGGTGGAGTCGATAGATCCTGGGCCTATAGAGGCGATAATGGCGACGGGGGCGAACAGGCTGCAGACGATAGTATATGGGGTCATTCCGCAGATAATACCTCCGTACATAGGGTTTACTGTTTACAGGTGGGACATCAATGTGAGGATGTCGACGGTGATAGGGTTTGTTGGTGGAGGGGGGATAGGGTATCTTCTGCAGCAGTGGATAAGGTTGTTGATGTACAGGGAGGCTGGGGCTGCGGTATGGGCCATAGCCATAGTGGTTGCCCTGTTGGACTATACCAGCGCTAAGGTAAGAGAAAAGGTGGTTTAAGGAGAGACTCACGATGATGGTACCTGATATCCGGGAATGCTCGTGGTGGAGGCCGCTGACGGTGGCCTTGGTGGGCGAGCCCTTCGACGAAGCTCAGAAGCGGCTGTCGGATGGCCTCTTGGCCACTTTTGAAGAGGAGGGACATCACATCATCCACCAGCCCGAGAAATTCCCAGGAAGGGTGGACATCATGCTCACCTTCCACGAGATCCCCCAAGGGGATGCTCCGCTCCAGGATAGGATCGAGGAGAGGCATTGGCCGTTAGCTTTGCATCTCAAAAGGGAATTCGGGCTGGAAAAGCGTCCGGAGAACTTGATCACCTTTGTGACGATCTCCGAAAGCCTGAGGGAGATGCCCCACTTAGAAGTGGTGGAGATCGCTCGCATCGCCATGACCAGGATAGGGACCCCAAAGGTGATTTTCATCACCGGAGAGCCCGGCTCAGGAAGAGTCGAAGAGGTGACTTTGTGCACCATGGAAGGCGGACATCCAACGATCTCGGGAGACGATTGGCCTTACCTGCTCAGGGATCTGAGCAACAGGCTAGTTGCCTTGGCCTGCGCTCAGGAAGTGGGAGGTCGTTATCGGGTGATCAAGGATGCCCTCTCCCGCGAGGACTGGCTATCCTCCTCCATTCCCGACGATCTCATCGAAGCGGGGCACAGGATGGACCAGCTGGACCTCCTCCCTCCATTACTGGAGTTGTCCCAGTGGGTATCTCCATCTTTAGCCAGGGTATACGAGCGCTTCATGAACATGAAGCACTTCAGCGAGGGCATGCTCTGCGCGTGGGAGCCTGAGCTGAACCTGATGATGGTCACGGGATCGGGCAGCTGGGGGGTTGACAAACGCCACCTCGAGCGGGAGGATGTGGTGCCCATCGGAGAGGTATCTGAGGGAAGCATCTTAGTCTATGCACCGGAAGGCATGGCCACAAAGGGGCCATCGGTGGAAACCCGCGAATTCTTCGAAGCCTTCCTGCGCGCCCCAACCGTCAGGCTGAGGAAGGTGGGGAAGGCCTGGAGGATAGATCCAGACGGGCCTGTGGAAGCCCCGTTGATCCGCTCCATCATCCATGCCCACGTGGGGATAATAGATGTGGATGACCGTCTTGTGGAATGGGTGCCGACGAATAGGGAGAAATTCCCCTACCCCTTCGGCTGCGGCACGGACCTCATGATGGATGTCACCTTGGATGCCCTCTCCCGCTCAAATGCCCTCCATGACCCTGATGATCCCAGGGCCGTCGTCCTCTGGAATTTCGAGAACCACGGCATCGCTGCGGCTGAACTGTGGAAAGGCGAGCCGCGTGAGCACGCTATCCAGCTGACCTTGGATATGTTCGATCCAGAGGCTGTAGGTGCCATCAGATACACTCCAGACAGGATAGTGCAGGTGTAGGGTAACCCTGAAGTATGGATAGGCCAAGCCTGCTTACACTCCATTAAATGGATCGGGGCATAGATGGATCACAAAAGATCGTCCATCCTCAGTTTATTTCTTTCCCTTCTCATTCCCGGGTTAGGGCAGGTGTATCTGGGTGAGCTTGTGAGGGGGGTGGCCTTCTTTCTGTCCGTAGTGGTCACCTCCCTCCTGGTGCGCTGGAGGGGGGATGAGTTCCTCTATGCTGGGATAGCTATCTCCTGGCTGTGGAGTGGATGGGATGCCTACAATCTTGGTAGGGGGAGGAGGCTTTCTCCCGCTTTCCCCTTCCTCATCGTAGCCCTCATAGTCTACATCATCGGCTGGCAGGTGACTGACATCAAGCTCACGCGGCTGATAACCGACGTGGGGGACATCAAGCCCCTGGTTGCCGACCTCCTGCAGCCCGCCTTCCTGGAGAGAAGCACCGAAACTCAGGTGGCGGAGGCTAAGTTTGAGCTTCACTGCTCGGATTCCCCTCCTTCCAAGGGCGTTCCTCTCAAGGACGAGCCCTACCTGATCATCTTGGATAAAACCTGTGGAGAGCCCGGAGATAGGATCACCATCGAAGGGGGAAACTTTTGGCCCAACTCCCATGGCCAGATTTGGTGGCTGGACCTAAGCGGGGATTTAAAGCGGAGGATCAGGCAGGAAGGGAGGTACTTGGATTTCGACACCGATGGAGAGGGGAGGCTTCCTCCGCTTACCTTCGCTGTGCCTGAACCATTGCGCCCCGATGTGAAGGGTCCTCAGCTATATCGCATTCAGGCCAGGCTTAGGCGTGAGGTAGGTTCTCTTCATCTAAGCGAGACGTTTTATCTTGTGGTGGAGAAGATGGTGGAGACCATCTTTCTGGCTTTGATGGCCACCACCATAGCCATCATTTTTGCCATACCGATAAGCTTTGTTGCGGCCAGGAATCTGATGGGGGGTAATCCTCTGACCATGGGGGTGTACTATGTAGTGCGCAGTGTTCTGAACATTTTGCGTTCCATAGAGCCATTGATCATGGCCATAGTGTTTGTGGTTTGGGTGGGGTTGGGTCCCTTTGCTGGGGTATTGGCTTTGGCGGTTCATTCCACGGCTGCATTGGGGAAGCTATATTCGGAGGCGGTGGAGTCGATAGATCCTGGGCCTATAGAGGCGATAATGGCGACGGGGGCGAACAGGCTGCAGACGATAGTATATGGGGTCATTCCGCAGATAATACCTCCGTACATAGGGTTTACTGTTTACAGGTGGGACATCAATGTGAGGATGTCGACGGTGATAGGGTTTGTTGGTGGAGGGGGGATAGGGTATCTTCTGCAGCAGTGGATAAGGTTGTTGATGTACAGGGAGGCTGGGGCTGCGGTATGGGCCATAGCCATAGTGGTTGCCCTGTTGGACTATACCAGCGCTAAGGTAAGAGAAAAGGTGGTTTAGATGTGCTCGACTTAGCTGTAGTCGTAGTCAGCTGGAATGTGCGGGATCTTCTCAGGGCCTGCCTCGCTTCGGTGTACGGAAGCTTGGAGGGGTCGAATCTGAGGGGCAAGGTGTGGGTGGTGGACAACGCCTCCTCGGATGGCAGCGCCGATATGGTGCGGAAACGCTTTCCTCAAGCAAGGCTGATCGCCAATGAGAAGAACCTCGGCTTCGCCGCTGCCAACAATCAGGCGTTAAGGGAAATGGGATACGGAGTAGGGGATAGGGGGGTAACCCCTACCCCCTATCCCCTACTCCGTATC
>CAYYKQ010000082.1:4869-8073 GCA_964440965.1 uncultured Anaerolineae bacterium | reverse complement strand
CCTCCTCCAACCTGGCCAGCAAGGCGCTCACCCGCCCGCTGTCGCGCCGCTCCCTTAGGGCGCGCAGCCGCTCCATCTGCCGTTCCCTGACTCGGGGGTCAACCCTCAGCCGTCGCCATGTCACCTCTTCCTCCACCATGAACTCGTTGACGCCCACCACCACTCTATCTCCTTTCGAAACTCATGGCGAACGAATGGCTTGGCGAAGGAGGCGCAAGAAATCCCGACACCGTGCCGGGGCATCGCCGATGTAACCGCGGACATTAAGGAGTTCCCTCACCCGGCCGGGGGGAGGTAGGCTGTGATGCGCTCGTCCCCGCTTAGGCTCTCCACCAGGGGGTTCCTCTCCCCTCTCCGCAAAGCCTCCCATACAGCCATAGTGTGAAGGCGGATGCGTTCGTGCATCTCCTGGCGGTCGGCGCCGGCCTTGACCAGCTCCATAAGCAGCGATTCGGCGGCGGCGAGGGTCCCGTAGGCCGCCAGATTACGCGCGATGCCTTCCTTGTGGACGACAAGCCCCTCAACAATGTGCCGGGCAGCGAAGAGCATCTCATCCACAGCCAAAAACGCCTTGGGGAGGATCAACCGGCGGCTGGCCGAGTCGTCCAGGGTGCGCTCCAGGAGCGAGAGGGCTGCGTTGTGCCAGGCCACCTGGGGAAGGGCGGCCACGAAGCGGGCCAGGGAGCAGATTTTCTCAGCGGTGACGGGGTTGCGCTTAAAGGGCATAGCCAAGGACTGGGCGATGGGGCTAAGACGCTGACTTAGGTGGCATAGGGGGTTGCAACTTCTGGCTTTAAGGTTCTATAAAAATCGTTTGCTCCAATCGAGGTCCGGTGGATATCAATGTCACCGGTATGTGAAATGCTTCTTCCAGGTCGTCTATAAACCTCCTTGCATCAAGGGAGAGTTTATCCACAGTGGTTTTTCCATAATCCTCCGGCCACATTCTATCAACGTTTGTTAGCGCTATGTCTGTGGCACCGTTTACTGCTAAGGCCCTCCCAACCAGATCCTTATCGAATAATCCAACCCTCCTTTTTTCCCCCACAACCACGCCCGGCCTTATTTCACGTTCTGTTATGTGAGCCAGCGATGGGTCGTTTTCCCCCTTTAGGGGGCCGGTGCCAGCTCTGGTGGTATATGGTTTCATGCAAGCATACACTTTTATAGGGAAAGATGGCGGAATTCCTGCATCGGCTAAGAACTGGGAAGCAGTGGTATCCTTGCTCGTTACGTAAGGATACTGGCCGTGGACCAAAGAGAGGCCAAACCCCTGCGTCCCTTCCACAAGAAGATCCTCCCCGGCCTTCAGTTTTTCGATGAGCAACAAGGAAACATCATCAACAACGTAAGGCCTAAGACTCTCGATATCCTTGGCGAACTTTACTTTTGGATCTCTTAAAGCTCTTTCCGCATTTAAATTCCCACAGCCGGAACCCATCGAACCTATGACAGTGTGGAGATAACTTCCCTTTTTTTCAGCAATTCTATGCCTTTCTTCTATCACCGGACACCGGCTATCTATTTTCAATCTTTTTCTTACCTCTATACCAAATCTTTCCAAGACGTTCAATTCGGTTTCCAATACTTTTGGATCTATTAGAGTGCCAGGAGCTATAAATAAAGCTGTGAGGGGGTTGACGAAACCGCATGGTATATGCCTTCCTTCTATCTCGCCAGAGATCTCGCCGCTTTCGTACCAAACTCCATGGCCGGCGTTAGGGCCCACCCCACATCTAACAGCATTGGGGATATTGCGTTGTAAAGTCAACACAGCGGAGACCTTACCTTTGCCCTCATCCCCATACTGTGTCCCAATCACAATGTAACAAATCCCTTTCTTCCCCATTTCCCCCTCCAAAGAGTTAAATCATACAATGTATCTGGCCAATTGCTCCCTCAGCAGGGCTTCGTCGTGGCCGTAGACCTCCCGCAGCGCAGCTTTGAGATCCATCGGCCCCTCATCGCGCTCCCAGAACCTCGATGGCCAACTGGGCGTAGACGCGGGCGGCAGCGAACACATCGGCCACCCGCACTTGGTCGTCTACGGTATGGGCGAAACGCTCTTCGCCGGGGCCGAAACCGATGGTAGGGATGCCCGCCTCGCCCATAGTGTAGACGCCATCGGTGGAGAAGGCCCAGCGGCCGATCCGAGGGCGATAGCCGAGCGCTTTGTGGACGGCCCTGGCGGCCGCCTTCACTAATGGGTGGTCCTCGTCCAAAATCCAAGGGGGAAAGTACTCTTTAGCCTTGCATTCATAGCCTGTGTAGCTGACGGATCGATACTCCGTGACCTCTATGCGGGCCTTGATCCCCTCCCGGGCGATGATCTTCTGGATTTCGGCCAGGGCCTGGGTCTCCGTCTCGCCCAAAGTGAGGCGACGGTCGATGTAAAGGGTACAGGTATCCGGGATGGCATTGCGGCTGGGAGCGGAGCTCTCTATCTGGGTGACGGCGATGCTCCCCGGGCCAAGGAAGGGATGGTTAGCCAATTGAGAGGCCAGGATCTCGACTCCGAAGATGAGGCGAGTAGCGGCATAGATGGCGTTCTCCCCCTGCTCTGGGGTTGAGGCATGGCATGATCGGCCCTCCGTGGTGACCTTGATCTCCATGCGGCCTCTCTGCCCACGGCTGAGCTGCAGGTCAGTGGCCTCGCCTAAGACGACGAAATCGGGCCTCAGCCCCTCCTCCTCCACTAACACCCTCATCCCTAAGCCCTCGCAGGCTTCCTCTTGGACAGTGCCAACCACATAGAGGTCGCCTGCCAACTCTATGCCGGCATCCAAGAGGAGCTTGATTCCATAGACCATGGCTGCCAGAGCGCCCTTCATATCGCAAGCTCCCCTGCCGTAGAGCACCCCATCCTCGATCTCCGCTCCGAAGGGATCCCGCTTCCAGGTGGAGCGCTCGCCCACTCCAACCGTATCCATGTGACCGCTTATAAAGAGCTTCTTGCCCTCGCCACTCCCAACGTGGCCCACTACGTTCCCGATGCGGTCGGTGAACACCTCCCCAAAGCCCACCCGGCGCATCTCCTCCATCAGGCGCGCCGCCACCTCCCCCTCCTGGGTCGAAGGGCTGGGGATGCGAATCAAATCTTGGAGGAAGGCGGTTAAGTCAGTGCGGTCTTGGGAAGAGAGATTAAACATAGCCTCATCCTTAAATCCCAAATCTCAATGACCAAATCCCAAACTCCAATTAGTC
>CAYYKQ010000082.1:0-4769 GCA_964440965.1 uncultured Anaerolineae bacterium | reverse complement strand
TACGCTCCCCTGCCTAACAGAACGGCAGGGATGGTCTTGAAGAGGATCTTGATATCGAGCAAAAGGGACCAACTTTCCACGTAGTAGATGTCCAAGAGGCACATTTCATCGAAAGGCAGATCGCTCCTCCCTGAGACCTGCCAAAGGCCGGTCATCCCTGGCAGGGCCTTAAAGCGCTTCTTATGCCACTCCTGATAACGCTCCACCTCTGAAGGAAGGGCCGGACGAGGTCCGACTATGCTCATCTCCCCCCTAAGGACGTTGTAAAACTGGGGCAGTTCATCCAAGCTTGTACGACGCAGAAACCGGCCTACTCTGGTCAGACGAGGATCATTGCGGATCTTGAAAATAGGGCCTTCCGCTTCGTTCAATTCGGCCAGCTTAGAGAGCTCCTCCTCCGCCCCCTGGTGCATGGAACGGAATTTGTAGAGGACGAAAGGGCGCCCCCCTTTGCCCACCCTCACCTGCTTGAACAGAATGGGGCCAGGAGAGTCCAGTTTGATGGCTATGGCTATGGCTATAAACAGGGGAAGGAGGAGGATCGAACCCACCAGGGCGATGGAGAGGTCGAGGGTCCTCTTCAAAGCCAGATTCCACCCGCTGATGGAGACCTCTCTGACACTGAGCACCGGAACGCCGCCCAGGTCGTCAACGTCCACGTGGCTGAGGGAGAGCTGGAATAGGTCGGGCACGATGAGCGGGCGCACTCCATCCCTCTCACATTGGCGTATGATGCTTACTACCTTGCGGTAATCCATCCAGGGAAGGGTGATGATGACCTCGTCCACATCCTTCTCCCGGATGAGGCGAGGCAGGTTGTCAATAGGCCCTAAGGCCTTAAAACGGCCGAGGTCTTTCCTCCCTTTGGCGGGGTCGTCGTCCACAAAACCTACCACCTGGTATCCCAACCCCGGCTGGGCCATGATGCTGCTCATAACAGCGCGGCCCACCTCGCCGGCCCCCACGATGAGCACCCTATCCACGCCGATGCCCTTCCGGCGAAGCCAACGCCAGACTCCTCTTCTCACCAAGCGCGCAAAGCTAAGGAGGACGATGACTAACACCCCGGTGTAGATGAAGAGCAGCCGGGAGTAATAGCGAGGGTGGTAGAAGAAGGTGATGGCCACCATTACCACTATGCCTATGGCGGTGCCGTTAATCAGGGCATAGACCTCATCGAACCATGAGGCCCCCCGTCGACTGCTGTAGACCCCGTTCAGCCTGTAAGAGACTAAAAGGAGCGCAGTAAGCCCCAGGGCAAAGGGCACATACACTCTCAGAGGGGCGTAGTAAGCAGGATCTACGGCGCGAAACCACTGCAGCTCATAGCGGACCCAGTAGGAGGCGACGAAGGCGATGTTGATGAGCAAGATGTCCACCAGCACTATCCCCTTCGACAGCAACCACCTATATCGCTTGGACATCTCATCACCCTTCGAGCTCCACCGCCCGCCGATAGAGCTGGACCGTCTCATGGGCCATCTTCCTCCAAGAGAAGCGCCTGGCACGCTTCAGCCCTCGCTCGCTCATCCCCCGGCGCAGGGCCTCGTCGGAGAGAACGTGGCCCATCGCCTCCGCTAAAGCCTCAACATCTAAGGGATTGACCAGCATCCCTGCCTCGCCCACCACTTCGGGGAGGGAGGAGGCATCGGAGGCGATAACCGGCGTGCCACAGGCCATGGCCTCCAGGGGAGGTAATCCGAAGCCCTCATACAGCGAAGGGTAGACGAAAAGCTCAGCCGCGTTGTACCAAAAGGGCAATTCCCTCTGGGGGATGTAGCCTGGGAAGAGGACCCTCCCCTGTAATCCCAGTCTATCCACCTCAGCGAAGATGCCCTCACAGAACCAACCCTTAGCCCCCCCGATGATGAGTTTCAGGGAGGGGTAACGAGCGATGAGCAACGAATAAGCCTCGATGAGCGTAGCCACATTCTTGCGCGGCTCGAGGGTGCCTATGAAGAGGATGAACCTCTCAGGCAGGCCACGCCTCCGCCGGAAGTTATCCACCTCCCCCTCGGGAAGCGGCCGGAAGATCTCACCCACCCCGCAATGGATGACCTCCACCTTCTCCGGCGGAATCTCAAGCAGGCGGACGATGTCCCTCCTGGTGTTCTCTGAGACGGCTATCACCCTTCTCGCCTTTTGAGCGGAGATACGGGTGAAGAGGCCGAGGTAGAAACGTCTGAGGCGCTGGAAACTCCTCGGAAATAACAGGAAGCTGAGGTCGTAGATGGTGACTACCGTGGGACAGGGCGAAACAAGCGGAGACACAAAGGCCAAGGAGTGGAGGAGATCTATCCCTTCCCTCCTCAGGACGAACGGCTGTACCGCCTGCTCCCAGAAGATGCGCCCCAGCGGACTCCCGGTAGGCAGACGCGAGAATTTCAGATTCAATGAAGGAGGGGCATCGAAACGCCTCTCGCCGAGAAAGACCGTATAGCGGTTCTCCTCGTCCGTGTAGGGCAGGTTGAGGAGCAAATTATGGATGTATTGGCTGGCCCCAGTGCCTCGGTAGGTCTCGGCCAGGGAGAGGAGATGAGCATTAAGGCCGATATGGATTGGTTTGTGGCTTACAGTAGATGGCATATAATTCACAGGCAATTATACAGCCGAGCGGCCGCCTGGTCAAATGACCAAGGCAATGAATTCGAATTCAATAAGTCCCTGACCCGCTGAGTTATAGCTCGGAATCGGTTGACTTCATCTCCTGATATACCTTGTAGGTCTCAGCGGCGACACGCGCCTGGGTGTAATAGGTCAAAACCCGCTCCCTCCCGCGTCTCCCAAGCTCAATGCGGAGGGCTGGATCGGCCATTAGTTGAGCCAGGGCATCCCTTAAGGCGAAGACATCGCCCTCAGGGAATACGATCCCTGCATCACCGATCACGTTGGGTATCTCGCCGGAATCCGAGCCGACCACCGGCACTTCGCAGGCCATGGCTTCGATGAGCACCCGTCCGAACTGCTCCTTCCAATTCGGACGGGTCAGAGAGGGCAGAACTAAGACGTCCAGCTGATTGTAGTGGTCGGGCATCTTAGTGGAGGGGATAGGAGGCTCAAATTTCACTCGTTCGGCGATGGCTAATTCGCTCGCTAAAGCCTCTAAGCGGGGCTGCCAGGGGCCGCTCCCTAAGATGCGCAGCCGCCATCCCCCTTCTAATCCCGCCGCCGCCCGCAATAGTACATGAATCCCTTTCTCCTCCACCAACCTCCCCACGTAACCGATGGTGAAAAGGGGCGAAGAACGAGGGGCGAAAGGCCGAAAAACCTTCGGATCCACTCCAAACTGCGGTATCACCCTGATAGGCCCATGATACCCCTTAGCCTTCAACACCTTCAGCGCCTCGGCGTTGCCAGCAATGGCATAGGCGGCGTTTCTCAGGTTGTAGCGCTCGATGAGGCTGAACGGCGGAGGGTAGCGGCGGTGGATGTTCTGCCAGGTGAAAAAGAGGGCTTTGGCTCCGGCTCGCTTAGCCAGCCACATGGCCTGGAAGGTGGCCAGGTTATACGGCTCCTCGTCGATATGGACGATATCCGGGCACAAACGCTTGAATTGCCTGGCCAAACCAGGGTAGAAATGCAGATGGAAGTGGCCGTTGAAGGCTACCTGCTCGACTATAAGCTCATAGCCTTCGGTGTGCGCTCGCTCCAAAGCCACCACGCCGCTCCTGCCCCGCCAGTAAGGGGGCACGATGACCGTCAGCTCCAGATCAAATTTGGCCAACTCCTCCAGTTTCCTCTGGTAGCTGCCTACGATGCATCCTTTGGAAATCATCAATACATGGGTTGACATTTCAAATTTTTATGCTATAATCAGCCTCGTATTAAGTTTAAGGGAACAAACCGCTGTCCGTTCAGAACACCATCCGATGCGATCAAGGGCACTTCCCAGGGCCTAAGCGGTCCTTAAGCCGTTTTAGGACGATCCTGCATTTCTCAGTTCCCCGCGTTTTCTTAATTGTCTGATCAACCCCCTGGGGCGTGGATGCCCCCACTGGCGGAAGATAGGGATCAGGAGGAAAACATGCGATCAAGGATGCTGATAGGCATATCTACGTTAGCCCTGCTATCCACGCTCGTTTCAGCCACTGTCCTGGCCAAGCCGCCCGCCCAGCGGGAGATACCATTGATCAACCCCGGCTTCGAAGGAAGTTTCAGCACGCGTGGCGCCGTCGAGGTCACCGTGGCCGATGGCTGGAACCCTTGGTGGATGGCTGGCACTCCGGAAGAAGATAAACGGGGTTTCTGGAGGCGACCGGAGTACAAGCCTCACGATGCCAACTTCGTTAACCCTCGCTTTGTCCATTCCGGACGTTACTCCCAAAAGTTCTTCAACAACTACGCCACCCACGATGGGGGCTTCTGGCAGGAGGTGTCGGTTCCCAAAGGCGCCAAGCTCCGCTTTTCCATTTGGGCTTATGCTTGGTCCAGCGAGGAGGATGATCAATCCTTCTCCAAAAAAGGGCGGTATCTGCTCTCGGTGGGCATCATTCCCACAGGGGGAGGCAACCCCCTCGCTCCCGGAGTCGTATGGAGCCAGCCGGTGGAAGTTTACGACCAATGGGTTCAGCTGAGTGTCGAGGCGGTCGCCCAGGCTGATCGGGTCACCGTAGTCACCAGAGGGAGGGCGGAATACCGGGTTAAGAACAACAACTCCTTCTGGGATGATGCCAGCTTAGTAGTGCTCACTCCACCAACACCAACGCCCGTCCCTCCCACCCCCACGCCTCGGTTCACTCCTACACCTCGGTTCACCCCCACTCCCACCC
>CAYYKQ010000081.1:6043-8155 GCA_964440965.1 uncultured Anaerolineae bacterium | reverse complement strand
TGCACTATCAAGATTATACCTTTGCCCCGTCCCTTTGTCAAAGTCCACAGATCAGGGCTCCTCCTAAAGCGGGCTTTCCAACCTCCTCTTTTTGATGTATACTTGACTTCAGGAACTCGCATGAGGGTCTATCTGGAAAGCTTAGGGTGTAAGCTGAATCAGAGCGAGATAGAGGCCCTGGCTTATCAGTTTGCCAACGCCGGCCATCAGGTCGTCGTTAGGGCTGAGGAGGCCGATCTCTGTGTGATCAACACGTGCACTGTGACCCACATCGCCGCCCGTAAGTCACGGAAGTTGATCCGCAGCCTCCATAGGATCAACCCCAAGGCACGCTTGGTGGTCACCGGCTGCTACGCTGAGATGTCACCACAGGAGATCGAATGCCTCGAAGGCGTGGACCTGGTAGTGGGCAATAAGGACAAGGAACACATCGTCGAGTTGATCGGATCCGGCGGTCGGCAGCCAGCAACCAGCTTCCAGCTTCCAGTGTTCAGAACCCGTGCCTTCGTGAAAATCCAGGACGGCTGTAACAACCACTGCGCTTACTGCATCGTGCGTCTGGCTCGAGGGAGGGAACGGAGCAGGCCGGTGGAGGAGATACTGGCCGAGATAAAGGCCAGGGT
The DNA here is from genome assembly GCA_964440965.1 of uncultured Anaerolineae bacterium. Lineage (GTDB taxonomy): Bacteria > Chloroflexota > Anaerolineae > CAYYKQ01 > CAYYKQ01 > CAYYKQ01. The sequence goes on along the minus strand of CAYYKQ010000081.1, from coordinate 7,532 downwards.
GGCCACTGGCTACAAGGAGATTGTGCTCACGGGTGTCAACATTGGGGCGTATGGCAAGGACTTCGGAAGCAGCCTGGGTCAGTTGATCGAGGAGATACTGGCCAGGACGGAGGTGCCACGGCTTCGCCTATCATCCATCGAACCCTGGGATCTCACCCCCGACCTACTCCCCCTTTGGGAGGATTCGCGCCTCTGCCGCCATCTGCACTTACCCCTCCAAAGCGGCTGCAGCGCCACCCTGCTCCGCATGGGCCGACGTTACACAGCGGTCCAGTACGCCGATACCGTGAGGATGGCAAGGGAGGCTATCCCGGATCTGGCGGTAACCACCGACATCATCGTGGGTTTCCCAGGGGAAAGCGAAGCCGAGTTCGAGGAGAGCTATCGCTTTGTGAAGGAGATGGGGTTCGCGCGCATCCACGTTTTCAAATTCTCGCCGAGGCCGGGCACCCCGGCGGCGGAGATGGACCATCAGGTGCCCTATGCGGTGAAGAGGAGGCGCAGTGAGGCGATGAGGGAACTGGCCCAGCGGAGCGGTGAGAGATTCCGCCGCCGCTTCCTGGGGCGGACGATGGAGGTCCTATGGGAATCGGCAGGCAAGGACGGCCTCTGGTCGGGACTGACCGACAATTACATCCGGGTAACGGCTGAAAGTAAGGCTGATCTGTCCAATACCATCTCCTCAGCGAGATTGGTGGGCCTCACTAAGGACGGGATGAAGGGGCTTTTATTGAAAGGCCCTCCAGATCGGGAGGAGCGGGATGTTCGTAGGAACAATTGAGACGGAGTTCATCTACGCAATGCTGTTTATGATCGGGGCCATGGTCATCTTCTTTGGGATGTCCCTCCTCATGTTCTATGGGATGACCAGGATCTTTCCCAGGTTCCATCCCCCGCCCGGCCCCAGCGCCAGAGAGATGGCCAAGGAGCTCACATGCCCCAAGTGTGGATCCAGGGAATTGGAGCCTATCGGCTATTACACCCTTCGGTGCAGGAGCTGCGGCTTCATATTCAGCATAGGCAGGGAGATGGTATACTATCCGGGCTGGTGGATTTGGCCGGGCTGGTGGATTTGGCCGTGGCCTTTGTTCCTCGTGGGGATTTGGCCCTCGACCTGGCTGAGAAGAGGGTGAGCCGATGAGGATAACGCTTTGGAGGCGGCTTAAAGTGGGTTTGGCCCTCAGCGGTGGTGACAAGCGTGCTCGTGGGTTAAGAGCCTGAACAAGCTGGAGCTTAAAGCGAGCGAGCACGCTTGTCAGGGGCCAGAGGTTTGGCCCACATCGGTGGGCTAAAGGTCTCGGAACGAGAGGGCATCCCGGTGGATTTCCTGGCCGGCACCAGCATGGGAGGGATCGTGGCCGCTGGCTACGCTGCAGGACTTAGCGCCGAATTCATGGAAAAGGAGGTCCTGCGCATAAGCACGCTGAGGCACATGATCGAGCTTGTGGACCGTTCCCCGCTCACCAAGCCCGGCCTTCTCGAAGGCCAA
>CAYYKQ010000081.1:0-5943 GCA_964440965.1 uncultured Anaerolineae bacterium | reverse complement strand
CTGGCGCTGGTGCCGTTGACCTGGAGAGTGGAGAGGAGGTGATCCTGAGGAGCGGTTCGGTGGTGGAGGCACTGCGGGCCACGATCTCCCTGCCGGGCGTCTTCGCCCCCTTCCAGCTGGGAGGCCGCCTCCTGGTAGATGGCGGGGTGTTGAACAACCTTCCCGCCGACGTGGTGCGCAGCATGGGAGCCGAGGTGGTCATCGCCGTGGACGTCGCTCCAGAGGACGGGGAGCTCCAGCGCCCTTTGAAGGCCAAAGGACAGCATTTCCCCCTCTCCTCATCAAGACCTTACGCCGGACGGTGGCCGCCATGGAGAGGCGGCTCAAAGAGCAGAAATTAGAGGAGGCCAAGCCGGAAGTGCTCATCAGGTTGAGCGAGGAGATCACCGTTCTGAGCGGCGGAATGCATCGCTGCTGGAGAGGAGGCGGCTGCCAAGGCTTTGCCCACCATTAGGAAAATCCTCGGCCAGCGTCGATGGTTCAAATGGAGGAAAGGACAATGAGCTTGAAGACAAAGCTGATGGAAGACCTTAAACAAGCTGTACGCCAGGGGGATGAGCGGCGAAAGGCCGCCATCCGCTTGGTGAAGGCGGCCATCATCAACGCGGAGATCGAAAAGAGAGGTCAAGAGCTGAGCGATGAAGAGATCCTAACCATCATCGCCAGAGAGGTCAAACGGCGGCGGGAGGCCATAGAGAAGTTCACCCAAGGTGGACGAGAGGACCTGGCTAACCAGGAGCGGGCGGAACTTGACATCCTGCTCGAATACCTGCCTCGGCAGATGAGCCGGGAGGAAATCGAAGCCGCTGCCCGGAAGGTGATCGAAGAGGTGGGGGCAACCAGCCTCGCCGACATGGGAAAGGTGATGGGCCAGTTGATGCCCCAGCTGAAGGGAAGGGCCGATGGAAAGCTGGTCAGCCAGGTGGTGAAGGAGATCCTGGCTGGTGGATCGGGATAGGGGAAGGGTCATGGGAATAGACCTCGATGATCCCGATGTCTTCCGAAAGTTCGATCCCCAAGGGATGTTGGCTCGCATCGCGGAGTTGCCCATGCAGTGCCGAGAGGCCTGGAGGAGGGTGCAGAGCCTAGAGCTCCCCTCCGATTACCTCCAGGTCGAGGGGGTAGTGATCCTGGGAATAGGGGGATCGGCCATAGGCGGTGACCTGCTGCGCACCCTGGTCAACCGCGAATGCCCGGTGCCCATCCTGGTCAATCGCGACTACGATGTTCCCGCCTTCGTTGGTCCCCAAACCTTGGTCATCGCCTCCAGTTACTCCGGCAAAACCGAGGAAACCCTCTCCGCCTTTGAGGAGGCCTGGGAGAGGGGCGCCAAACTTCTGGCCGTCACCACCGACGGAGAATTAGCCCGCCGAGCCCGTGCGCTTGGCATTCCGCTCCTGCTCTTTGACTACAAGTCCCAGCCCAGGGCAGCCCTTGGCCACTCCTTTATCCTCCTGCTCGGGGCCTTGAACAGGTTGGGCCTGGTGGCTGACAAATCGGCCGATTTAGACGAGGCCATCGAAGTGATGGAAGCCCTGCAGAGGGAGATAAATGAGGAAGTACCTCTGACTGAAAACCCAGCCAAGAGGTTGGCGGAGAGGCTCCACGGACGCCTCCCCGTGGTCTACGGGGCTGAACACCTGGCCGAGGTAGCCCGTCGCTGGAAAACCCAGTTCAATGAGAACTCCAAGGCCTGGAGCTTCTTCGAGCAGCTTCCAGAGCTGAACCACAACGCTGTCGTGGGCTACGAATTCCCCACCGAATTGGCCGATAGGATCCTGGTGATCATCCTTTCCTCCTCCCTCTACCGCCCACGCATCAGGGTACGCTTTCAGGTGACGAAGGAGATCCTGGCCAAGCGAAGGGTAGACTGTGAGGAAGTGGAGGCCCTGGGGCGAAGCCCCCTGGCCCAGATGCTCTCCACGATCCATTTCGGGGATTACGTCAGCTACTACCTGGCTATGCTCTACCAGGTGGATCCGACGCCGGTGGGGATCATCGACTATCTTAAGGAGCGGCTGGCTCAGCTCTGATCCGAGGCCTCGGATCATGTAAGCTTAGGAGAGCGTCACCGCCAGAGGCTGACCACAGGAAGGGCACCTGTTGCCATCCAGGTGGACGCGGGTGTAGTAGCCGAAGCGGGAGATGACCACTTCGCCACAGTAGGGGCAACGGGTGTTCTCATATTCGTCGCCGGGCACGTTTCCTACGTAAACGTAGTGCAGTCCGGCGGCGTAGCCGATCTCCACCGCTCGGTGGATGGTCTCCACCGGGGTATAGGGCACATCCCGCATCTTGTAGTGGGGCACGAAGCGGGAGACATGCCAGGGTATGTCCACATCCACCTCGGCGATGAATTCAGCGATCTGCTTCAACTCCTCCGGATCATCGTTGTAGCCGGGGATGAGCAAAGTCGTCACTTCCACCCAAATCCCTAACTCATGCATGAGACGGATAGTATCCAGCACCGGCTGAAGGCTCCCTCCACAGATTTTACGGTAAAAATCATCGCTCCAGGCCTTCAAATCGACGTTGGCCGCATCCAGGTAAGGCTCCAATGTCCTTAAGGCCTCCTCGGTCATGTAGCCATTGGTGACGAAGATATTCTTTATCCCCCGCTCACTGGCCAGCTTGGCTGTATCGTAGGCATATTCGAAGAAGATGGTGGGCTCGACGTAGGTGTAGGCGATGCTGGCGCAGCCATAGCGCTCAGCCAAGTCCACCACCTGCTCAGGGGGCAGCTCCCGCCCGAGCCTCTCCCACCCCGGAGGAGTTAAGCTCTTATCCTTGGGTATCTGGGAGATATCGGCGTTCTGACAGAAGTTGCAGTGGAAATTGCATCCCACGGTAGCGATGGAGAAAGCGGAGCTGGTGGGCAGGAAGTGGAAAAGGGGCTTCTTCTCGATGGGATCGACATTGGCCGAGATCGCCTGTGCGTAAACCAGCGAGTAGAGCGTCCCCCCTCGGTTTTCCCTCACACCGCATATCCCTGCCTTCCCCGGTTTGATGACACAACGGTGAGGGCAGAGATCGCACTTCACCCTTTCGTCCTCTAACCTCTCGTAAAACATGGCCTCTTTTATCATTGGGCACCTCTTACCTCAGAATCGCTCCAACCGAATTCCCCTACTAAGGGTACGAAGACCACCGAGGTCAAGTTCCGGCTGATAAAACGGTCGCCGCTGCGCTTCACCCTGACCAGCATTTGTGACCAATGGCTGCCCACAGGGGCAATTAAGCGCCCTCCGTCAGCCAATTGCTCCTTAAGAGGCGCAGGAACCTCAGGTGCAGCCGCTGTGACCATGATGGCATCATAGGGTGCGTGCTCAGGCCAGCCCAGGGTCCCGTTTCCTACCTTAACCCAGACATTCTCGTATCCCAATCTGGAGAGGGTCTCCTCGGCCCTCCGGGCTAAGGAGGCGATGCGTTCGATGGTATAAACCTCCTTCGCCAGCAGGCTCAGGATAGCCGCCTGGTAGCCGGAGCCGGTCCCGATCTCCAGCACTTTCTCCTCCCCATTGAGTTCCAGCGCCTCGGTCATCAAGGCCACGATGTAGGGCTGGGAGATGGTCTGCCCTTCGCCGATGGGAAGGGGGGTGTCCTGATAGGCGGCATCGCGGAGGTGTGGGGGCACAAAGAGATGGCGAGGGACCTCCCGCATGGCCTGAAGCACCCTCTGATCCCTTATCCCACGAGGTATCAGCTGCTCCTCCACCATGCGTTTCCTCTCGCTTTCGTAATCCCTTCGACGCCTGAACATCCTCCCCTGCGCTACCTTTCTCCGAGCAGGAAATTCAGCACCGGCTTCGCCATCAACTCGGGCTCATTCCAAGTCAGGGGATAGGAGCGATGCGGCCGGCCGATAGGAGCAGGCGGGAAACGATCGACCATCGGCGGTTCATGGCACCTCCAGCTCCTTCAGAGTTCCCCTCTAACCTCCCTCTCCAATCGTTCGAAGAATTTGACCATATAGCGGTGTCGCCCCTCGGCTATCCGACGGGCGGTGGTTGTGAAGAGCGAATCCTTGAGTCGAGAGAGTTTGAAGACAAATTCATGGACAGGGGTGTGCTCGTTAGGGTCCGCGTCCTCCCCGTTGTAGCCAGGAGGCACGGGAGCCCAGAGGCGCTGCCCGCGCTTGCCCGCCAAGGCATAGGCGCGGGCGATGCCGATGGCACCTATGGAATCCAACTTGTCGGCATCGTAGAGGACCTTGGCCTCCAGCGTCCGAGGGGTTACCCGATCGCGAAAGCGATGGGCGGCGATGGCCTGGGCCACGGCCTCCACCTTCTCAGGCGGATGGCCAGCCAAAATCTCCCTCGCCCGCTGGGCACCGGCCTCGGCGTGGGAGACGCCTGTGCGCTCCTCCTCTGCCCTGGCGACATCATGCAAGAGGACCGCAGCCCTCAGCACCTCCATGTCCGCTCCTTCGGCCCGACCGATGCGCTCAGCCAGGGCCAGCACCCTCAACACATGGTTGAAATCATGGGCAGCATCGGCCCCCGTGTAGTATCTGCGTGCCTCCTCCACTTCGATCATCTTCGATTTCCCTCGGCAAGCTCCACGATCAACCGGGCAGCCTCCAAGGCCGCCCCCGGCCTGGCCAGGCGGAGGGCGTTCCTCCTCATCTGGGCCACCCCGTTGCCTCCGGGAGTTAACAGCTCCTCAAGTATGGCCACCACCTCCTCCGGCGTGGGAGCCCAGCGCCCTGCCCCGCCCCTCACCACATAGTCCACATTGCCCTCCTCCTGGCCAGGGATGGCCCCGCTGAGGATGATGGGAAGCCCGCAGGCAAGGGCCTCACAGATGGTGGTCGGCCCCGCCTTGGTGACGATCACATCGGAGGCGTGCATGAGCTCGGGCATGTTATCCACGAAGCCGAAGACCCTGATCGGTATCTCCCACTTGACTGCTTCCAATCTCCGCCTAAGCCTTCTGTTGTGGCCGGCCACCACCAGAAGCTGGGCAGGGAGGTGCGCCTTGGCGATGGCCTCAGCGACCTCGAAGACCTGTCCTATCCCTCCTCCTCCGCCGACAACCAGGACGATGGGAAGGACTTCCCGCAATCCCAGCTTCTCCCTTAATCCCTTCCTTGCGGGCTGCTCAGCGAACTCCAAGCCGATGGGCAGCCCTGTCACCTTCACCTTATCCGAGGTGAAGCCGAAGGCCAGAGCCCTCGCCCGCGCCTGTTCAGTGGGAACGAGACAGAGATCAACCTCCGGACAGAACCAGAAGGCATGGGCATCCACCAGATCGGTGACCACAGTGACCATCGGGATGGGCTCCCCCAGCCTCCTCATGGCTCGGATAGCCAGGTGGTTGGCCAGCGGATGGACAGAGACGATCGCCCGGGGCCTCTTCCTGCGAAAGAGCCTTATGAAGCCCCCTTCAGCCAAAGGGGTGAGGAGCTTCAGAAAGAGGGCCATCCGCCGCGGATCGTCGCTCATATGCCAAGCCCATCTCCACAACGAAGGGACGTAAGTGACCGCGGGCCGATACAGCCTTCCGCTGCGGTTTAGGGGGAAAGGGGCACAGCTCGCAAGGAAATCGACGATCTCAAATCGATATTTGCCGGGCCGGAGGCTATCCATGGCTTCCGCGATGGCCCTGGCCGCGCTGCGATGGCCCCCACCGGTATCAGACATGAGTATCAATATCCTGCTCAACCGGACCTCGACTGATAAACTTCTTCACCCGCTTCTCGAATTTGCTTCTGGGCATAAGCACGCGGCGGCCACAGCCCAAGCACTTTATGCCGATGTCAGCCCCTATCCTCACCACTTGCCACTCGTAACTCCCGCAGGGATGCTTCTTGCGCAGCCTGACCACATCGCCTAAGCGGATCTCCATCGGCTCAGGCAATCCTCCACCTCCTCGCTTTTGGTGAGCAGTCGCACCATGACGGTTGAATTCGGTGCATTGCACTCTTACAAACTATTCGCATCA
>CAYYKQ010000080.1:0-8161 GCA_964440965.1 uncultured Anaerolineae bacterium | reverse complement strand
GCCGGGTAGCCTGTTTTCAACAGGCTTTGCCCTGTTCAGCCCTGAGCTTCAGCTCAGCGGATGGCTCACCACAAGCGGGGTGAGCGTAGCAGGGGCATGGGAGTGCGTTTTTGGCTGTGGCCCCGCTTTTCGGCGGGCGATAGGGATCGGGGGGCTTCGCCCCAAGGGCGAAGCCCCCCGCAGCCGCTTGCAGTGGGGGTCAGGGTAGGCGGCCCCGGCGTCGCAGCACGAGCACACCGCCAACGACCATGCTGCTGGCCAGGAGAGCCAGCGCCGCCGCAGCCGCGCCGACCGGCTGGCGTGGCGGAACACTGGTGGCCTCCAAGCGCGTCAGGGTGACGGCGTTAGGGCCAAAGCTCCATTTATAGTCCTCAACCTCGCCGTTGGTCACCTCACCCGTAACTGAATTGCAGGTGTTTTGAGCATCACACAGGCGAAAGCGGGCGTAAAAGCTTGTATTAAATGTCTGCCCAGTCGGGATGTTAAAAGTAAGGGTCTGTGTGCCATTAGATACCTCTTTATCTGAGAAGATTTGATCCCCGTCCTCATCGAAGCTGCCATCATTACCCCAGTCAATCCAGCCGTTCAGATAGCAGGTCCCGGAGCAGCCATTGACAGTCACGTCCACTGAGCCTCCATTGGCCCCTGCGCTCCAATTAACGCCTGGCGTGCGCACTACTCCATCCTCGTCATCGGGAGCGATGTCGGAGTCATCGTAATCGGCGTTGGCACTGTTAGTGCCGTCAGCTTCAGCGTCTACGTTGGTTCCCAGTCTCAGACCCTGAGGAATGTGACGCGCACCATTGCTTGCAAATGTTACAGGGTAGCCTGAAGGCAGATCGCCATAATCTCGAACGGTATTCGTCTCAAGAAAGTCCAGGCTCATATCAGCCCCTTGATTAAGGGTCCCGTCAATAACCATCTCGACGGCTCCCACATTGGAAAAGGTAGCCGGGCCCGAGGCTCCTGTCCCAGTGCTGAAGCTGGTGAAAGGGATAACAATATCTACATGGCTGCCATCCGGAATACTCCCTGGCGTATTCAGCGAATACTGTGACCAGTTGGAGGCGTCCGTATAGACCTTGAGAGTGATGCCTGTCGAAAGGTCGTTGGCGAGCAGACGGAGAACAAAGCTGTCATTTGTGTTGCTATCTGTCAGGTCCGCACCCAGGGTATACTGCCGGTTCATACTGCCATCACTACCATCCCACTGCAAGAGTGCATCGCCTGTGACACCCGATCCCTGGGTAAATGAAAGTTTGTTACTCTCAAATCTGTCTATCTCAACCTTGACTTCACCGGCTCCCGATTGCCAGTTAACCTGTGTATCGCGCTCAGTGCCAATAACATCGCCAGCAGCATTGACAAAACCTGAAATGCTAGTGGTGGTTGGGTCAGCAGTCAGGTCTTGCGTGCCAGCGTTGAACGTGTCAATTGCGACAGCCGCAGCCAGGATCACACCTACCACCAGGAGCGCGAGAACCATGCTCGCGATAGCTATTTTACCTATAAGACGTGCTTTGGGTACCATTATAACCTCCTTACAACGGTCTAAGCCAGGACTGAACCTCATGAATGTCACTCGATAAATTCACCACAAAAGGTGAAACCGACGATGTCACTCAAGGGGCTCGTCGCCCTGGCTAAAAGTCGAAGAGAAAACTGTAATTCCTCATCGGAAGCGCACCCACCTATCTCTTCGGTAGTTCTGAGCCTGGGATGTCTAACCCAGGGGGCAAGCCCTGGGGCGTTCCCGCCCGCGTTTCCAGCTCCAGCTCGTGGATGATCTCGGGCTTGGCGTAAGGCTTCCGCGTCGGGGGCCGAGTCTCAACGCGATCTCCTTCCACCTTGGCGTTCTTGCCCTTGATCCGCAGCATAATTTCCTCCCTTCCGTGTCAAATCAAGAAAAGGCTGGTAAGAGCCGACTCACGCCGGCACCGCTTAGAGAGCGGAAGAAAAAGAAGATCGTCGCGGGGCCTCACCTCCTTCCTTAAACCGCTAGGCTTGATCGTTCCTCCTGCGATGAAAAGTTTGTTTCAAACTAAATAACGCAAAAAATGTCTCTGGGATACGGCCTATTTGCAATTTTCACCAAAATTATCAGTTTTATACTCACCGGCACGCGGTGCCCCACGCTGCTGCCACGTGCATGATGTCCACGATATCTATGTCGCCGTCGCCGTCCAGGTCGAAGCGAGGGTCCCATCCCGGATCGGTGCTCCGCTGACGCCAGTAGGCGGCGACGGCCTGGACGTCCCCTACCCCTACACCCGGCGGGTCCACGAAATCGGGACAGGTCACGGCGATGGCCCAGGTGGAGAAGGCCGTCACGCTGGGAGCAGGTCACGGTGTTGGCCGCCGTGTCCCGGCTCCGGTTGCCCGTCGGGCAAGCTGACCAGTCGCCGCCGGTCCAGCGCATGAAATAGGTTATGCCCTCGTCGCCGATATCCGAAGCAGCGAATTCATCATCGGTGTAGGAGAGGGTCAGCTCGGCGGCGAAGGTGCCGTTGGCTGGTGCAGTCGTCCTGGGGTTCCGGCTCAGCGTCCAACCAAGTGACGGATGGTGGCTTTCGTCTCGGATCATCGGCCCACCGAGGATTCCACAACTCTCCAGAAGGAGGCGTCCGGCAGGAAGTGCAGTCTGTAGATGGGAACCTGGCGCAGCAGACGTCGGCCTACTTCCAGGAGCTTATGGCTGCGGGCTGGGTCGGCGGGAATGACGGGGACGTTAGCCACCAGCTCCGCCAGCGCCTCGCCCCGTCCCATCTCCTCCAGGTACACTTCCCTATCCTGCACCAGGCGGAACATGGCCGCCAGCGGCGCGCTCCGGCAAGTGGGACGGATCTGCGAAGGATTCCAGAAGGGGGTGGCATGAACTACCCAGCGTTGTCCTTTCGGCATGAGCAGGACCAGATCGTCGTTCAGCACCAGGTCGCCGAGGGACAGTCGGGCGACGGTGGTCTTGCCGCTGCCGGAGTGGCCGAAGAAGAGGTAACCACGCCCTCTCCGCACGATGCCGGCGGCGTGAAAGAGCAACCCTCCGGCCCGGAGAGCCAACAGGGCATAGGCGACGCGGAGGAGATAGTCCACATCCTCGAGGGGCTGGGCTGAGGAGAGCCGAAGCTGAGCCTCCCCTGCTTTCTCATCAATGAAACCCTCGTAGCCCGGCGCGGTGAAGTGGAGAACCCCGTCATGGAAAGTGGTTCCCGTGTCGAGGAGGGCGGTGGTGCGAAGCTGGCCGGTCAGATGCACCTCTGCGGTGAGCTGCGCCACGTCGGCGGCAGGAAACTCCAGGTACCGCTGTTGCAACTCGGCTGCTAATAAGGCATCGCTACATCGAACAACTACGCCAATGCCGGCAATGGAGAGGGAGAATTCGACATCGCTCATCTGATCTGAACAGTAATCCAGGGCGCTTCCAGCGCCCTTTGTAGCTTTGGGCTTTAAACCCCGGGTAAACAGCAAGGGGGCCATATTCTCTAACGCGGGCGGAGAGGGGGACGGCAGAGAGTGCTCAAGCCTATCGCTCCCAGCAGCGCCCCCCCTAACAGCGCTATGGCCAGGAGCATCCCCATTCTCCCACCGCCTTCAGCCTTCGCCTCTATCGGCCCGTGCCTGGTTGCTGTCCCATTGATCTCTACATCCTCCAGCTGATAGTAATAGGTATAGCCAGCCACCACCTCAGTGTCGGTGAAGGCGTAGGAGCCGCCGAGGATAGGGTCAGGAGAGGCAGGGATGAGGTGATCGTTGATGCGGGCGAAGGGTCCCTCGGGGCTCTCGCTGCGATAGAGGTTAAATCCGGCGGTATCCACCTCGCTGGCAGTGGTCCACTCGATGATGATGACCGCTTCTGTTGGGGCTACCACGGTTCGATACCCCAGCGCCAGCCCGGCCAGCGCCAGAAGCCCGCAGATCAGCCAGCTGACATGGCGGATGGACATTAGCGGCGCACTAAGCACCTCGCTGCCTCCTAAAGGCTATGATGCTGGCTCCAACGGTCGCCAGACTCGCTCCTACCAAGACAGCCATGGTCCAGCTCAAAGGTGCGCTCTGGCCATTAGGCTTGGCCCTAAGGATGGCAAGGGTGATGACAGTGGGCGTGTCAAAATTCAAGGTGGTGGTCTGCCCTGCGTTGACACTATTAGCCCCACCTTCTTGGCCCATTGTATTGATTTTGCCTACCGCCGTGCCTGGATTGGAAAGCTCCCAGGTCTCTATGGTATAGCCACAATTTGTGCATGTAGGGACGGCGATTTTGTAGTAGCCTGTGCCAGAGTATCCCTCATCTACCCCGTTGTCCTCTGCTATGTACATGCCAACGATGTTAGTGCCATTCTTCACCACGACTGCGCGGCCAGCCCTTGCTGTACCTGCGCTCTCCTCAACCCAACCGCCATTCGTGGACATATCCATGACTGTTACAGTGACGCCAGTTCCATAAGCGAAAGCGCCTCCTGTAGAGACTCCCGCTTTCATCTCGAAATCACCGGTGCTTGCGGGCCCGCTGGCTGAGCGCATATAAATCCAGAGTGAATACTCGGTCTGCCCTGATCCCGTTGAAAATGACGGAAAGGCACTTGCACTACTATTATTGGCGACCCATGTAGATGTTGAAGGATTCCACGTATAGCCACTGATAGTCGAATACTTCAGTTTGTAGTAATAAGATGTGCTCGCATTTAATCCGGTAAATCTCACATAGGCGGCGATAGGTGTAGTGCCATCGTTAGCCAAGTAGCTTGGATAGTACTCTATGGTGGAACTAACCGCCGCTTCCACCATTGATACGGAGAGGCGCCAAAACATTGCCCCTATCACTAACAATGAACCTACGAGCGTCACAATCCATTTTCGCTTCATCCCTATTCCTCCCTGTACCTTAAAAAAGCGGCGACGCCAAAGGCTATCCCGCCCAGAAGGGCGATCCCCAGGCCAAGGTAAGGGTGGCTGCCGATGTAGGCGATGGCCAGGAGCGAGGTCAGCACCCACACGCCAAAGGCGGTCAGGTAGTTACTTAACCGCTTCATCGGGGATTCCCCTCCACCTTGCCCTCCCATTCCGTAAAGCCAGTTTCAAAGCTGTAGACAGGCCCTCACGCAAGATATCCAGCCAACGGTAAAGGTAGGTCAAGGGCCATAGTAGAGATGGCAAAGGGGCGCGGAGGCACGATAGGTAGCGCCAGCGCATGTAGGATGGGGTGGGGAAAAAGAGAGCCCAGGCCAGGCGCAGGCGGCCCCGCCAGTCCAGAGCCGACATGACGCTCTGGACACGGAGGGCCCGGGTCTGCAGCGGCGCTGCTTTCCACCCCACCAAGCGCACATCCCGATGGTCGCTCTCCTCCGCCAAGGCGTCGAGGAACCCCCGAGGCAGCGGCGTGCCAAAGCGGTCCTGCGCGCCTTGGAGCGCAGCGTGCAGGGCAGCCGCCCAGCGGAATTCCTTGGCGCGGCGCAGAAGCTCGCCCCAGTCCAGCCGGCCGGCCTCGCGGCGGACCATAAGGTCGATGTCGTAGAACCAGATGAGTTGGGCCTGGGCACCACCATGCTGGAGCATGAGGTGAGCGGCCAGGTAGAGCAGGTGGGCGGTGGGCGTTAGTTGGAAGACGGAAGATGGAGAACGGAGGATGGACTCCCCTTTCCATCCCCCCCCTTCCAACTTCCATTCCTCGGTTTGATCCCAGAACCAGGCCATGGAGGGGGCGTGCTGGTCGTGCTCCCCGGCCGCCAGGGTCCAGTGGACTTCGACGTGCAGGGGGATGTCCCTGCCTCCGTCCAAACCGACGTGATGTCCCATGGCTCGGTTGAATCCCGGGACCATCTCGGGGGTCGTTTCGGCATAACCCAATCCCTTAAGACACGCCAAGGCCTCGGGCAGCCGAGCCCGAGGCACCAGGATGTCAACGTCGCCCATGGGGCGCACCCCGATGGAGGGGTAGAGGGTCAGGGCCAGGGCGGCGCCTTTGAGGACGACGACGGGGATCTCCGCGTCGCTCAGCGCTTCGAGGATTGAGGCTAGTTCCTGATAGAGGAGCGTGTTGCGGGCAACGGTGCGATAATAGGCCTGGGCGCAACGTTCCCTGGCCGCTTCCGAGAGGGACAGGGCAGCATGGGGAATGGTGTAGTAGATCAGGGGGAGCAGAGAGGCGAAAGCGGGGGCCTGCACGATCCAATCCCAGCCGGAGTGGGGTTTCTCATCGCGGAGCTCCGCAGCCCTTCGTAGCAGATGGATAATCCCTTCTTGCACCCTTTTGCCTCTTTTCCTCGGCAGTTCCTTATCGGTTGATAGCTCAGCACTCACTCCCCTCAGCTGGCTCTCCCGGGTTCACAATCGACCGTCTCCGTGAGAACCTCGCCGGGGGCGAGGCGATCGGCCCTTCATCGCCCCCTGAACAGAAGCATCTCCTCAAGGGTCCTCAGCAGGATGAGCAGGTCGAAATATATCGATTGGTGCTTGATGTAGTAGAGGTCGTATTCCAGCTTGATGAGGGCATCCTCAAAGGAGCTGCCATAGCCCTGGTTCACCAAACCCCAGCCGGCCATCCCCGGCCGTACTGAGTGGCGCAGCTGGTAGAAAGGGATGAGTTTCTCCAATTTGGCCACGAACTCAGGCCGTTCAGGCCTCGGCCCGACGATGCTCATCTCTCCCTTTAGGACGTTAATGAATTGGGGCAATTCATCGATATGAGTTGCCCTGAGGATCCGTCCGACCCTGGTCACCCTGGAGTCCTCCCTTTCCGTCCAAACCGCTTCCCCCTCCCTCTCGGCACCGAGGATCATGGTGCGAAGTTTGAACAGGCGAAAGGTCTTTCCCCCTTTGCCGACCCTCCATTGAGCATAGAATATGGGCCCCGGGGAGTCGAAGCGGATGGCCAAAGCGATGAACGGGAGGAGGAGCCCTAATATCACGAGCCCCACCAGGGAGATCGCGATGTCCATGGATCGCTTGAGGCCGGCGTAAAGGCGGGCGGTGGAGGAGCCCTCTGAAGGCAGCAGGGCCTGCAGATTATAGCCGATATGCTCCACCGGCAGCTTGCCTGTGATCTGCTCGTAAAGATCGGGCATGAAAGTGATGCGGAAGCCCGATCTCTGGCAATCTAGGATAGCCTGTAAAAGGTTGGGACTTATCTTGTGGAGATGAGTGATGGCCAGGATCACCTCACTGACATTAGATGCTCTGGTTAAGGGGATAAGGTCACGAGAGGTACCGAGCACCGGCAGCCCCTCTATGCTTTCCCCCTGCTTGGCTGGATCGTCGTCAATGTAGCCGATCAGCTGGTATTCAGTACATGCGTTCTTCCTTATGGCTTGAACGATGGTGCGTCCAGCCCGACCGGCTCCCACTATCAACGCCCTGCGTTGAAAGGGTGGTTGGGCCAGGATAAGGGCGTAAAGGGCTCGACTGAGGCTCAGGAGGCCTAAAGAGAGGACGACGAACATCCCCGTTGTCAATCGGGAGGGCAGAAGGTAAGGGGTAACATAGGGGATGAGCAAGTAGGTAAATAAGGTTAACAAGGCGGGCTTGACAATGCACAATATGCTTCCGGGCAATCGCGAGGTCCTCAGGCTATATGCATCGAATGCCGGCCCAAAGAGGAGCCAAAGCAGGGTTAAAAGGATAAACCACTGGGGGCGAACGAGGACGATCCTCCAGGAGAAGGGCGCTCCCATTCGCAGCCGCAGGACAAGGGCTAATGCCACGTTCAACATTGATACATCTGATAGCCCCAGCAGGATTTTGCGCTCAGAGATGTGCAGAGGCAGATGAGCTAGAGGCATCCGCCTGCTACCGATGGAAATGAGGGAAACAGCTTTTGATGATTTGGTAAAATGCTCGGCGGTATCAGTCATGTGCACTTCTCAGTCAAATCAGGATCTCTGTAGAGGTGCTGAAGATATTCTCCAAGACGATGCTCCAAATTTGCTGAGTCAATTTTATAATCTTCTCGCGGATCGTCCCGCACTTTGTGGATGATCTTGCCGTCTCGGCACTCTGAGGGGCGGATGAGAAGCCAGCTATCCTCCTCCAGCAGGCACTTCACCCCATCGCTGCTGTTGATCCCCTTCACCGTCAGGCCGCATATCCGGGAAGGTGCCTCCGCCGTCAGGCGCCTCACCAACTCCCGCTTAGAGAAGGGCCTGTCTCGATTTTAAGCATTTGCGTTTTA
>CAYYKQ010000079.1:0-8258 GCA_964440965.1 uncultured Anaerolineae bacterium | reverse complement strand
TCCAGAGATTATTAGCCGAAAGGAGATAAACAATGAAGACCGAAAGCTTCAGAGGCAGGGATTTCCTCACCTTGTTAGACTACAGCCGTGAGGAGGTGGAGACCATCCTGGAGGTGGCTTTGGACCTCAAGCGGAGGTTCGCCACGGGCGAGCCGCATGACCACCTCCTGCGGGCCAAGACCTTGTTCATGATCTTTTATAACATGAGCCTGCGCACCCGCAATTCGTTCGAGGCGGGGATGACCCAACTTGGCGGCCATGCCCACTTCCTTGAACCGGGAAAGATCTATACCCCTGCCCTGCCAGGCAGAGAGGTGGCTTACACCACTGAGCGGGTATCCGATGTAGCCAGGGTGCTGTCACGCATGGGGGATGCCATTGCCATCCGCTGCTACGGAGATCCCGTGGACTGGGAATACGGGGCCGCCCACGAGATGATGAGGGAATTCGCCAGGTGGGCGGACATCCCCGTCATCAACATGGAGTGCGACAAATACCACCCCTGCCAGGCTTTAGCTGATGTCCTCACGGTCTATGAGAAGTTTGGCACCTTCGAAGGGATCAAATTCGTGATGAGCTGGGCCTACTCCCCAAGCATCGAGAAGCCAAGGGCCGTCCCCCAATCGGCCATCATTGCTGCCACCATGATGGGGATGGACGTGGTGCTGGCCCATCCTGAGGGGATGGAGCTGGACGAGGAGGTGCTCGATGCTTGTCGGGACTACGCCGAACGCTACGGAGGCTCGTTCGAAATCAGCTACGACATGCGCGAGGCCTTCGAGGGCGCCCATGTGGTCTATCCTAAATCGTGGACCGCTGTGCCAACCTTCAAACCTCCGGTAGGAGAGGATGATAAGGAGAAAGCCAGGGAGCTATTCGAGGCCAATAGGGATTGGATCTGTGATGCAGAGAAGCTGGCATTGGCCGATCCGGAGGCCATCTACATGCATTGCCTTCCCGCTGATAGAGGCTTCGAGGTCACCGATGAGGTCATAGACGGACCGCAGTCGGTGGTCTTCGACGAGGCTGAGAACAGGCTCCACGTTCAGAAGGCGGTGATGGTGCTCACGATGCGGTAGATTCATGAGCTCGTAGATTGGTAGGCGCAAATGGCAAAGCAAGAGCGGGGCTTTGAGGAGTTGGATTGCTATAAGCTGGCTTTACAGCTCTTGCGTGAGGCCTGCGAATTAGCGAAACGATCCCCTAACCACGAACCTGAATCCATGGAGGACGAAGATGGACCTTCACGGTCGTGACCTGATCTGCACCCAGGAATGGAGCATTGAGGAGCTGGAGATGGTGTTAAGCCTGGCAGCGGAGATGAAGCGGGAGCGCTTCACCCACCGCTACAGCAATTGCTTGGCCCGGAAGACCTTCATCATGCTCTTTTACAACCCCTCGGTGCGCACGCGCATCTCTTTCGAGTGCGCTGCCACCGAGCTGGGAGGCCATGCTCAGTTCCTTGAGCCCAGGGCCATGCGCCTTAAGACCGCCGCCACAGCCGGCGAGACGGTCGAGGACGCGGCCAAAGTGATGAGCAGATACGCCTGCGGATTGGGCATCCGCATCCTGGAGGACAAGATCAGCGCTTACGGGGAGGGAGATAAACTCATCCGCGAATATGCCAAATGGGCCACCATCCCCGTCGTCTCCATGGCCCATGATAAGTTCCACCCCTGCCAAGGCTTGGCTGACATCATGGGGCTCAGGGAGCATCTGGGTGTGGTCAAAGGGAAGAAGCTGCTTATGACCTGGGGATGCGGAGCACTGGTCCGCTCCTGGTGCAGTGTGCAAGAGAACCTGCTCATCACCTCCCGTTTCGGAATGAATATCACCTTAGCCTACCCTGAGGGCTACGACCTCGATCCTGAGGTCATCGAGCAGGTGAAAGCCAACTGCAAAGCCAATGGTGCCAGCTTCGAGATCATCCATGATCCTGTGGCTGGCTACAAGGGTGCGGATGTGGTCTATTCCCGGAACTGGATGAGCCCTCAGGCCTATGCGAGCGGCCGGTTGGATAAAGAGGGCGAGATCAGGAAGGCCATGAGGCATCCCGAGTGGATCTGCAACGCGGAGAAGATGGCCCTCACTAACGATGCCCTCTTCATTCATCCCATGCCTGTGGATAGAGGCCACGAGGTGACGGACGAGGTGGCCAGCGGCCCCCGCTCCATCATCTACGACATCGCCGAGAACCGCCTACACGTGCAGAAGGCGCTCATGGCGCTGACTATGGGCTCGATTTAGTTACGGCTCCCCTAATTCCTCCACTGGAATATCCCGGTATTTGTCCCCTTCCTCGATGAGCATCACCGGGATGTCATCGCGGATGGGGTATTTGCGGCCACAATCCCGGCATACAAGCCATTTGCCCTTGACCAGGTCCAGCAGCCCCGCATTAGGGCCATTGCGCACGCAGGCTGGGCAACGCAGGATATCCAACAGTTCTTTGCTAACCATTTTCATCCTCCTCGGATCGATTTATGGCACCCAAACATGGCTGCCCCCAGGAGAACGGCTTCCCCTACGGTCAGGAGGGCCAGGGCCCGAAAGGCATCGAACCAGAAGCGGAGGGGGAAAAGCTGGATTAAGGTATCGGAGTAGTCGAATATCCATGAACCTTCTGCGAAGAAGAGTTGGTGGAAGCGGGTGAAAAACCAGTCGAAGTTAAGATAAGCGGGGATAAGGATCAAAAGGGGCAGGATCAGGGTGAGTAAGGAACCCCAGACCAGGCAGAAGGGGACGCTTCTCCTCATTTCCCTCCTCAGCAGGAGCGGGGGGAGCAAGAGCATTATCGACACCCCGAGGATCCTCTGCCAGGCGAAAGCCCGCTGCCACAGGGCCTTGACATCGATCATATGCGTGAGCTCTTTCTCCCTGAAGAGTGGTCCTTTCTCATCCTTCAGTTCCCCCAATAGCTCGATGCCTGCATCGGAGCGGAGGTAGAGGACGGCTTTCTCGGCCACCGATAACCTCTCCTCAGGGCTGAAACGCACTGCCGGAGGGAGGTCAGCCCTCCCGTACTCATACCTGACGAAGGCGCTTGAGGTCAAAAGGTCGATATTGGTCAGCAGGAGGAAGGGGGGAATGGCCAAGATCAGTAACACCTTTAAGGCGGAGAAGAAGGCCCTTTTCATTGATCTCCCTCCAATCGATTTTGTATAGCCGTTCATTATCTTTGCACTTTCACGGTGAGAGGTAAGGATAGCCCGCAGATGAACGCAGGTTTAGCGCTGATCGGCGCGGGTTTCTGCCAAATCTGCAGGAATGTGCGAGCCAAAGGCAGCGAAAACCTGCGTGCTATTGCTAAGTGCAAAGAGAGTCGCCGTTTTTAGTATACCATCGGGAAGGCGAAAGGGCAACAGTTCGATTTTGCTTGACTTTTCGATATGAAGAAGGTATCCTATGCTGAACTAAGGGAGGAATCCGTTGTCCAGAAACCTCTACATCGCCATCGAAGGCCCCATCGGGGTGGGAAAGACCACCTTGGCCCGCCTGCTCAAAGATGAATTCAAGGCGGAGTTGCTCCTGGAAATCTTCGAGGAGAACCCTTTCCTCAGCCGCTTCTACGCTGACAGAAAGAGGTATGCTTTCCAGACTCAGATATTCTTCCTCCTCAGCCGCTACCGCCAGCAGCATCAGGTGGTCCCGAAAGTGCTGCAACGCTCAAATCTCATCAGCGACTACACCTTTGCCAAGGACCGGCTCTTCGCCCACCTTAACCTTTCGGGCGAAGAGTTGGAGATGTATGAACGGATCCATGCCATCTTAGCGGAGAAAATCCCCACGCCTGACCTCGTGGTCTATCTGCGGGCCGACATCGAGACGCTGATGGAGCGCATAGCTTTCCGCGATCGTCCCTACGAGAGGAGGATAGAGAGGGAATATCTGGATAGTGTGCGGATGGCTTATGAACGCTTCTTCGCCGAATACGATCGATGCCTCGTCCTGCCCATCGATACCAATGAGCTGAACTTCGTACGCAATCCGGCTGACCTGGATTACGTTATCCGACGCATCAGGTCCACCCTGCGGGAGGGGATTTATCAACCTCCGCTGTTGAGGGAATAAGTCATGGAGAGGTTTATAGCCATCGCCGGCAACATAGGCGTGGGCAAATCCACGCTAACTAAACTGTTGAGTGAGCGGCTGGGTTGGGAGCCCTTATACGAGGCTGTGGACGATAACCCTTACTTGGCCGATTTCTACGAGGATATGAGGAAGTGGAGCTTCCATTCCCAGATGTTCTTTCTGGCTCGTAAGCTGCGCTACTATCGGCAGTTGCTCGATCGCCCCGGCTCGGTGATCCAGGACCGCACCATCTATGAGGATGCCGAGGTATTTGCTAAGAATCTCTACCGTCAGGGCTTTATGGCCGAGAGGGATTACCGTACCTATCGAGAGGTCTACGAAGCCATCCTCCCTATCCTCCCTCATCCGGATTTGGTGGTCTATCTGCGCGCTTCGGTGCCCACCTTGAAAAGCCGTATTGCCATGAGGGGCCGCCACTTCGAGCGGGACATCTCCACCGAATACCTGGAACAGCTTAACGTGCTCTACGAGGAATGGGCAACCAGTTTCACCATTTGCCCCCTCCTCATCGTCCCCGCCGATGAGATGGACTTCGTCAAGCATTCGGCCCATCTCGAGCAGATAGCCAGCTGGTTAGCTTTCAAGAAGTTCCCTGAGCTGCTGAAGATTGTGCCGGGCAGGCGGCGGGGGAAGAGGAAAACACCCGCCCAGCAGCGCGAATTCCCAGGATGGGAATAACGATATCCACCATCTTGTATGTCAGAAACTAAGGAGGAGGATACCATGGCCATCGAGTGGGATGCCAACAGGAGTGTGGCGGCGAATATCTTCGAGACCATCGGCCGTACGCCGCTGGTCAGGCTTAACAAGGTGACTGAGGGTATTAAACCTCAGATCCTGGTCAAGATAGAGTACTTCAGCCCCACAGGGAGCCTCAAGGACCGCATTTTCTACCGCATGATCACCAAAGCTATAGAGCGCGGCGAGTTGAAGCCCGGGATGACCATTATTGAGAGCTCAACCGGCAATGCGGGTATAGCCTGTGCCTTCGTGGGAAGGCTGCTCGGCTACCCCGTTACCATCGTCATGCCCGCTGGGATGAGCGAGGAGCGCAAGAAGATCATGCGCGCCTATGGCGCCGAGGTCATTGAGACGCCAGGGGCGGAGAGTGATGTCGACCTGTGCTTGGAGAAGGTCAGGGAGATGATGGCTGCCGAGCCAGGGAAGTATTGGGAGGCAGGACAATACACTAACCCCGACAATGTGATGGCCCATTACACCACTACAGGCCCAGAGATATGGGAACAGACCGGGGGCAGGGTTGACATCTTCCTGGCCACTCAGGGGACGGGAGGGACTCTGACAGGTGTGGGCCGCTATCTCAAGGAGATGAAGCCCAGCGTTAAGATATTCGCCGGGGAGCCGACGGAGGCGCCTATGCTCTCCAAGCGGCAGTGGGGCTCCCATAGGATCGAGGGCATAGGCGATGGCTTCGTGCCTCGCAACCTTGACCTCTCCATCCTCGATGGCGTCTTCCTGGTATCCTCAGAGGAGTCCATCGAGATGGCCAAGAGGCTGGCCTTGGAGGAGGGTATCTTCTGCGGAATCTCTTCTGGAGCGAATGTGGCAGGGGCTATCAAGGTGGCCAAACGCTACCCCGACGCTGAGATCATTGTCACTATGGTAAACGATACAGGCCAGCGTTACTTCTCCACTCCTCTCTGCGGGGTGGAGAAGGAGCTCGAGATCCCCGAGCGAGAGCATCCTATGGACGAATACACCCTGGAGCAGTTGGATAAGTATCAATCCAATTGGGTGATCATCGAGTAGCCGATCGGGTATCAGCCGCTGCGCTTCGGCTCGGCTGAGCTTTATCCAAACAGGGACGAACACTGTTCGTCCCTGTTCATTGTGCTGGCTTGGAGTAGTCGAGTGGAATCAACTCTTCCCCCTTCAGGCGATAGAAGCGACGGTCGGGAAAGACCGATATAAGCTGCTTGTTCCTGGCGTCCCCTAAGTCGCGGGCGTAGACCACATCGGAGTCCAGAAGGGGGGAATTGCTGGAGAACACGCAGCCATATTTCCACCATTGCCACTTGGGTCTGTGCTCCACAAAGACCACTGCGTTATGTACCCCTGCCCGTTTCACCGCGTCGATAGCTCGGGTGTCGACATAATTATACCCCTTGTAGATTTTCCATTGCTCCGGTAGGTAGCAGGCCAGATTATAAGAGATGAGAGCTATTACCAGGCAGGCTACTGAGATGTGGGTAGGTAGGAAAGGAGATCGACGATAGCCTTTTCTCCGCCCTATCTCCGCTAAGGTGGCGATCCCCCTGGCGGTCAGCAGAAGCAACGCAGGAAGCGCTTCATAGTAATACCTGGGGCCGAACATTATCCCATCGGCCCAATAGAAGAGATGACCGATGACGAGGCTGATGAAGCTGCTCAACAGAAGCCAATCCCAGTGGGAGGCGCGGAAGGCGATGAAGGGCAAGAGCGGGAGGGCTAAGCTCAGATAGGGCGGCCAGCCGAACAGATGGGCCTGGAGGAGGGCGAGATTGCGCTCGGTGTTGATCAGCCCCCTGGCTGGGGTATGGCCTTGAGGGCCTTTATCAGGGCCGAATCCCAGACGGTCGAAGCTCCACCATAGCTCGTGGGGGTTAAGCAAGGGGTTGCCGGTCAGACTCCGGTTGTACCAGAGGAGGAATAGGCAGGGGCCTAACGCCCCTAACGCCATCAGGGCATATCGGGGGGCAAGCCTCCGGAGATCAGAACGGAGCTGCCAAATGGCATAGGCAATGAAGGGGAAGGCCACGCAGAAGGCCGTGAACTCCCTGGTAATGAACGCCCAGCCGATAGCTAAACCGCCCAGCAGGGGCCACCACCATCGCCCGCTCCTCTGGGTGTTAAGACAACACAGCTGGAAGAGGAGGATGAAGAGCAGACATGTGGGATGGGACATGAAGGACCCTGACATGAACAGGAAGAAGGGGGAGGAGAACCCCAAAGCTGCTGCCAGCAGGCCGATGTGAGGGTTGTAGAGCTTCTCTCCCAGCCGGTATATCAGAAACAGAGAGAGCCCTCCTACGATAGGCCCCACCAGCCAGGGGAACCCCGTTAACACTCCTAAGGCCAGGACTAGGGGATGGCCTGGAGGGTATTTCCCGAACCACATACCATTTCGATTTAGTATGAACTCATGTTCGAAGAACTCGGGAAGAGGTGGTGAGGGAACGGAGATCCTGCCTAAAGCAAAGGTTTTGGCCTGAAACAGGTAGGCCACCGAATCCTGGACGTGAGGGATGCGTCCCAATAATTCGGTGGCGATAAGGGCAGCGACTCCTGTTCCAGCTAAAGAGATGAGAACAGCTGCCACTTGCGGCCAAACTCTCACGCGCAGACGCAGGAATCCTTTCAGAGGGGAACCCCGAAGCTTAGTCTGCAGTTTACGCCAGGAGGGGAACACGGCCAGGGCCGGGCATGTGACCCGGCAGGCCAATAGGATTCCTAATCCCCCCAGATATGAGCCCAAAATCCTTCGAAGGCAGGCCTTAAGTGCCGAGGAGAAGCTCTGCCGGAACCTTCCGATAGCAAGGCTCTCCAGCGGGCGGCTCTCCTTCCACAATTCCCATCCCATGCTCTCGTGTTTCGGCCGGAGCCAAAACAGATATCCACTCCCCTGGTCGGAGGCCCTAACCAAGACCCCTATCCGCTTCCAGTGCTGGGGCAGCTTAGCTTGAACGCGGTAATCCCGCCATCCTTCATCCCCTAGCAGGATCAGGACTCCGCTACCTGGTTGAGGCGTCTTCCATCGACTGTTCCAACCTTGGCAGAGCAACCGATGGTCGGTTTCAAGATCAGTGACGGTGATCTCCCCTCTGGCCAGCCTGCCCATCAACATCCACAGTGGCGAGGAATGGGAGTCCTCCAAATACAATCCCACCTTGCCCACTGGATAGCGGGGGTCGGTTATGCTCAGAGGATAGCCACCGACATTAGCAATGCAAATATCCCCCTTAACCTGTATCGTGACTTGGATGGTATCGCTCAGCGACCATCCAAACAGCAGGATAAGGGGGATATTTATCATCAAGCCCAGGAGCAGGCCCCGTTTTTCAACCACCCTCATCTTCCGCGTTGGGGGGCAAAATCGGCTCAGATCTTAGAGTAGAGTTGTTGCACAATTGATGATGAGCTCGCTCGCCCTGTGGAATAGATATTTC
>CAYYKQ010000078.1:0-8357 GCA_964440965.1 uncultured Anaerolineae bacterium | reverse complement strand
GGACGGATACGCTGCCACCATCACTTTCGATATTTGACGAGCCCAGGAGGGGTAAAATGGGTGCGATAAAATTGGCGGAGCATTTTGACCCGACGGCAGATTTTGTGCTCTTCCCAGGGGATTGTTTAATATGTTAGATGCAGATGAATGAATTAATGCGTGATAGTTGGAAAGGCCTAAGGAGGGGAAAATGGTTACCAAACAGGATTTGAGGCGCATCACGGACTACCTCTACGAGATACCGAAGAGCTATCGCCCGGACATGAGGGTGCCGGCCAGGATTTACGCCGATGAGGAGCTTTTGGAAGCGACCTTCAGGGATCGTACCTTGGAGCAATTGGTTAACACCGCCACACTGCCAGGAGTGGTCAAGTACGTTTTAGTCATGCCCGACGCCCACCAGGGCTACGGCCCGCCCATCGGAGGGGTGATCGCCACCCGCTACCCCGACGGCATCATCTCGCCCGGAGCGGTTGGCTACGATATAAACTGTCTGAGCGGCGATGCCCTGATCCTCCATAAGCACGGCTACCGCTTGCCCATCGCTGAGATGGAGAGCCGTTGGCAAGAGGCAGAGTTATGCTGCCAGGACTTCGGAGCCGAGCGAGAAGCCACGACGGGGGTGGTGCGTTACCTCAAGATCAGGCCCCACAACACGGTCTATCGCATCACCACCGAGGCGGGGGACGAGATTGTAGCCACCGCCGACCACCCCTTCTGGACCCCCGACGGGATGGTCGAAGCGGAGGCCCTGAGGGTGGGTGACCAGGTAGCGATGTATCCCTTCGAGGGCGTGCCCTACGAGGAGCCGAGCGACGAAGTAATCCTCGACGAGGAGAACATCAAAGAGCTGCTGCTCAGCCTGGGCAAAAATTCGCGCGGCCATGGCCTAGAACAGGTCATCGCCCACCTGAAGAAGCGCAACCTTTTGCCCCTGAGGTACAATTCCCCCCAGCTCCCATATCTGCTAAAGGTGATGGGCTATCTCTTCGGCGATGGAACCATCTATTTCCAAAATCGGAGGGGGCAAGGGGCGACCTGGTTCTACGGCAAACCTGAGGATCTGGAGGAAATCAGGAAAGATATCGCCGCCATCGGCTTCACCCCATCGCAGGTTTACACCCGCAAGCGAGAGCACAAGATAACGACTACTTACGCCGATTACGAATTCACCCACGTGGAGCACAGCTTTAAGGTAACGGGCAGCAGCTTCGCCGCCCTGCTGGTGGCCTTGGGCATCCCTGTCGGCAACAAGGCCACCCAGGATTATGAAGTACCCACCTGGCTCTTCAAGGCCCCGCTCTGGCAAAAGAGGCTCTTCCTGGCAGCCCTCTTTGGCGCGGAGCTCTCCACCCCGAAGGCATATAAAGGCCGTAACTACAACTTCTACTGCCCAACGCTGTCCTTAAACAAACACGAGGGCTTCGTCGAGAGCGGTCGTGCCTTTCTGGAGGGCATCGCCCGAGTCCTAGCCGAGTTCGGGGTCGAGATAAGGAAGATAATCCAGCGGAAGGAACAACGGAACAAGGACGGCACTTCCTCCCACCGCCTGCGCCTGGTCCTCTCCTCCACGCCGGAGAGCTTACTCAATCTCTGGGGCAGGGTGGGCTTTGAGTACAATAGGGAGCGTCGCGCACTGGCCAATGCTGCCGTTCAATATCTCAAGCGTAAGCAGGCGGTGATAGAAATCAGGGAGAGGGCGGCGGAGATGGCCGTCGCCGGGCACGCCGAAGGGATCGCCCCCTCCCAAATCTACAGCGAATTGACAGGCCCTTACGTCAACCGGCGATTCTTAGAGCGCTCCATCTACGAGGGCAGAGAGACGAGCGTGCGCGTCGGCGGTGACTTTCCCACCTTCGACGAGTACCTCGAAGAAGCCACCTGGGGCCTTGGCCAAAGCGGGATGGTTTGGGAGCGCATCGCTTCCATCGAGCCCATTTTCGACTTCGATGGCTATGTCTATGATTTCACCGTCTCTCACTCCGACCACAACTTCATCGCCAATGGCTTCGTGGTCTCAAACTGCGGCGTGCGACTCCTGCTCTCGGAGCTCTACGCCGAGGAGGTCAAGCCTTACATCTCGGATTTGA
Organism: uncultured Anaerolineae bacterium; assembly: GCA_964440965.1. Classification (GTDB taxonomy): domain Bacteria; phylum Chloroflexota; class Anaerolineae; order CAYYKQ01; family CAYYKQ01; genus CAYYKQ01. Next base: position 6,267 of record CAYYKQ010000078.1, on the reverse strand, counting down.
TCACCGCCATCTTCCGCACTGTGCCCAGCGGCGTGGGGAAGAAAGGGGCCATCAAGCTCTCAGATGCCCAGATGGACGAGGTCCTGCGGGAAGGGGCGAGATGGGCGGTGAAGCATGGGTATGGCATCGGGGAAGACTTAGAGCGTCTGGAGGAGGGGGGATGCATAGCTGGGGCCGATCCCGAGGCCGTGAGCAGAAGGGCCAAGGAGCGCGGAAGGGCCCAATTGGGTACCCTAGGTGCAGGCAACCACTTCGTGGAGGTGGAGGAGGTGACCGAGGTCTATGATGAAGAGGTGGCTAAGACCTTTGGCCTCTTCAAAGGGCAGCTGGCCGTCCAGATACACACCGGTTCCCGTGGCCTGGGCCATCAGGTCTGCACCGACTACGTCAAAGCGCTCCAGAGCGCGGTGGCTAAATACGGCATCAAGCTCCCCGATAAGGAGCTGGTCTGCGCCCCCATCGATTCCCCAGAGGGGCGACGGTACTTCTCCGCTATGGCCTGCGCAGCAAACTACGGCTTCGCCAACCGCCAATGTATCACCCATTTCGTCCGCCGGGCCTTCGAACGAGTGCTGGCCGGCAAAGTGAAGGACTGGGAACTCCACCTCCTCTACGGTGTGGCCCACAACATCGCCAAGTTCGAGACCCATACCGTGAATGGTGAGCAGATGAAGCTATGTGTCCACCGCAAAGGGGCAACGCGCGCCTTCCCGGCTGGCCATCCCGATGTGCCCCAATGTTACCGCCACGTCGGCCAGCCCGTGCTCATCCCGGGGGATATGGGCACTGCCTCCTATGTGCTGGTGGGCACCCAAAAGGCGATGGAGGAGTCCTTCGGCACCACTTGCCATGGGGCAGGGAGGTTGATGAGCCGCAAAGCGGCTAAAAGGAAGATCCGTGGCTCGGAGCTGAGAGACCGACTGGAAGCCCAGGGCATCCGGGTGAGAGCCGGCAGCATGGCCGGGCTGGCTGAGGAAGCCCCCGAGGCCTACAAGGATGTCGATAGAGTAGTGGAAGTAGTGCACCGGGCGGGATTGGCCCGTAAGGTGGCCAGATTACAACCCCTGGCCGTGATGAAGGGATAGCAGCAGGGGGCGAGGCCATCCTCGCCCCCATTTTTCCTTAAAAAATCCGCCCTGAACTTGACATAGTGCCCTTTATATGGTATAATTGTTGAAAACAATAGAGATGGCTGACCAAAAAGGTTAGCCGCAAGCTGCTTTTTTTATGAGGTAAGGATGATCCGATTTAAACTTGCTGAACTGTTAAAAGAAGCACCGGGTTCCACCCGGTTCTTTACCGTAAACGAAGGCCGACGAAAACTGGGCAACGACTTGACCGTCGACTTTCTACGAGGCAGCGTGGAGTTCCTTCGCACCAATAAGGGCATCTTCGCTAAAGGCAACTTCCAAACCCAAGTGCAGCTGCAATGTGCTCGCTGCTTAAAGATGTTCGCTCAGCCCTTAACCATTCATCTGGCAGATCAATTCAGCCTTTCTCCCAACAAGCTGGCAGAGGAGCCCGAGTTCCCCATCGCCGGGGATGGCATTCTAGACCTAACCCCAGCCCTTAGGGAGCGCATTATCTTAAACTTGCCCATCAAGCCCCTCTGCCGTCCCGATTGCCTCGGGCTTTGCAGCCGATGCGGACAGAATCTGAACGAGGGCCCATGTGGATGCAAAGAAGAAGCCGTTGATCCCCGCTTAGCGGTGCTTAAACAATTACTGTAGAGGTGATGTAAGATATGGTGAAACTTGCGATGGAAGAGGAATTGAAAATAGCGCCGGAGTTGTTAGAAAAGGCCAGAGAGCAGGGCTATCTCACCCCTGATGATATATTGGAAGTCTTCCCAGAAGCGGAGGAGAATTTGGACCAGCTGGAAGAGATATTCTCCCTTCTCTATGAAGCTGGGATCGAAGTCTATGACAGTGAGCAAGAGGTTGAGAAGGAGGAGTTGAAGGAGGAAACCAATCCGGAGGAGGACAGCTTCGACCTGAGTGGAATCTCCAGCGATGACACCATCGGCCTCTACCTGAAGGAGATGGCAAAGACCCCTCTTCTGTCCCAAGAGGAAGAGGTGGAGCTGGCTAAGAGGATAGAGAGGGGAAAGGAAGCCCGCAAACGCTTGGAACTCCTGGCCAACGATGGCCATGATCCGGAGGAGCTGGAGGAGCTAAAGCGGATAATAGAGGATGCGAAAGCCGCTCGAGATCACCTGATAAAGGCCAACACCCGCCTGGTGGTCTCCATCGCCAAGAGGTACATGGGGAGAGGGGTGCCTTTCCTGGACCTGATCCAGGAGGGTAACCTGGGCCTGATGAAGGCGGTGGACAAGTTCGACTACCGCAAGGGATATAGGTTTTCGACCTATGCCACCTGGTGGATACGCCAGACCATCACCAGGGCCATCGCCGACCAGGGAAGGACCATCCGCGTCCCCGTCCATATGAACGACCGCATACGCAGGCTTTACAAGACGGCGAGGAAGCTGGAGCAGGAGCAGGGCCGCCAGCCTACCCCTGAGGAGATAGCCGAGGAGATGGACATCGAGCCCAAGAAAGTGCAGTGGATGCTGAAGGTCTCCTGGAAACCCCTCTCCTTGGAGAAGCCTGTGGGCGAGGAGGGAGACAACGAGCTGAGCAACTTCATCGAGGACGAAAGCACGCCCTCCCCCTTCCAACAGGTCTCCCGAGAGCTGTTGCGGGAGAGGATAGAGGAAGCGCTCTCCACCCTCACCCCTCGCGAGGCCCGCATCCTCCGCTACCGCTTCGGTCTGCAGGACGGCCGCTGCTACACCTTAGAAGAGGTGGGGCAGAAGTTCGGCCTAACGCGGGAGCGCATCCGTCAGATCGAGGGCAAGGCCCTGCGCAGGCTGCGCCATCCCCGCCGCAGTCGTAAACTACGAGGCTATCTAAGCTGAAAACACGGATTACACGGATCATAGAGGCTTTTCGATCCGTGTAATCCTGTTCCTATCGACCGATGATGTTAAGGGCAGCCAGCCAGAGGAAGATTTGTACTATGGCGGCTCCCCCCAACAATAGATAGGTCCCTAACTTCTCCCGACCATAGATGGAAAATCCGAGGCCGCAGTTGGCAAGCATAGTGGCTAGACCTATGATGGGCAATAAGAACAGCTGGCCTCGGGTGCCGATCCGATCTGCCTGCCCTGAGGCATCCCAATGTAGAGGCAGGAGCTCAGGCAGGGCCGGGTAACGCCAGCAGAGATAGGCGAAAAGGGCAAGGTTGGCTAGGAAGCCTAGAGCCACAAGCAAAAGGACCCCTCTATCCCCCCAGATGGGCCAGCTTCTGAAGCGTGCCTGATGGATCCCCTGGTTCAGCTTCTTGGTAGGCCCCAATCGGCGCTTGACCTCGAAAGCGGCGATGAACTCCTCCTTAGCGGTCGGCGAGATGGCATAGCTTACATTGGGGGTCATCACCAGAAGTTGTTCTGCCGGAGGGCAGGTTGCATAGAAGAGGACCGATCCCACTCCCCTTACCTCTTTACGGCCTATCCAGTAGCCCGGCCATCTCACCCCTCTGGTCTTGATGGACACCCCATCCACGATGCGGATGATCTCGCCCAGAGGGATGACCTGCTGGGTATCCGCCCAAGTGATGGTCAAGCCATTGCGATCCAGTTGGTATCGCAGGTTAAAGAAGCCATAGGTCCGATGGGTGAGGAAGATCAGCAGGGGCAAGCTGGAGAGGATGGCTAAGGCTAAAGCGAAGGAGGCTAAACTCACAGGGCTCCTCATCAATCGAGAGAACAACATCCAGTCGATGGCCAGCACCGAAAGGATTGCAGCTACCCCCACTAAGCCCCCTATCGAGCGTCGAGGCTTCCAGACCATAGGCACCTCCTTGAGGTGGGGCTCTCACTTGGGATACACAGGGGTACACCATTCCCGATATCTCTCTACTTTCCCGCGCACGATAGCGGAGTAGAGGGTCTGCAGCCTCTTGGTGATGGGGCCCGTATGGCCCGTTCCCACCGGGCGATGGTCTATTTCGACAATGGGCGTTATCTCGGCCGCTGTGCCGGTGAAGAAGGCCTCCTCGGCCACATAGAGCTCGGTGCGGTCTATCTGGCGCTCCACGGTCTCTATCCCCAACTCCTCCTCAGCTATCTGCAGGACGGTTGCCCTGGTTATCCCCTCCAGGATGTTCGCTGTTACCGGAGGGGTGATCAATTTCCCATCGCGGACAATGAAGACGTTCTCCCCACTTCCCTCCGAAACGTGACCATCCTCATTAAGGACGATGGCCTCGTCAAAGCCATTTTTAACAGCCTCGGTCTTGATCAAGGCCGAATTGACATAGCCACCGGTGACTTTGGCCCTTGCCGGTATGATGGGGTCGTCTATCCTCCTCCAGGAGGAGACACAAGCCCTGGCCTCCTCCACCGCGATATACTTGCCGAAGGGTAGGGCGAAGAGGGCAAACTCGTCCTCCAGGTCATGCAGCCTCACACCGATGGCCTCGGTGGCCTTGTAAGCTAAGGGACGGATATAGACATCCTCCCTGTATCCCTCTCTGCGGAGGAGCTCCGTTGTGATCTCAACCAACCTCTCCACACTGTATGGCATATCGATGAGCAGGATGCGGCAGGAGTTGTGGAAGCGCTGATAATGCTCGATGACACGGAAGAGGTAAAGCTGCTCGTCCTCCTCGCTCCAGTAGGCTCGTATCCCTTCAAAGCAGCCCGTGCCATAGTTGAAGGCGTGAGTCATGATGCTGACCTTAGCCTCCTCGATGGGCACGAAGTCCCCTTTAAAAAACGCGTACTTTGGCATTTCATTCCCCCCTTGCTTTACGAAAGTCCCGTCAATGGCAAGACTTTAAGATAGCTGCGAGGCTTCCCCAACAGGGGAAGGGGCAGAGGGCACTGCATTGGGTTTACTGGTGCAGCAATGACCCTCCCCCCTCTGGAGAATCAGCCGGCGAACGGCCTCGCCGTGATCCAATTTCCCTTTGACTTCTGACGTGAACCCTCTCGATCGATTACAGATACCTCTCCTTGCCCATCTCCCTCAGCTTCTCCACCAGCCTCTTCACATCCTGAGCCCGATCCTTGGGGCAGATCAACACGGCGTCGCCCGTATCCACAATGATCATATCCTCGAGGCCGATGGTGGCCACCAGTCGGGAACTGTGCACCAGGCACCCCTTAGTGTCCAGGCCCACGTGCTCTCCTACCACCACGTTGCCCTCCCCATCTGCTGGCAGGAGCTCGTATAAGGTCGCCCAGTCCCCTATATCGCTCCAGCCGATGTCAGCAGGGATCACCGCCACGTCCTCCGCATGCTCCATCACCCCGTAGTCAATGGTCTCATCCTCCACCTGGGCCCAGACCCGCTCCAGGGTTTCTCCCTCCTCAGGGGTGCCTAAGACGGCCTTGATCTCCATCAGCTGGGAATACAAAGCAGGCATGAACCTCTCGATCTCGCCCAGGATGGTCGAGACCTTCCAGACGAACATGCCGCTGTTCCAATAATACTGGCCACTGCGTAGAAACCTCTGTGCAGTGGCCAGTCTCGGCTTCTCCACAAATTCCTCGACCCGAAAGACCTCAAATTTCCCCACGTGGGTTAAAAGTGCGCCTCGACGGATGTAGCCGTAACCGGTGGTGGGTTTAGTGGGCCTGATCCCCAGGGTCATCAAGTGGCCTTCCTCAGCTACCTGGGCTGCTGCTGTGAGGATGCGTCGGAATCTCTCCTCCTCGGCGATGAAGTGATCGGCGGGGAGGACGGCCATCACCCCTTCGGGGTCGCGCTTTTCCAAGTAGAGGGCAGCCAGCCCGATGCAGGGCGCCGTGCCATGACCCTCAGGCTCGGCAATGATGTTGCCCTCCGGCAGCTGGGGGAGCTGTTCTCGGACGATGTCAGCGTAAGCCCGATTGGTGATCACGAAGATGTCTTCATTAGATGCAAGGGGAGCGATGCGCTCATAGGTCTCCTGGAGCATTGTCCTTTCGGATGTCAACTTCAGGAGTTGCTTCGGCCGTTCTCCTCTGCTGCAGGGCCAAAGCCGCGTCCCGCTCCCCCCAGCCATGATTAAAATGTACAACTTTGCCCCCTGTGCTTTAGTTGCACCACCGTTTAGGCCTGACACCCCGGGTGGTTAAAGGCGCTGGAACCGCCGGTTAAGCTGTGATCAGGCAACCACTTTAATCTATGGTGTATTCCGCCCTCCCCTCCCTAGCTAAAACGTAGTGCATCCCTCCCACCTGCCTCACCATCCCCTTGAGCTCCATCATAGCCAAAG
>CAYYKQ010000077.1:0-8366 GCA_964440965.1 uncultured Anaerolineae bacterium | reverse complement strand
GGAGGTGCCTCCCATTGCGTTTTTGCAAAGCTTGGGGTAAAATGCCTGTAAAGCAGAGAACAGGGCATTGCCTTTACCAGAAGAGTAGGATACAAAACCTCCAGGGGACGATTATTGAGAGGAGAGAAAGATGCGAACCCGAATGACTTTGATCGGTATGCTGATGGCGCTGATGGTACCCCTCATTGCCAACTCGGTTGTTGGCTGGTCTGCTCATGGCACCAACGGAAGTACCTGGGTGCAAAGCTCCCAAGGGATGTACGGAGGCATCATCAAGGCCCTGGCTGTCTCCCCCAACTATCCCAGCGATCACACCATATTCGCTGGTACCTCGGAGGGCGGGATCTTCAGATCTACCGATGGAGGCAGCACGTGGACGGCGGCTAACACCGGCCTTACCTACGAACAGATCAGGGCGCTGGCCATCTCGCCTGGCTACGCCACTGACAAGACGGTCTTCAATGGCTCCTTGCACGGCGGCGTCTCCAAATCCACTGACGGGGGGAACACATGGCAAGCGGTCAACACGGGCATCACGCACTTCCACGTGTACGCCTTGGCCACCTCCCCTGACTATCCCACCGATCACACTCTCTTCGCCGGGACCTACGGGGGCGGGGTTTTCAAGTCCACCGACGGCGGCAGCTCCTGGAGCGCGGTCAACAATGGGCTCACTGATTTGAACGTGACCGCCCTGGCCATCTCCCCTAACTATGCCAGCGACCACACCCTCTTCGCTGCCACCTACAGCGGGGTGTTCAAATCCACCGACGGGGGCAGTTCATGGAGCGCGGTCAATAGCGGGCTGACCAACACCATGGTGCAATCGCTCGCCCTCTCGCCAGGCTACGCCAGTGATCACACCCTCTTCGCCGGGACCAGCGGCGGCGGGGTGTTCAAGTCCACCGATGGCGGCAGCTCCTGGGGTGCGGTCAATAATGGGCTGACCGACCTGTACGTATATGCTCTGGCCCTTTCGCCGGGTTACACTACCGATCACACCCTCTTCGCTGGGACCTACGGGGGCGTGTTCAAATCCACCGACAGCGGTAGTTCTTGGAGCACGGTCAACAACGGGCTGACCAACACCCACGTGCAATCGCTCGCCCTCTCGCCAAGCTATGCCAGCGATCACACCCTCTTCGCCGGAACCTACGGCGGTGGGGTCTTCAAGTCCACCGATGGCGGCAGTTCCTGGGGTACGGCCAGTAATGGCATCACTAACATCTATGTAATGGCCCTGGGCATCTCTCCCAACTACGCCAGCGATCACACGATCTACGCCGGGACCTACAGCAGTGGGGTCTTCAAATCCACCGACGGCGGCGGCTCGTGGGTAGCAGCCAGCAGTGGACTGACCAACTTGTGGGTGACGGACCTGGCCCTCTCGCCAGGCTATGCCAGCGACCACACCCTCTTCGCCGGAACCTACGGCGGTGGGGTCTTCAAGTCCACCAATGGCGGCAATTCCTGGAACGCGGTCAACAGCGGGCTAACCGATCTGAACGCGATATCTCTAGCCATCTCCCCAGGCTATGCCACCGACCATACCCTCTTCGTTGGCACCAGGAACGGGGGTGTCTTCAAGTCCACCGACGGCGGCAATTCCTGGAGCGATGCCAGCGCCGGGCTCCCTTCAAAGCAGGTGCAGGCTCTGGCCATCTCCCCTAACTACGCCAGTGATCACACCCTCTTCGCCGGGACCAGCGGCGGCGGGGTGTTCAAATCCACCGACGGCGGCAGTTCGTGGAGCGCGGTCAACAACGGACTCGCTAACTTGAACGTGACCGCCCTGGCCATCTCGCCAGGCTATGCCACCGACCACACCCTCTTCGCCGGGACCGATGGCGGTGGGGTCTTCAAATCCGCCGATGGCGGGAGCTCCTGGAGCGCGGTCAACAACGGGCTGACCGACCTGTACGTCTACGAATTGGCGCTCTCGCCCAACTACATCAGCGATGGTACCCTCTACGCCGCCTTTGTCCGCGTCTTCGTGTCCACGGATCGGGGCGGTTCGTGGACCCAGTTGGGCTCGCCGCCATGGAGCCGTTACGTCACAGCGCTGGGCGTCGCCCCAGGCAGCCCGCAGACGGTGTTCGCCGGAACGGACGGCCAGAGCCTCTGGCGGTACACAACTGCTGTTGCCCCCTGTGAGAACGTCCTGCCCAACGGCGACTTCGAAGCCGGCCTCCTTCCACCATGGGGCACAGCCGGCGGGACACAGGTCACCACCACCCATGCCCACGGCGGCATCCACAGCGTCCGCTTGGGCAGGGTGAATAACGCCGTTGACGAGCTCTTCGCCGGCGTAGAACTTCCACCTACCGCCACCTCTATTACCCTCTCCTACTGGTGGTATGTGGAGAGCGCTGATCCGAATCCCGGAGCAGATGTCATGGTTGTGGTAGTCGGTAAGGAGGGCCAGGAAATGGTCATCGAGACCCTTACTAACAGCTCGCCCAGGGACGCCTGGCATCAGAGCACCTTCGATTTGGGTAGCTATGCCGGCCACATGGTGGGCATAACCTTCCATGCTGAGACCAACGCAGCAAACCCCACCAGCTTCTATCTGGACGATGTTGAGGTCGAGGTCTGCGGTGCTGCCCCATCTGGCTGGCGCATCTACCTGCCGCTGGTGCTGAGGAACCATCCCTCCTCGATGATGGCACGCTGACCGGCTGGACGCTGTGGAGAAGGGCGATTCCTTCGCAAGGAGAGCATAGATGAAGCGCACACCCTTCCTGCTGACTATCGGGATCGCTTTGCTCCTGCTGTGCCTGTTCTCATCTGGGCTAACACGTGCTCACCCCTCTTTACAAGGCCTCGCTTCCATGACTTTCAAGTGTTACCTGCCCTGGGTAGCCAGGAGTTGGTCCCCCTTCTCGACCAACACGCCCACGCTAACGTCCACACCAACAACTACACCCTCTCCGCCACCTACAGCCACACAGACACCTGCTATACCTCCCTTCCCCGATTGGGCCTTTGAGGCACGGTTGGCCGGCGCCTCCTTCGATCCAGAGATGAGCGACGCTGAGATCGATGCCAAGCTCCAACAGGCGGCCGACGATGGCGTCACCGTGCTCATTGCCGACGCACCCACCGGCTGGAGTTATACCGCCTGGGCTGATGATAACGAGTTTAATCAGGTGCTGGCCTTAATGCGCGATAGGGTCTTGCCCCGTGCCCATGCCAAGGGCCTTAAGGTCGTCTGGTACCTCACCAGCCTGGAACTGGTGTGCGAAGGATGCGCCGCCAGCGGGCGCAATCCGGCGGCCGAACATCCCCAGTGGATGCAGATCGATCGCCGCGGCAATCCCCTTCAATTCAGGGGTGTGGAGGATGTCCCCTGGCTTGAAGAAGACGACTTGGACGTCTGGCTATCGCCGGAATCCCCCTACCGGGATTTCTACATCGGCCGCATCCGAGAGATCGCCGCCACAGGGACCGACGGGCTATGGATGGATGTCGCTTACCTGCCAACCTCCATCGGCCAGTTCGACGACCTGTGGCCCTCCCACGACTCTTACAGCCGGGCTGCATTCCAGGCCGCCTACGGCCACGCCACCATCCCTGCGAAGGATTGGGATGACCTGGCCTGGCGGCAGTTCGTCCGTTGGCGCATGACCTCCATCGCCCGCTTCGTGGAGGACATGTGCGCCGCTGCCCGGGCGGTGGACCCGGATCTGGTCTGCTTCACCGAGAACTGGGGGATGGACTCAAACTTCGTCACCCAGTATGCCCAGGACCCGCTGGAGTTCACCGAAGATACCCATGTGGCCACAGCCCATGAGCTGGAACCTGTGGATCAGGACAGCAGCGGCATGAAGTGGGCGACCCTTAAGCAGTGGCGCGACTATGCGCTGATGGTTAAATTCGCCACAGCAGCCAACAAAGGCAAGCCGGGCTGGATCCTGACCTACGCCGGAGGAGTGGATGACAGCCTGCGCGAGGCCGGCATCCACCTGGCGGAGGGGGCCAATTTCTACGAGGCCAAAGGGCCGGAGATGGTGGACGAGACCACCGGCAGCCGCCCCCTTGTCTTCCCCTGGCTGGCGGCCAATGCCAGCCTGGCTTACCACAGTACCTCCATGGCCGATGTGGCGGTATGGTACAGCCCGCGGACCCGCGACTTCCTCGACGGCGAGAACGCCGGTGAGGACAAGTTTGACTATGAGGACACGGTTTACATCAAGGAGTACAGGAACCGGGCGCAGGATTTGCTCAAAGCTCAGATCCCCTTCGACATTGTGACCGGCCAGTGGTCGCTGGGCGAGCTAATGCGCTACGCCTGGCTGGTGCTGCCTGACGCCGCCTGTCTGAGCGACGCCGAAGCGGCACTGCTGCGCGCCTACACGGCCGCGGGGGGCAGGTTGGCCGTGACCGGGGATACGGGCAGCAGGGACGAGTGGTGCCGGCCACGGGCGGTCAATGCACTGGATGGGGTGACCATCTATCCCTTCAGCGCCGTGACCAGTGACGTGCTGACCACCGACCTCCCGGATGTTGACAAGGGGCGGGTGCTGATCGAGGCCCGCACGGGCATAAATACCGATGGCCCATTTATCATCATCACTCTGGTGAACTTCGACCGGACACGGACCTACGGTGACCTCGGCATCAGCGTCCGATTACCTCACTCCTTTGCTCCCACGTCGGTCATATGGAATGCCCCGGGCGGAGCCGGCGGCCCTCTCGACCAGAGCGTCAGCGACGGCCGGCTGAGCGTGACCCTGCCTATGCTGGATACGGCCGCCGCCGTGGTGATCCAGGGGATGGCCGCGCCCCCCAGCTCGACGGTCACGCCCACGCCGACCCCTACACCGACAGAGATGCTTACCCCTACGCCCACGGGCGAGGCAACGCCCGGCCCCAACAAGTGGGCGCTGTGGGCGAATGGCACCCAACTGCGCGGCGCGAACATCTATCAGCGCCGCGTCTACCCCGAGTTAGACGGCCCCACCTTCATGGGACCTGGCCCTGTGGGGCCACCCTACACCCAGGAGGACTTTGACCGCCTGGCCGCGCTGGGCGCCAACTACGTCAACATCTCCCATCCTGGCCTGTTCACCGAAACCCCGCCCTATACCCTCGATGAGGACATCCAGGACAACCTGGACAACCTACTGACCATGATAGCCCGGGCCAACATGTTCGCTGTGATAAGCTTCCGCACCGGGCCGGGCCGCAGCGAGTTCTGGGCCTTCTGGGGTGAGGATACCGTCAGCGATCCCGAGGGGGGTTGGTTTGATCCCACCTACTATAACAACCGCGTCTGGGCGGATCAGGCAGCCCAGGATGCCTGGGTGGAAATGTGGCGTTATACCGCCCAACGCTACAAAGATAACCCCATTGTGGTGGGCTATGATCTGATGGTGGAGCCCAACTCCAACGAGGTGGGCAGCTTCCCCGCAGGTGACCCCTTGGACATTTGGGATCCGGAGGAGTTCTACGCTCAGTATGGAGGCACGTTGTACGATTGGACTCAGCTCTACCCCCGCATCACCGCCGCCATCCGCGAGGTCGATCCTAACACTCCTATCCTCATTGGCGGGATGGGCTACAGTGCTGCGGAGTGGCTACCTTACCTTAAGCCAACTGGAGACCAGCGCACAGTCTACATAGTGCACCAATATGAGCCCTTCGTCTACACCCATCAGGAACCACCTGCCCTCACCAATACTTACCCAGGCATATTCGATGCTGACGATGACGGGAGTGATGACCAGGTGGATCGAGCCTGGCTGGATGATCTGCTCTCGACAGTGGACAGCTTCACGGCCATACACGACGTGCCCGTAGCTGCCAACGAATTCGGGGTGATGCGCTGGGAACCAGGCGCAGCTGACTTCATAGACGATCAGATGGATCTATTCGAGCAGCGGGATATGAACTATGCCCTATGGCTATGGGAAACATCCTGGGAACCGTACGCAGAGGAGGTGGATGCCTTCAACTTCCGCCATGGCCCCAATCCAGATAACCATACCGATGTTGAATCCAGTGAGCTGATGGATGTCATCATCGAGCACTGGGGAAGCAATGCCGCACGCCCTTCAGCGACGATCTATCTTCCGAGCATTGTGAGAAAATCATTGGCGGAGAGCCGATGCATTCTGGGGAATAAGATAGAATGAATGCAAAGCTGGAGAAGGCCTGGCAGGTCAGGAGGGCTAACTTCCCCTTGGAGATCGAATTCGACTACCCCTTAGACACAGCCCTCATCAGCCTCACAGGCAGCTATTGCGAGCTGAATTGCGCCCATTGCGGAGGCCGTTACCTCCGCCACATGACCCCCATCTGGGAAGCACAAGGGAAAATAAGAGGAGCTACCAGCTGCCTTATCTCCGGCGGCTGTGACAAATGGGGAAGGGTGCCCGTGACCGAACATCTAGAGGAGATCAAAGCCATCCGTCGAGGGCGCAAGATGAACTGGCACGTGGGGCTCATCGAGGAGGCCGATATGCGGAGGATAGCCCCCTATGTGGATGTCGTGTCCTTCGATTTCGTGGGCGACGATGAGACGATCCACAAGGTCTACGGCCTGGATCGCGGTGTGGAAGACTATGTCAAAAGCTACGAGGCCGCACGGAGGTATGCAAAGGTCTTCACCCACATCACCGTCGGGCTCAAAGGTGGGGAGCTCGGCCATGAGCATCGAGCTTTGGAGATCCTAAAGAGACTGGGGACAGAGGGTCTGGTTTTCCTCGTCCTGATCCCCACTCCTGGAACCCGTTATGCTGACCGAAAGCCCCCGCCTATCGAAGCCGTAGTGGACATCTTGGCGGAAGCTAGGATCTGCTTCCCCAATGTACCCATCCATTTAGGATGCATGCGACCCCACGGAGATTACCGAGCCCGGCTCGACCCCTTAGCTGTGAGGGCCGGCGTCAATAAGATCGTAAGTCCATCGCGGGAGGCAAAGGCGATGGCCCAGGAATTGGGCCTGACTTTTCGATATGGCCGGGAATGCTGCGTATTTTAAACGGGTTGCTCAAAGGGACTGAGCAACCCGTTTTTCATGCCTATTTCGGCATCCACCTTAGCACCGGATGCCGGGCAGCCCTCACCTCGTCCAGGCGCCTCACGGGGGTGGTGTGCGGTGCCTCATGCAAAAGATCCGGCTGTTCTTTGGCCTCCTTGGCAATCTGGACCATCGCCTCGATGAAAGCGTCTAGCCTCTCCTTGCTCTCGGTCTCGGTGGGTTCTATCATGATGGCCTCGGGAACGATGAGCGGGAAGTAGACCGTCGGCGGGTGGAAGCCATAATCCATCAGCCGCTTGACGATGTCCATGGTGTGGATATCCTCGGCTATCCCTCTGCCGGAGAAGACGCACTCGTGCTTGCAGATGCGGTCGTAGGGCAGAGGGTAAACCCCCTTGAGTTTGGCCAGGATGTAATTCGCCGCCAGGACAGCATCCTCGCTTACCTGTCTTAAGCCCTCGGCACCCAGCATCCTGATGTAGGTGTAAGCCTTGACGCAGACGGCGAAGTTGCCGTAGAAGGATTTCACCCGCCCGATGCTCTTCTCGGGCATCCGCAAGTGGTATTTATCCCCCTCCTTAACCACGATGGGGCCGGGCAGGTATTTCACCAGTCTCTCGGAGGCGCCGACGGGCCCGCCGCCGGGGCCTCCGCCGCCGTGAGGGGTGGAGAAGGTCTTGTGGAGGTTGAACATCATCACGTCGCAACCCATCTCACATGGCTTGGCGATGCCCAGAAGGGAGTTCATGTTGGCTCCGTCGCAGAACATCAGGCCGCCGCAGTCATGGATGATCTCGGCAACCTCTAGGACGTGCTCCTCGAAGAGGCCGAGGGTGCTGGGGTTGGTGAGCATCAGGCCGACCACCGTCTCGTCGCAGTGGGCCTTGAGCTCCTCCAGGTCCACATTGCCCCGCTCATCGGACTTTATCTCCACCACCTGGTAGCCACTCATGGCCGAGGAGGCGGGGTTGGTGCCGTGGGCGGAGTCGGGGATGAGCACCTTGGTGCGTTTTAAGTCGCCTCGCTCCTCATGATAGGCGCGCATCATGAGGATGCCGGCGAACTCGCCGTGGGCCCCGGCCGCCGGCTGCAAGGATACGCCGACGAAGCCGCCGATTTCCTTGAGGAACTCTTGCAGCTCGTACATGAGCTGCAGAGCTCCCTGGACGGTCTCCTCGTCCTGGTAGGGGTGGATGCGGCTGAAGCCCGGCAATTTGGCTGCCTCCTCATTGACCTTGGGGTTGTATTTCATGGTGCAGCTCCCCAAGGGATAGAAGCCGACATCCACGCCCCAATTTAATTGGCTGAGGTGGATGTAGTGGCGAACCAAGTCCACCTCGCTCACCTCGGGCAGAGGCAGATCGTCCCGGAGGAGCCCCTT
>CAYYKQ010000076.1:0-8405 GCA_964440965.1 uncultured Anaerolineae bacterium | reverse complement strand
AGGCGGCGGAAAGAGACGATGCCCTCCTCCTCCACAGGGCCGTAGACGGCGTAGCCCTCCATTAACTTGGCGATGTAATCGTTTAATTTCGATTTAGCGATTTTTTTCATTTGAAACTCCGTAGTACGGTTCACCATAGCAGTGGGCGCTGACGCACCCTGTCCCGCTCAACAACGGTAAACTTGCCCGAAAGCGGAATTTGGCCTGCTTTAAGCAGCCTTATCAAGCGTCCAGCGGGTTCATCTGGCGTAGAGGGATGGAAGCGGAAGTACACCACGCCTGCTGGAACCGGCAATTTGAGCCGGTAAATCAACTCGCCGTAATCCCGATCGAAGGTGAGAATAATCCGCTCCTCTGCCCGTGCCTGCGCTAGAATCTCTCTGTCTTTGGCTCCTGGGGAATCTTCGAGCACACTGGCTACATCGTACCCTGCATCGCGAAGGCGATGCACGCTCCTAAGCGGGAAATCCTCGTTTGCCAGGAAGCGCATCAAATCACCTCAGCCGGCAGTGTGTACAAAGCCTCTTCCCTCATGCATTCCGTAGCGAAGGCAAAGACCGCACGCAGACCCTCGGGCGTAAGGGTCGGGTAGTTTTCAAGGATCTGCTTCTCTGTCCATCCGGCGGCAAAGAGCCCCAGGATAAACTCAACTGAGAGCCGCGTGCCCTTTACCACTGGCTTGCCGAGCAGAATCTCAGGATCCGAATGGATGTATTCTCGCCAATCTATCTCCATCATTTCTCCCCCCTTGGCGATCTCAAAGCCCCTGCACCTTGATCACCCGTGCTTTTGCGACCCATCCCATTATTTCCTTAATGCCCATAGAGCACCTTCCCCTTCTTCAGGATGCGGCGGATAAAGAAGTCGCCGATGCGCGTTCTTTCCTCGATCTCTTTCCGCGTCCGAACCATGATATCCAGAGGGAGGAAAGGAACGCGGCAAGCCTGGAGGACTCGAACCTCTCGTTTAACCTGAGGTTCGTCGCTGTCCATGATGACGAGCAAATCCACATCGCTGTGCTGGTGTGGCCTGCCCCAGGCATAAGAGCCGAAGAGGATAACCGCCTCCGGCTGGAATTGCTCGACGATCCTTCGGGTGATTTGTCGAAGCAACTCCTCGGTCACTGAAACCGGGTACCCAGTCGTTGAATTCGTAATTTTCGCCATGCACTTTTACCCTTTAGCGGCTTGGGGGCGGATGATGAAACGTCCTTGAACAATCACAGCACCATCTCCAGCGGCTCGCGAGTGATGAACTCAACACACGTATGGGCAGGATCCGGCAGATTTGATAGCAGCTTTGTTAGATCCGGAGCACTGGCGATTATTTGGCCATTTTTTACAGCGATCCACTGTTCAGCGTATCGGTCAATAAGGACTTCCATATGCCTATTGACCCAGACGTGATCCTCTGCGAATGCAAGCAACTCTTTACTCTGTCGTGGGTTCACATTACACCTCCATCACTGTTCAAGTCAACGCCAGCGATCACAGGCAGCAGATGACCCAATTTGAGACCGACCAGTATCCAGCCTTCTAAGGTGGAACGCAACTCCTCTTCACACTCGCGCAAAGTGGCCCCAAACGCTATCACCCCTTTGCACAAAGGAATTTGGCCGCCAAACGTGCCATCTTCCAGTTTGTCATAGACGGCGCGTGTCAAAGCTTAGTTTACGTAGTCGGTGAGGCACCACACATCCAACAGCGCCTTCCGGCGTTTGCTTCTTGAGCACGACGTGGCTGCCGCACTTGCTCGAAGCCCAGTCGCTCCAATGCGCGAATGGCCTCTTGCCCCGATACCCTGCGCAACTTAGGCATGAACTGCCGCCTCAAAGGTGGTCATCAACGGCCTGGTGACTTCAGGCAAGGGGAACTCCTCCAAGTAGAGCTCTGTTGCTTCTTTCAGATTGGCGACGGCTTCCTCAATAGTGTACCCCTGGCTAACTGTCCCAACTTCAGGGCATTCTGCCACGTATACGTCTTCTTCTTTGTGGAGAATTGCAGTCAGCGTTAACATTGCCATTTCAACGCCTCCGAGAAGCTTCTGAAGAACAGGAGTTCAAGGTGTTGGCTTTCAGCCGACCGATCAACTACCTGATGAATCCCTCCTCATCCTCAGGGCTGAAAGTGGCGAGGGGAGGCAATTCCTCCAGGCTCATCCCCGCCTCGAAGCCGTAAAGCTCCCAAACCTCCTGGCAGAGCTTCTTGGTCAGGTAGAGAAGCGGTATCTCCATCGGGCAGGCCCGCTCACAGGCTCCACACTCCACACAGCGCCCCGTCTGATGATAGGCCCTGACGATGTGCCATATCTGGATATCGGAGGGGTGCACGCCAGGCCATATCCAGCGCGGCCTGGTGTGGTCAACGAAGCACTCCTCGCAGTAACACATGGGGCAGGCCTCGCGACAGGCGTAGCAGCGGATGCAGCGGCTCACCTGGCGCTCAAAGTAGGCCCACCGTTCGTCGGGCGGCTTGGCCTCGAAGGACTCCACATCAGCATAGCGGCTGGAGGCGTCCTCCTCCACCTCATCTCCAACCAACACGTCGTAGAGCACAGGATTGCGGTGGGCACAGGTCTCGCAGGCACGAGAGAGATAATCCTCCCGTCTGAGGATTTTCTCGAAGCCCTCGCCCCTGACCACTATCTCCTCGCCCCTCTCCTCGGCCTCCAGGATCTCTCCCTCCACAGCTTTGACCACCTTATGAGGGTCAATCACTCCATGGCAGGGGACGCCGATGATGGTGAGCTTCTCGCGGGCGATCTGCTTCTCGACGATGAGGGCGACGATGGCGCGGGAATCGCAGCCTTTGGCCACCACAGCCACCCGCTGGTCGCCCATCTTGGGCAGATAGGTGGCCAGATTGTTCCCGCAGAAGGAGTCCCAGACCAGCCTATCCACATCGGCTGCGTCGCGTATAAAGACGGGTGTGGAATGCAGAGGCAGCGTCCCCTTCTCAAAACCGATGACCACGTCTACCAAGCCCTCACTGAGAAGTCTCCGGGCCTCCTCCCTTATCCTCCGTTGAACATCCTTCATCGCTCCCCCTTAACCTTCTGAGCAGGGCTGCGAGTTAACTTCCTCGCCGGCCCCAGCTTCTTCACATCCGCGATGAGTTCCCTGACCAGCCCCGAGAACTTCCCCCTCTCAGCGGGGGAGACCCAGGCGAACCGCACCCGCTCCTCCTCGATGCCTAAATACTCCAGGAAACTCTTCAGGGTGGCGAATTTGCGCCTGCCGAGGTAATTGCCCTCCTTGTAATGGCAATCCCCCGGATGGCAACCCACCACTAACACCCCATCGTGGCCTTCCTCCAGGGCTTTGAGGATGAAAAGTGGGTTGATCCTCCCCGAGCAAGGAACTTTTACCACCTGAACATCGGACAGCTCCTGGGCCTTAGCGATGTCAGCTTGGTCGGCCTTGGTATAGAGGCACCAGTTGCACATAAAGGCCAATACCCTTGGCTCCCAATCCGATGGCTTCTCGTTCATAGCGTTGCCTCCACGGGAAGCAATGGCCCCCTCTCCACCCCCGTGATGCGAAGGAAGAGGGCCTCGTCGCTGAAATCGACGACGTCGATGGCTCCTGAGCGGCATGAGGCAGCGCAGACGCCGCATTCCATACAGAGGAGCTTGTCCACCTGGGCGACGACCTTCTCGTGCCCCAATACCCGTTTGGTCACCAGCTCAATGGCATCGTAGGGGCAGACCTCGGCGCAAAGGCCACAGCCCACGCAGATGCGCTCATTCACCTGGGCGACGGCTCTGGGCGGTTCATAGCCCTCCCTGACGGCGATGTTGCGGATGGCCTTCATCAGGTCGGAGATCTTGACCCCTTGCGGGCAACGCCTGTAGCAGAGGTCACAGGCTGAGCAGAACCAGATGAAGGGGCTGGAAAGCACTTCCTCCCTCATGCCCAGCCCTACCATCTTGATGATGCGACGTGGATTATACCTCTCGTTTATCCAACTGATGGGGCAGCTGGCCGTGCACGTGCCACAGGAGAGACAGCGTACGATCATCTCCCCGCCCGGTTCGGCCATCACCTCTTCCGCGAATTTGCGATTGGAATAGTTCGCCTTCGCCATCTCACTCCTGCCTTTTTGTCCGTATTTGGAGATCAGTGCCTCCCCACCTTAATCGGCCGACAACACCTCTGCCACCCCCGGCACCTCCACCCAGCGATTGAGGCGCCCGTCAATTTTGGACGCGCATTCCCTTTCTCCTCTTCCCCGGGCTCTATCATCCTCCGATTTCCAAAATCCCTTGTGGATAATCAATCAGCACCCTGTAATCCTTTAGGTAAGAACCGCCTAGCAGACCATCAAGCCCAATGCTTGAGGGCAGGTTTATGATCACTGCTTCAACATCTTCCGAGCCCTGCCCAAGGACTCGAACCCTGTCCAGCTTAACCCACGGCACCAACTCAAACGATCCGCTGGCGGTGAGGATACGCCTCTTCCGCTTAGGGTTAATTGACAGACCTAAACCCTTGGCGACTCGCTTAGGGATTGCTGTGTAGGTAGTTCCTGTGTCTAACAGCATATTGGCCATGACAGAACGATCAGCCACCTTGTTGATGAGCTCAACGGTGACCACGACAATGGCCGTTTTCGGTGCAAAACGCGCTTTAGGCATAGAAGATCACCGCTGTATCCTTAAGGATCTCCCCAGTGTAGAAGATGTAAAACCGTCCTCGCAGCCCAGCAACCTCATCCCATATCGAATTGGCATCTTTGCTATGGGAGAGCAATCGCCCAACTGTTGGGATGCCTAAGGCATCCTTGTCTTCTACCTTGACCAGCAGCCATTCATCGGGATATTGGCGCTTTAGATCCTCAATCTTCTGCCAGTCGCTACTCTTCTCGCTCAAATACCTCGCCTCCAATTATCCACCTAATCGGCCGATAGCACCTCCGCCACCTCCGGCACTTTGATCCAGCGCTTGAGACGCTTCTCGAGCTGAGGGCGGGCCTTCTCGTTTTCTGCCTTTATCCTCTCCACGCCTAAGGAGCGCAGGGTCTCATCCATCTCCGTGATCACCCGGGCGTATTTCGCCCCCTCCGCGGCGGAGATCCATTCCACTCGGAAGCGCTCCGGTGAGATGCCCATCCGCTCCAAAGTCTTCGCCACCTTCTCGAAACGCCTGGCGGCGTGGTGCTGGCCGGTGATGTAGTGGCAGTCCTGAGGATGGCAACCGGAGGCCAAAACCATCCCCGCCCCAAGGCGGAAAGCCTCGAAGATGAAATCCTGATCCATCCGAGCCGAGCACATTACCCTTATGCCCCGAGAGCTGGGGGGGTACTCAAAGTGGCTTGTGCCGGCCGTGTCAGCTCCCATAGAGCTGCACCAATGGCACATGAAGGCCAAGATCTTCTCCTCGGGCTTCTCTGCCAGGAGGGCGTGGATCTGGGCCAGGATCTGGGCATCGGTGAAGTGCATCTGGGTGATAGCATTGTGGGGGCATTCGGCCACACAGCACCCGCAGCCGTGGCAGAGGGCGGGGGTGACATGAGCTGGTTTGCCCGGCTCGGCCACAATGGCGTTGTAGG
This sequence comes from uncultured Anaerolineae bacterium, assembly GCA_964440965.1. GTDB lineage: Bacteria > Chloroflexota > Anaerolineae > CAYYKQ01 > CAYYKQ01 > CAYYKQ01. Next base: position 2,856 of record CAYYKQ010000076.1, on the reverse strand, counting down.
GGCATTTAGTGGTGCAAACCCCGCATTTCTTGGTGGCGTTGATGCATCTGTCAGGCCATACATAAGCCACGATGGGCTCGATCTTCCATTTGTCAACCGAGAGGATCCTGGCTGCCCTGGCGGCGGCGGCACTCCCCTGGGCTACGCAGGCGGGGATATCCTTCGGCCCCTGGGCTGCCCCCGCCAGGAAGATCCCTTCGGTGGCGGTATCAATGGGCTTAAGCTTAGGATGGGCCTCCCTGTAAAATCCGCTCGGATCCCTAGAAATGGTGAGAATTTGGCCGAGCTCGGCGACGTCCTCCCTGGGCATCGCGGCCGGGGAGAGGGCGACCATCTCCACCTCCAGCTCCACCGGCTGGCCTAAGGCGATGTCCTCGGCATAGACGAAGAGGTTCTTCGTCTCCGGATCCTCCACGATCTGGGAGGGGCGTCCCTGGATGAAGCGGATGCCCATATCTCGGGCCCGCTGATAGAACTCCTCGTAGCCTTTGCCCGGAGCGCGGATATCGATGTAGAAGATGGTGATGTCCATATCGGGGTACATCGTCTTGAGGAGGAGGGCGTTCTTGATGGTGTACATGCAGCAGAAGCCCGAGCAATACTCCATGAACCGACTATCCCGCGAACCGACACACTGGATGAAAGCTATGCTCTTAGGGACCTTGCCGTCCGAAGGGCGGATGAGCTGGCCTACGGTAGGACCACCGGAGTCATGAAGCCTCTCCAATTCGAGAGTGGTGAGCACGTTCTCATACCTTCCGTAGCCGTATTCCTCGATGGGAGTGGGATCGAAGAGGTCAAAGCCGGTGGCCACGATGATCGCTCCCACGTCTAACTCGATCTCCTCCGGCTGTTGGGAGAAGTCAATGGCATGCAGATCGCCACAGGCATCCACGCACTTGTAGCACTCGATGCAATTGTCAATGTCAATAGTATAGACCAGAGGCACGGCCTGTCCATGGGGGACGTAGATGGCCTTGCGGGGGCCAAGCCCTTCCTCGAACTCGTTGGGCACCTCGATAGGGCAGACCTCCTCACAGAGGCCGCAACCATTGCACCGCTCGGGGATGACGTAGCGGGGCTTCTTCTCGACCTTGACCTTGAAGTTGCCGATGTAGCCGCTGACCTCTTTCACTTCGGAGTAGGTGAGGAGCTTGATGTTGGGTTGGCGCGACGCGTCAACCATCTTGGGGGCGAGGATTCATATCGAGCAGTCCATAGTGGGGAAGGTCTTGTCCAGTTGGGCCATCCTCCCCCCGATGGAGGGCTCCTTCTCCACCAGGTAGGTCTCGAAGCCCATCTCCCCCAGGTCGAGGGCGGCGCTGATGCCTGCTATCCCCCCGCCGATGACCAGGGCCCTCTTGGTGACCGGGACCTCGATCATCTCCAAGGGGCGAAGGTAACGGGCCTTGGCCACGGCTGCAGCCACCAGGTCCTTAGCCTTCTGGAGTGCTGCCTCAGGCTCATGAGGGTGAACCCAGGTGTCCTGCTCGCGGATGTTGGCCATCTCGAAGAGGAAGGGGTTGAGTCCCGCGTCCTCCAAACAGGCCCTGAAGGTGGCTTCATGCATGGTGACGCTGCAGGCCGCGACCACCACCCGGTTGAGGTTATGCTCCTTGATATCCTGCCTGATCATGGCCTGGCCGGGATCGGAGCACATGTAGGGGTGATCCTTAGCCAGCACTACCCCGGGCAGCGTGGCCGCATACTCCGCCACCTCTTTAGGGTCGATCACCCCAGCGATGTTTGTTCCACAATGGCAGACGTAGACGCCGATCCGCAGTTCATCGTTACCGCTCATTCACTCCTCCTTAGAGTATTACCAGACCTCCGGTAGAGCGGACACAAAAGGGCGGATGAAACGGATTAGAGGGTAGCTCCTCTAATCCGTCTCATCCGTTGTCTCAATCCATTGACCTAACTCGCTGCTGTCTCCCTTGCCCGCAGGAGATCAACTACAGCCTCCCTTCTGGACTTCTGGGCCACCATCTCAGTGGTGGAGAGGGAGAGGGCATCCTTCAGGCAGTACTTCACGCACTGCGGCTCCTCCAAATCCTGGCAGAGGTCGCAGATGACCACCACCTTGGTGGCTGGGTTGAGGGCGATAGCCCCGAAGGGACAGGCCTCGATGCACCAGCCACAGCCAGTGCACAGGTCCTCATCGACGATGATGATGCCCGTCTCTTCGCTCTGAGAGAGGGCCTGCTGTGGACAGGCGATGACACATGGGGGATCCTGACAGAGCTGACAGGATACGCTCATCTGAATCACGGGTTCGATGCGCACGTTGCGGATGCGCGAGAGCAAAGGGGCGAAGACCCCCTCCTTAGTTAGAGAGCAGGCCAATTCGCACATCCGACACCCGGTGCACTTATCAGGATCGCAGACGACATGCGGATAGTATTCCATTTTTACACTCCTATCTCCTCAGCTATGTCCTCAAGACCTAATTCGATGAGCTTCTCCTTAGGGATGAAGCCATCCTCCGTCCAACCGCGGGCTTTGTAGTAGGCATCTATCATCATCCGCAGGTCCTCAGGCTTTAAGGTGACCTTCTCGCCCGTAGCTGGATTCACGATGGGATCTTCGAAGCAGCGGGGCGGGAGCCAATCGTCATCCTTGGTCCATCCCTCGCGGATGTTGAAGGCTTTCTTAAGATTCCAGGCCCGCTCACCTAACTTCTTGACCTCCTCGGGGGTCATCTGGATCCCTGTGGTCAGGGTATAGAACTTGGCGCTATCGGCGTAGAGGTCATCGAAGCAACGGCGGATGAACTTGCAGAACATCATGACGTCCAGAATGGCGGCGAAGTCCTCCTTGTCCTTGGCTATCTGCCCCCGCTCCGGACCACAGGTG
>CAYYKQ010000075.1:0-8867 GCA_964440965.1 uncultured Anaerolineae bacterium | reverse complement strand
GGCCGGGTCACCCCATTTCTGCGCAGGGTTTGGCCTTCATAGGAGAAAATCGCCCCTTTGGAGCCGAGCAGTCAATTGTGTAACAACTCTATTGTACCAAACGAAGATGAAGAGGTGATGAAGAAGTTATTAAGATTTGATATGAAGTTTTCTCTCCCTACTCCTGGATATTGAACATCCAGACGGCCAAAGCTATCATCAGCGCGCCGAATCCGGCCACCACCATCGCATCTTCGTGGATGGCCATGACGTGGCCGAAGATAGCCATCCCGATGCCCATCTGGGGAAGCATCTCCATCGCCGCAGCTGGCAGCTCGATGCTGCCCAGTATGGCCTGGCGCAGGGCATCCACGGCGTAAGTTAGGGGGTTTACCTTGACCAGGAGATCCATCCAGGCCGGCAGGCCGTACAGAGGGAAGAAAGCCCCGCTCAGGAAGAACATGGGCATGGTCAGGAAGTTCATGATCATGCCAAAGCTCTCCGTATCCCTCATGCGAGCGGCGATGAGCACCCCCATGGAGGTCATACTGAGGGCCATGAGGAACATCAACGGCCACAGCTTGAGCACCAGGGCAGGGGTAAGCTGCAGCCCAACCAGGGGAGCGAAGAGAAGCATCAGGGTCCCCTGGATTATGGCCACGGTGCTGCCCCCCAGGGTCTTGCCTAAGGCCACAGCGGTGCGGCTCACCGGGGCCACCAATACCTCTTTCAGAAAGCCGAACTCTCGGTCCCAGACGATGGAGATCCCTGACATAAGGGAGCTCATGAAGACCGTCATGCCGATGACTCCTGGGAACATGAATTTGATGTAATCGATGCCCCATTGGGAGGCGCCGCTGGCGAAGCCCTTCATGGAAGGCGACAGGCCGCTGCCGAAAACGAAGAGAAACAGGATGGGCCTGCCGAAGGAGCTGATGATGCGGGGCTTATTCCGCCAATAGCGTAAGATCTCACGGTACCAAATAATGTAGATCGCCCTCAAAACATGCATTTTTCCCCTCCTTAACGTCCGTGCATCCGGTGCCATCTCCTACGTTCCCGCATCCGGTCCCTGCTGGTGGCCTCCTCGTCCCTGATCTGCCGCCCAGTCAGCTTAAGGAAGACATCATCTAAAGTGGGGCGGCGCAAGCTGACGGCCAGGATCTCCGATTTAAAATCCATGACGAACCTGGGGATGAAGGCCTCGCCGTTAGGTACCTCGAAATAGAGGCCATCCTTGGTGTTCCTCACCTTAACCCTATACCGTTCCTCGATCCGCCGCGCTGTGCTATCGTTGTCCTTGACCTTAACGCTGATGATGTCGCCTCCAACCATCCTCTTCAAGTTCTCCGGGGTATCTAAAGCCACGATCTTCCCGTAATCGATGATAGCGATGCGGTCGGCATGTTCGGCCTCATCCATGTAATGAGTGGTCATGAAGACGGTTATCCCCTCCCGCTCCCTCAGCTCCGAGATGTACTCCCATATGCGGCTGCGGGTCTGAGGGTCCAAACCCAGGGTCGGTTCGTCCAGGAAGAGCACCTTAGGGTAGTGCATCAGCCCTCGCGCTATCTCTAACCTCCGCTTCATTCCTCCGGAGAAGGTCCTCACTAGGTCGCTGCGTCGGTCGTAGAGCTCCACCAGCTTTAAAACCTCTTCCATCCTCCTCTTCTTCACTTTCCGGGGCACGTTGTAAAGCGTAGCGTGAAAATCGAGATTTTCCTCGGCGGTCAAGCGGTCATCCAGGCTGGGCTCCTGAAACACCAAGCCGATGGAGCGCCGCACAGCGGCCTGTTCCCTAACCACGTCGTAGCCGTTAACAGTCGCCTGCCCTGAAGTGGGGCGCAGGAGGGTGCAGAGCATATTGATGGTCGTGGTCTTCCCTGCTCCGTTAGGGCCGACGAAGCCGAATATCTCCCCTTCTCGCACTGTAAAGGAGATGCCCTTCACAGCAATCAAGTCGCCGAACTTCCTAACCAGGCGTTTAACCTCAATCATATCCACTGTGACCTCCTCCCTGCTATTCGATTGGCATCAAAGGCTGGATATTTGCGGTTAATCACAAAGCATGATATAGTAAAAGTAGCTGTACAATAGAGTTGTTGCACAATTGTGGACAGGCCTGAAACCAATCCCGGAATCGCTAAACTTTGGGAACTTCTGTCCCCCGCGAAGCGATTTTGGAAGCCGGGTCACCCCATTTCTGCACAGGGTTTGGCCTTCATAGGAGAAAATCGCGTTTTTTGGAGCCAATCAGTCAATTGTGCAACAACTCTAATAACTGCAAGATTAAGACTCGATTCTGCTCGGCCCATCTACGCACAGGGTATTGCATACGTCTAATTGGTAACCTTCTAGTATATGCTGCAAACTTGGAGAGGGCAAGATGGCTGTGAAAGGCGTCTCGGAGATGGTCGTAAGGCGATTACCACTTTACTTACGAACGCTTACCTTCCTCGCGGCAGAGGGCCGAAAACTGATCTCCTCCCAGGAATTAGGAGAGCGGCTGGGCATCAGCCCTGCTCAGATACGCAAAGACCTCTCCTATTTCGGCGAATTTGGCAAACAGGGAAGTGGCTACGAGGTGGAATACCTGAAGGAGCAGCTCGAACGCATCCTGAACGTGGATAAGGAATGGGAATTAGCCCTGGTGGGAGCGGGCGATCTGGGGCATGCCCTCATCCTTCACTATGGAGGGTTCGAAGGGCGGGGATTTCGTATCACTACCGTTTTCGACAAAGATCCGCAAAAGATAGGGAAGAAGATAGGAGATTTAGAGATCCTGGACAGCAAGCTGTTGCCTAAAATCGTTAAAGAGAGGGGGATTCAACTCGCTATCATCGCTGTGCCCACCGATGAAGCACAGGAAGTAGCAGATGAACTCGTCAAAGCGGGGATCAAGGGCATCCTCAGCTATGCTCCTATCATCCTCGATGTCCCACCCGAGGTGAGGGTACAATGCATTGACCCCGTGATCCGCCTCCAGAGGATTACCTACTACCTGGATAAGTGAGCTGCGGAAAGCCGAAACCGCTGTCCACAAGTTATAGGAGAAGCAGACTCTTCTCGAAGACCTCGTAGTTCTCTAAAGCCTTTCCTGCCCCAATGGCCACGCAGGCGAGGGGATCATCGGTCACATAGCAGGGCACCCCGATCTCCTGGGTCAATAGGCGATCGATGCCACGCAGAAGCGCTCCCCCACCGACCAATACTATCCCCCGATCTATGATATCTGAGGCAAGCTCCGGCGGTGTCTGCTCCAACACCGTCTTCGCCACCCCTACAATGGCGGAAAGGGGTTCGGCCATGGCCTCGGTCACCTCCTCTGATTTGAGTTGGATGATCCTGGGAAGGCCCGTCACCTGATCGCGGCCCTGGACCTCCATGATCAATTCCTCATCCAAGGGGAGGGCGCTCCCGATCTCTATCTTTATCCTCTCCGCCGTCTGTTCCCCCACCATCAGGTTATACTTCTTGCGGATGTAAGCTGCTATGGCCTCATCTATCTTCACCCCTCCCACTCGGACGGAGCTCGATCTGACGATGCCGTTCACGGCGATAACCGCTGCCTCGGTGGCCCCGCCTCCGATGTCCAATACCATGTTGCCCGTAGGGGTGTCGATGGGCAAGCCCGCACCGATAGCCGCCGCTAAGGGCTCTGGGATCAGGTAGACCTCCTTGCCCCCCGCCTGGATCGCCGCATCGCGCACCGCCCGGCTCTCCACACTGGTCACTCCCACAGGCACGGTGATCATCACTTTAGGCTTGAACAGCCGAAAACGCCCGCAGACCTTCCCGATGAAGTAGCGGAGCATAGCTTCAGTGACCACATAATCGGCGATCACCCCATCGCGGAGCGGCCTCATCACTTCTATGGCGTCCGGCGTGCGGCCCAACATCGCCCGAGCCTCTTCGCCCACAGCCACGATCTTGTTATCATTGATCGAGATGGCTACCACAGAGGGCTCCTGTAGGACGATACCCTTACCCTTCACATAAATCAACACGTTGACTGTGCCCAAATCTATGCCGATCTGCTTCTCGAACATCTATCCTCCAAGGTGATTAATCAGCTCGAAGGCCTCCGCCACAGCGAAGAGTATACCATAGTTGAGGTTGAAAAGGCAAATCGGTGGACATTCTCTAACGACGCTTAAGGCGTTAGAGAATGTCCACTCCTCGGATTTCGGCCTGCTGGAGGATCTAGTGGCCCTTGGTCTTCTCCACCAAATCTTCCCACGCCCTATCCACGTTCTCTTGGATGACCTGGATATCCTCCTCCGTAAGGTGGGCAAAGCGGCCCTGCAATTTTAAGTACTCCCTCACCGGCAGGAACCTCTTAGGCCAGACGGTGATGGTCCATTTCCTACCGTTCTCCACCTCGTAGAGGGGGAAGACTTTGGTCTGAACGGCTAGGCGGGAGAGCTTGATGGTGTGAGCAGGCTCGGACCTCCAACCGGTTGGGCATGGGGCCAGGATATGGATGAACTTCGCCCCTCTGATCCCCTTGGCCTTTTGGAATTTGCTTATCAGATCCTCCGGGTAAGCCACGGTGGCTGTGGCCGTATAAGGGATGCGGTGGGCAGCCATGATGGCCACGATATCCTTCTTGGGCCTTTCCTTGGGATGGCGCAAAGGGGTGGTGGTCGTCCAGGCCCCCCAGGGTGTGGCCGAAGAGCGCTGGATGCCGGTGTTCATGTAGGCCTCGTTATCGTAACAGACGTAGATGAAATCCTCATTGCGCTCCACTGCGCCGGAGAGCGCCTGGAGTCCGATGTCGAAGGTCCCTCCATCGCCGGCCCAGGTAACAACCTGGGTCTCCGTATCCCCCTGGACCTCTAAGGCGGCCTTGATCCCCGAGGCTGTTGAGCCGCCGGTCTCGAAGGCGGTGTGGAAGATAGGGACCTTGAGTGAGGAGTAAGGGAAAGCCCCGGCGATGATCGACCAACAGCAGGCAGGGATGACCAGGATGGTCTTCTTCCCTAAAGCCTTCAGGGCGTAGCGCATGGCCAAGGCCCCGCCACATCCCGGACAGGCCAAGTGTCCGGGAAGCATAAGCTCTTCTTCAGGGATAGCATAGTCCATTTTCTCGCTCCTTTAAATGCCAGTAGAAGGGTTAGGTGAATCCTCCGGCCACCTTAACCCCCCACCAGACCGTCTCCTTCTCGGGTTCATCGTGCTCAAAGGTGTATTCGGCGATGCCTCTGATGGATGCGGGGGTGACATCCCTCCCGCCGAGGCCGGTGATAAAGCCGAAGACTGGCGGCCTGACGGAGGAATTGTAAAGGGCGGATTTGATCTCCTCAGCGAAGACCCCCCCGTGCCCAAAGGCGGTGTTACGATCGATCACCGCCACCTTCTTCACTTTAGCCAACGCTTTCCTCACATCCTCGAAGGGGAAGGGGCGGAACAAGCGGATTTTGAGCATCCCCACCCTCTTGCCTTCTTCCCGCATCTCATCCACCACCACCCTGGTCGTGCTGGCGAGGCTGGAACAAGCCACCAGGGCCACCTCGGCGTCATCCATCCGATACCCTTCCACCAGACCGTAACTCCGCCCGAAAATCCGCCCGAACTCCTGATCGGCCCTGCGGGCCACCTCCAGGGCTTTCTCCATAGCCCTTTGGATTTTGTATCGCATCTCCATGTAGGCATCGGGGCGCACTAACCCTCCGAAGGCGTGAGGGTCGCTGATGTCCAACCTGTATTGGGCCCTGTAGGGGGGCAGGTACTCATCCACCAGTTCCTGGTCAGGGATGTCCACGCGCTCGTAAGTATGGCCGAGGACGAAGGCATCCAAGACGAGCATAGCGGGGAGGAGCACCTGCTCTGCTACTTTGAACGCCTGGATGACCGTATCCAGCACCTCCTGGTTGCTCTCACAATAGAACTGCATCCATCCTGTATCCCGCTGGGCCAAGCTATCGGTCTGCTCGGTCCAGATCGACCATCCCGGCCCCATAGCTCGGTTGACGTTGGCCATGACGATGGGAAGGCGCGCGCCCGCGGCCCAGTGAAGGAGCTCATGCATCAAGGCCAACCCCTGGGCGGCTGTGGCAGTAAAAGCCCTCGCCCCTGCGGCGGAGGCCCCGATGCAGGCGGCCATGGCCGAGTGTTCGCTTTCCACTTTTATGAATCTGGCGTTCAGCAGACCGTCCGCGCAGAAATTAGAGAGCATCTCCACGATCTCGGTCTGGGGGGTGATGGGATAGGCAGCGATCACTTGGGCCCGCGAAAGCAGCACCCCGTAGGAGACCGCATGGTTGCCCATGATCACCTTTTCCATTCGAATTTCCTCCTGACTACTCAAATCCCAATGACCAAATCCCAAATCCCAATGACCAAATCGCAATTTCCAATTGGTCATTGGTCATTGACTCATTGGTCATTGGTTCATTGGTCATTAACCTACTCTCGTTCAATGGATATGGCGTAGCGAGGGCACTCCTCAGCGCATATGCCGCATCCCTTGCAGTAGTCGTAATCGATTCTGTAGCCCCCATGGTCCACCCTTAAGATGGCCACGTCGGGACAGAAGATAAGGCAATTGTCACAATGGTTGCAGGTGCCGCAGCTGAAGCACCTCTCTGCCTCGGCCCGGACATCCTCCTCAGCGAGGCCCAGATTGACCTCCTCGAAATTGCCGCGCCTCTCCTCGATGGGCCTTCGGGGGAGTTTTATCCGCTCCGCTTCCTCGAAATAGTCCAGATTAAGATCCTCGAAGCGGACGACGGTGGGATCCACATCCTTAGGAAAGGCATGGACGGCTCTCTCTAAGGGCGGGAAGCTGGAGAGCCCTTCACCCCTCAGGTACTGGTCGATGGCCAGGGCTGCCCTCTTACCTGAGCCTACAGCATGAGCCACCGTGCCGAAGGGGGTGGCAACATCGCCTGCAGCGAAGATGAAAGGCATCGTCGTCGCCCCGGCCTCGTTGATGACGATGCGTCCCCTTTCGACCTCCAATCTTTGATTTCCGACCTTCAGAAACGAAAGGTCAGCTTCCTGGCCGATGGCCGTGATGACCGTATCCACCTCAATGGTGTATTCAGAACCCTCGATGGGGATGGGGCGCCGGCGGCCGCTGCTGTCTGGCTTGCCCAGGCGCATTTCGACACATTTGAGCCCCCTTACGCGGCCGTTTTCGGTGAGCACCTCCACAGGGGATGTCAGGAAACGAATCTCCACCCCTTCCGCCAGGGCTTCGTCCACCTCCGATTCGATAGCGGGCATCTCTGTCCGTGAACGGCGGTAGAGGATGGTCACCTGGGGTTCATCAGAGATCCTCTGCAGGAGGCGGAGGGCCGAGCGGGCGGAATCTATGGCCGTATTCCCTCCGCCGATGACGGCCACCCTGGGCCCCACCTCCATCTCCTCGCCTAGGTTTATCCTCTTGAGGAATTCCAGCCCGGGGATGACCCCTTCCGCCTCCTCGCCGGGGATGTTTAGCTTGCGGCTCCTCTGCAATCCCACGGCGATGCAGAGGGCATCATAGCCTTGGAGATCGGACATCCGCAGGTTCTCCCCTAAACGCATCCCGGTTTTCATCTCCACTCCCAGGGCTTTGATAGCTTCGATCTCCCTATCCAGCACATCCCTTGGGAGGCGGTATTTGGGTATGCCCACTCGCATCATCCCTCCTACCACAGGCAGGGCCTCGAAGACCGTAACCTTATAGCCCTTGCGAGCTAATTGATAGGCGCAGGAGAGCCCAGCGGGGCCGGAGCCGATGATGGCGACCTTCTTAACAGCGAGCGAAGGGTTATCAACGGGTCGCACCTCCCGCTGCTGTACATGGTCGGCCAAAAACCTTTCCAGGGCATGGATGGCTATCGCTCCGCCAAGTTCACTACGGTTGCATTCCCTCTCGCAGGGATGGGGACAAACCCGCCCGCAGACCCCCGGGAAGGGGTTCTCTCGGAGGATCAATTCCAGGGCCTCCTCGTATTTCCCCTCCCTGATCAAGCCTAGATAGCCCACGATGTCCTCCCCTGCAGGGCAATTGTGGTTGCAGGGGGGAGTTTTATTGACGTAAACAGGCCGGATGTATCGCCAGCTGCCGGTCTTGTTAACCAAGGTTGTGCCCAGGGACATGGGCAGGGGGGGCATGTCGGCTTCGGTCTTAAAGACTATTTCCTCAGTCATCATTCCTCCTCCAGATAACCACTTAATAAAGTGGTTGCACGATTATGGGCATTGCTCTTATCCCCAAATCGGAGAACACGTTTTAACGCGCCTTTAGCAGGCCGGGGTAGGCATTTTGACGCGGCCATATGCCTCTTGGGTGGCAGCTACATTGCCTTCCGGATTAGAGGGGACCACCTCCTGTATGGCCTCGATCACAGCCTCTAAGCTCACCAGCCCGGTGACTTTAACGAATGCCCCTAAGATGGCGGTGTTAACGATGGGTGCGCTCTTGGATCCTAAGTGATGTTTGATGGCAATGGAATTGGCATCCACAGTGGCCACCTTAAATTTATCTGGTAGATCGAAGGCGTCAGGAGGCTTGTCGCTGTTGATGATGATCCATCCTCCTTCCTTCAGACCAGCGGTGACGTCTACGGTCTCCAACAGAGTCGGATCGAGGACCACAATGTGATCGGGCTCATAGATTCTGCTCCTGATCCTAATGGGCTTATCATCCACGCGGAGGAATGCCATCACTGGTGCTCCGCGTCTCTCCACTCCAAAAGTTGGAAAGGCCTGCACGTACTTGCCCTCCTTGAAGAAGGCAATCGCTAGAGCCTCGGAAGCGACCACTGATCCTTGGCCGCCACGGCCATGAAAGCGAACTTCAATCATCGTTCCTCCTTCCTCACTGAAAAGTTTAACTCCCTTGTTTCTCTGAGTTGTGAGCCACCGAATCCATTGCAAATCCGCCGGCCAGCAGC
>CAYYKQ010000074.1:0-8982 GCA_964440965.1 uncultured Anaerolineae bacterium | reverse complement strand
TCATTAAGATGACCATCGCCGCTAAGACGGCCTTGGGAGGTAGGGGATAGGCAACTGTCCTCATTCAGTGGCCGTTTTTTACTTGATATAAGGGGATCGCTATGAGCACCGATTTCGCAGTTCCATTCGCCTTTTCTCTCTCCCTCCTCATCGCTTTGCTCCTCTACTGGTTAGGAGGGAGGATCTCTATGAAGGGCAAGACGACCCCCGGAGAGCTCGCGCCTTATGCCTGTGGGGAGGATCTTCCGGCTAGGAAGCTCGAGGTCAATGAACGGATCTTCTTCATCTTCTGGGTTTACTTCCTGATCTTCGACATCTTAGCCTTCATCCTTGCCACCTCCTCAATGTGCCCCGGGGCCGTTCCGGCGCTCTACGCAGCCATCGCCCTTTTAGCCATCTTCATGCTCTTCCCGCTCAGGAGGGTAAGGTAGAATGGGAATAGTGGATTGGTCCCGGCGTAAATCTCCTTGGCTTCTCCACTTTAACGCCGGGGCATGTAACGGGTGCGATATAGAGGTCGTAGCAGCACTGACCCCAAGGTTCGATGTGGAGAGGTTTGGCATGCTCCTTCGAGGGAGTCCGAGGCACAGCGACATACTCGTTGTGACGGGTGCAGTGACCTTGCAGGTGAAGGATGAACTCCTCAGGATCTACGAGCAGATGCCTCGGCCGAAGTTCGTTATCGCTGTAGGAGCATGCGCCTGCAGCGGCGGGGTGTTCAAGAACTGCTACAACGTGTTGGAGGGAGTGGACAAGCTGATCCCCGTCGACATGTATATCCCTGGATGCCCTCCGAAACCTGAGGCGATCATCGATGGGGTCTTGAAGCTTCTGAAAAGGATTGGCCAGCGCGAGGGCTGAAGATGGACAGCGAGGGAAGGAGGGAGGAAGAGATCATCAAGGCTTTAAGCGCCCATCTTGGGGAGGGGCGGGTGATTGAGGCAAGTGTTTCAAGGGAGAGAAGGGTCTTCATAACCATCTCCCCGGAGGATTTGCAGGGTGCGCTACGTTTCCTCTCCGAGGAGCAGGGCTTTCGGCATCTCTCAACGATAACCGGAGTCGATGCCGAGGACGGGATAGAAGTCATCTACCACCTGAACGACGGGAAGATCGCCCTCTCCCTTAGGGTCACTGTCCCTAAGGCCAATCCGATCCTGCCGACCATAGTGGATATCATACCGGGCGCAGTGCTCTACGAGAGGGAGGTCCACGACCTTTTCGGGGTGGTCTTCGAGGGCCACCCAAATCTTTCACCCCTCATCTTGCCTGATGGCTGGCCGGAAGGGGTCTGGCCTCTGAGGAAGGAGTGGGATATCAAGAGGATAAGGAGGAAGCTTAAAGGGGGAAAAGATGGATGAGGCGAGGTTTGAGATACCCATAGGTCCCCAGCATCCGGCCCTGAAGGAGTTTGAGTACTTCAAATTCACAGTCGAAGGAGAAAAGGTGGTCGATGTAGAGCCCAAGATAGGCTATAACCACAGAGGGATAGAGAAGGCCATGGAGGATAGAACCTACATCCAGGACCTCTACCTCGTGGAAAGAATCTGTGGGATCTGCAGCGATGCCCATACAACCTGCTACTGCCAGGCGATCGAGGAGCTTATGGAAATCGAGATCCCTCCGAGGGCTAAGTATATCAGGACGATAATGGCTGAGCTGGAGAGGATACACAGCCACCTCCTCTGGCTCGGGCTAGTGGGCCATGAGATAGGTTTTGATACGCTTTTCATGTATGTCTGGAGGGACAGAGAGACAGTCATGGACCTCTTAGAACTCATTTCAGGTAACAGAGTCCACTACGCGACGAACACCATTGGGGGCGTTAGAAGGGATATCCCACCTGAGATGACGGATGAGATAAAAGAGGGCCTTGGGAAGCTTGAGGAGAGGACGCGATTTTACAAGGAGCTTTGTCTTGAGGAGAGGACAGTGGCCCAGAGGGCAGTGGGAGTGGGAGTCCTCAAGCCTGAGGACGCGATCAGACTGTGCGCAGTCGGCCCGACCCTGAGGGCGAGCGGAATAGCAAGGGATGTGAGGAAAGACGATCCGTATGCTGCCTACGGCGAGATACCCTTCAATGTGGTGACCTACGACGGGTGTGATGTGGCGAGCAGGATCCTTGTGAGGTGTGACGAGGTCATAGAATCCGTGCACATCATCAATTACTGTTTAGACAACATGCCCAAAGGGCCGCTCAGGGCCAAGGGCATGGGAAGGGCAGTGAAGCCTGGAGAGGTGGTCAGCAGGGTTGAAGCTCCCCGCGGGGAATTGATCCATTACGCCAAATCCAATGGTACGAACAAGCCCGAGAGGTACAAAGTCAGGTCTCCGACGCTGGGCAACATCCCGGCCCTCTGTAAGATGCTCCTCGAGGGCTATATAGCTGACATCCCCATAGTTATCGCTGGGATAGACCCCTGCTTTGGCTGCATGGACAGGGTATCCTTCGTGGATGTCAAGTCTGGGAGGAATTGGGTGTGGTCACATGAGCAGCTAAGGAGGTACTCTTTAGAATGGTACAGAACATGAATTACATCGAAGGAGGAATACTTCGAGATCGCTAAATCCCTGAAGGAGAGGGGATTTGGAAGGCTGCTGACGGTAAGCGCTGTGGACTGGATGGAGGAGGGGACTTACGAGGTGTATTTCATAGCCCATAAGCTGGTTGAAAACGCTTACGTTAAAGTGGCTACCCATATCCCAAGAGATGATACCGAGATTCCCAGTGATGTGCCCACTTTCGAGGAGGGGGATGCATACCCCAGAACGATGATCAGAGGGAGGTAATCCCTGGGATGATATGGAAGATCGCTGGTTTCTTAACCCTGCCTGTATTCTTAATCCTCTTCGCCCTTCTGTGTGAGTGGTTAGACAGGAAGTTCGTTGCCAGGCTGCAAAACAGATATGGCCCTCTCTACACGGGGCCAGCTGGCCTGCTCCAGCCGGTGGCCGATTTCATCAAGCTCCTGTCGAAGGAGGACATCGAACCCTGGGCTGTGGACAAGCCCCTTTTCAGAATCGCCCCCCTCCTCGTCCTGGCCCTGCCCCTGACCGCCCTGTTCTGCATCCCTGTCGGCGGGATGGCCGCCTTAGCTTCTTTCGAAGGGGACCTCATCTTCGTCATGTTCATCCTCACCCTCTTGGTCATAACCATCTTCCTGGCAGGTTGGGGATCGACCAATAGATTCGCCACCATAGGGGCAGCGAGGAGCGCTATCCAGATGTTCGCCTACGAGATCCCTCTCACATTGGCCATGATCGGCCCGGCGATCGCTGCCCGCTCACTCTCCATAAGCGGGATCGTGAGATGGCAGGCCTCGAGGGGGATGTGGACGGTCATCTTCCAGCCGGTGGGATTCGCTGTGGCTTTAATCGGTTTCCTGGCTGAATTGGAGTTCGTCCCTTTCGACATCCCGGAGGCGGAGACGGAGATTGTAGCTGGCTGGGAGACCGAGTTCAGCGGCCGGAAGCTGGCCTTGATCAGGCTGGGCCAGGATGTGGAGTTGGTGCTCGCAGCCGGGTTAGTAGCCTCCCTCTATTTGGGTGGCCCCATCGGGCCTTGGCCTCGACTCGGCCCCCTGTGGTTTCTGATCAAGGCTATAGCGGTCGTCCTGCTCTTCTCTAACCTCAGAGCCCTTTTCGCCAGGTTCAGGCTCGATCAGCTCGTGAACTGGTGCTGGAAATGGCTCGTTCCTGTCTCTATGGCCCAGATAATAGCCATTGAGTTGATGTCAAGGTGAAAGGCTGGCGCGATCCCTTCCCCCATATGCTCGTTGAGGTGAACCGATGGCCATGGAATTTGAACTCATAAGAAGCCTGACGAAGAAGCCGATAACCCTGGTCTACCCGTATCGGAAGCGCAGACCGTATAAAGGCTTCCGAGGCAGGCACCGGATAAACATGGCCAAATGCATCGGGTGTTTAAGGTGCGAGAGGGATTGCCCGGCCTTTGCCATAGAGATAGAAGGCAAGGGAAGGAAAGTCAAATCGATCAAAGTTCACTTAGACAGATGCCTCTTCTGCGGCCAGTGTGAGGAGAGTTGCCCCAGGGATGCCATCGAACTCACAGAGCAGTATGAACTCGCTAACAAAGAGAAGGATGAACTCGTCCTCGAGTTTAAGAAACTGACCTCTGCGGAAGCATAGCCTCGCCGCCAAGTGCAGCGGAAAATCTTTGGAGAGGGATGATATGCTAGCCAAAGCGATTCAAATCTTTCTCCTCGTCATGACGTGTGGCTTCGCCATCCTGACCGTCGAGCTCCCGAATCTGCTTTACGCGGCCATAGCCCTCTTTGGGATGAGCGTCAGCTTAGGGGGCCTCTTCTGGCTGCTAAGGGCGCCCTATGTGGCGGTCTTCCAACTTCTGGTGTATGCTGGAGCCGTGGTCGCTCTGTTCGTGGTCATCATTATGCTGACCGTAGGAGGGAGGGTGGAGGAGGAGACCCGTAGAATGGATAAGATCGGGGCAGCGGGCATCTTTATCTCTGCGATCGCTGCCTCCTTAGCGTTGATGGTAATCCAGAGCTGGTCTTTTCCCCTCTTCGGATATACCAGCTATGAGATCAATTTCGTAAGGGCCTTGGCGGACACCGTAGGGAAGAAGGTCTCCCATCTTCTCTGGACTGACAGGGCGCTGGACCTCATTGCCCAGGCCTTCCTCCTATTGACCGCGGCCCTGGCTTGCCTTGCCCTGTTAAGGCCTGAGGGCAGTTCTACGGAAGAAAGGATCACTTCGCCCCTTGCTGAGGCGGAGGGTCTGTCGGAGAACGCATCGGGTGAAGGAGGCGGTGAAAAGTGATCTCGCTGTCGTACTACCTGGTTGGAGCTACCCTGCTTTTCACCATCGGCCTTTACTGCCTGATCGCCAAAAGAAACATGATCAGGTTGGTGATGGGGATAGATATCCTGAACAACGCTGCCAACTTGAGCTTTATAGCCTTCTCCTCCCATGCTAAGTCTGGCTTCACCGAACCCCTAGCCCATGCAATCGTCATCATGTCCATAGCCATGGGCGGATGCGTCATCGCCATAGCGATGACTTTGGTCCTGCACGCCTACAGGCATTACAAGACGCTGGATGTGCGGCGGTTGCGAAGGCTGAAGTGGTGAACTTGACCTGAAGGGATGCCCTCCAAACCAAAATGCTCGTGAAGTTGAGATTGTTCTGGAAGCATTACATATTTCAAAGCCTACTTGCCACTCTGGCGATATTCATAGTGCTCTTATTCTTGAGCGTTGAGCATGCGGTGATAATAGCTTCGATAGGTGCTACCACCTTCATTGTGTTTGCAATGCCGAAGAGCATCACCGCCAGGCCGAGGAACGTCATCGGAGGCCACTTAGTCGGCCTCCTCTCCGGTTCCTTGTGCTCTTTGGTCCCTCATCCCTCCCTTTTGCATTCCATTACTATCTACTCGCTCGCCGTAGGGCTCTCGATCTTCCTGATGGTGGCCACAGATACGGAGCATCCGCCGGCATCGGGCACCGCTTTGGGGGTTGCTATCGGGGGCTTCTCCCCACGCGTGGCGATCGCCGTGATCACGAGCACCGTAGCACTCTCGCTCATTCACCACTTTTTCAGGTCATCTCTGAAGGATCTGGTCTAAGCAGGTTTCGGATGAGCTTTCTACCTGTCGACTTTACGCTGCCTATGGACATTGTGCTTGTCGGCGTCATATTCACCCCCATCGCTGCTTGGCTGGCCAGCAAGTTGAAGGTGGGGAGGGTTCCTGAGGCATGCGCTGTGGCTTTCCTCGTCCTTTCGATGGCCCTGCTCTTCCCCCTCTATGCCACCGTCAGGGAGGAGGGACCTCAGATCGTCTCCTTTGAAAGATACCTTCCCCCGCTCGGCGCCTGCCTGGAGATCGACATGCTGGGCCTGTTCATGGCCTTCCTATTCACCTTCCTGGGCATTGTCTCGGCCATCTATTCCATCAGGTACATGGAGCACGATACCGGGCTAACCGAGTATTATACTCTCCTCCTCCTGATGGTTGCGGGGATGGTTGGGGTGAGCTTCGCAGGGGATTTCTTCACCCTCTTTGTCTTCTGGGAAATCATGTCTATATCCTCGTATGCGCTGGTGGCTTTCAGGAAGGAGAGGTGGGAGCCTGTGGAGGCCGGCCTTAAATACATCATCATGAGCGCCGCTGGAAGCGCTTCCCTCCTCTTAGCCATGAGCTTTCTCTATGGCATGACCGGGACATTGAACTTCGCTTACATAGCTAAGGGATTCCAAGCTACCCCAATGAGCATGTGGATGGCTTTTACCCTCATTCTGATGGTGATAGGCTTTGGGATAAAAGCGGCCATTGCTCCTTTCCACACCTGGCTGCCCGATGCGCATCCGGCCGCGCCGAGCCCGATAAGTTCGATGCTCTCCGGAGTGGTGATCAAGAGCGGGGCCTATGGCCTGATAAGGGTTCTTAGCCTTATTTTCTTCCCCCTCTCGCATATCTGGCAGCCCATCTTAGTGGGCCTCGCTTTGCTGACCATGTTCACGGGTAACCTCATGGCCCTCCTACAGAAAGATTTGAAGAGGTTGCTCGCCTTCAGCAGCATAGCCCAGATGGGCTACATCGTCTTCGGATTTTCCATGGGAACGATAAATGGCCTGACGGGTAGCCTCTTCCACATCATGAACCATGCGATAATGAAGGGCCTCCTGTTTATGTGTGCCGGCGCCTTCCTCTACGCAGCAGGGTCGAGGGACCTCGAAGTCCTGAGGGGGGTGGGCAAGAAGATGCGCGTCTCAGGGCTGATCTTCGCCGTGGCCGCCCTCGCCATAGCTGGGCTGCCCGGATTGAACGGCTTCATGAGCGAGGTGATCTGGATTCTCAGGGCAGGGATCGAGGTTAAGATGTACCTGCCCACCGCCTTAATGGTCTTTAATATGCTCCTCTCGGTGGTCTATTACCTGCGGGCGATACGAATCATCGTACTGGAGGAGCCATCCGAGGAGCTGAGGGAGGTCAAGGAGGTCCCCTTCTCCATGCTGCTTCCCATGGGGGTCCTGGGTGCCCTCTGCCTCATCATAGGTCTCTTCCCCAGCCCGTTCGTTAACATGGCCAATCAGGCTGCGCGAGCGGCTTTGGATGGGGCTGGATACATATCCGCATTAATGGGAGGTGCTTCGCCATGAATTTAGCTCCCTGGCTCTGCTGGCTATTTCCCTTCCTGGGAATCGCACTCACCCTGATATCGGCTAAAGTCAGTGAGAGGCTGAGGGACTTGACCGCTGTCTCATTCCCATTCTTGAGCTTAGTGATGGCCCTGCTTCTCATACCCGATTTACTCAATGGCATCCACTATGATAAAATGATATCCTGGACTCCGGTTCCCAATCTCAAGCCGATCGGCATCGGCGTGCTCGTGGACCCTTTGAGCATTGTCCTGGCCAACGTCGTAGCCCTTGTGAGCGCCTTGATCATGGTTTACTCGATCAAATACATGCGCAACGAGCCCGGCGTCACCAGATACTGGTGCATGATGAACCTCTTCATCGGAGGGATGCTCATGCTGATCTTGGCCGACAATTTCATCCAGATGCTCCTGGGGTGGAAGATCGTCGGCTTCTGCAGTTATGCCCTGATAGGCCATTACTACAGGGACGAGCGGAAGTACTGGATAGGTGGACCTCCCCCAGCTAGGTTCTTCACACCTTCGTACTGTGGACTGAAGGCGCTGATCACCACGACCATCGGCGATGTCTCGCTCATAGCGGGGATGATGATCCTCTATGCTTACTCCGGCACGTTCAACTTCATGGAGCTTTACCAAACTTTGCCCAGCTGGACTGCCGCCCTCGCCAAGACCCCCGGGATGCTCGGCCTTATCTCGGTCTTGCTTCTGGGAGGACCCCTAGCGAAGTCAGCCCAGTTTCCCCTGCACGAGTGGCTCCCCGAAGCGATGGCCGGCCCAGCCCCGGTCTCGGCGCTCATCCATGCGGCCACGATGGTGAAGGCCGGGATCTACCTGGTCGCTCGACTCTTCCCTATCTTCTTCTACTGGTGCTGGTCAGCTCGGCTCCCCGAGGCGTTCGTTTTCTTCGCCGTAGCCGCTGCGATCGGGGCCTTCACTGCCTTCTTAGGGGGAACGCAGGCCATGGTTGCCAAGGAGCTCAAGAAGGCCTTAGCCTACTCCACTATAAGCCAATTGGGGTATATGATGCTGGCGCTGGGCGTCGCCGGGTTGAGCTTGAACTCCTCGATCATCGGGTACACCGCCAGTATCGCTCACCTGATAAGCCATGCACTGTTCAAAGCGGCCCTGTTTCTGAGCGCCGGCTCCGTGATCCATGCCACGGGGACGATATACATGGAAGGGATGAAGGTTAAATGGGGGAAGATGCCCCTCACTTACATCTCTATGTGGATCGCTGTCCTCTCCTTGTCGGGGCTCCCCCCGCTTTCGGGGTTCTGGAGCAAGGACTTGATCCTCCTCTCCTGCTTGGAGGCTGGAAGGCCCTGGCTTTTCATCGCTGCTATCGTCACAGTCGCTATCACCTGCTTCTACAGCGTACGGTTCATGGGCCTGGTTTTCCATAAACGCATGGCTGATCCAGGGGGAGCAGATATAGAGGAGGCCAGCCCGGTCATGTGGGTTCCATACGTCGTCTTGGCCTGCCTGACGGTCATCTACGGGATAGGTGCTCCGTGGTTTATGTCCTATCTGCAGGGGATCTTCGGGGGCTTCCTGGCCGAAGCTTTCAAGCTGCCCCTGGAGGGCGGCGCAGCCGTCGAATTCCACCCCATTACTCCGCTGACCTCGATCGCCATGCTCCTCTTGGGAGGGGTCCCAGCCGTTATGCTCTACATCGCCCACAGGCTCGATCCTAAGCAACTGGTGGAGCGCTATCGGGCCTTGGGGCTCCTCTATAACTTCTTCTGGAACCGTTGGTACATCAACTCCACTTTCTATCTGGGGATACCGAATCTGATCCTCAGCCTCAGGCCTGCCATCCAAGGGGTCATTGAGGATTCC
>CAYYKQ010000073.1:0-8989 GCA_964440965.1 uncultured Anaerolineae bacterium | reverse complement strand
AAACAGCGCCTCCTCCTTGGCCAATATCTGCTCATCCCGGAAGTGCGAAAGCTGGATGGCCTTGGCCGGACACTCGGCGGCGCAGATGCCGCAGGCCTGGCACAGGGCAGGCGACTTCGCAGGGGGGACGCAGCTCCTTTGCGTCTACAGAGGTCGCCGATGGCCGGTGCGACCCAACGCCGATTATACTACACTCAGCCCATTTGTGCAATTTGGTGCAAACCGATCCATCTCGATGGGTTTGACAAAGGGCGGATTTATGATAACATAAGTCGTTGGTTCACTTGAGGAGGCGGGTATGGGAAGAGAGTACGACATCGCCGTCATCGGCGGGGGGCCGGGCGGATATGCGGCAGCCATCCGCGCCGCCCAGCTGGGCGCCAAAGTGGCCTTGGTGGAGAAGGATAAGCTGGGAGGGGTCTGCCTTAACCGAGGCTGCATCCCCACCAAAGCCCTGGTCAGGAGCATCGAACTGCTGCGCCAACTCGAAGGGGCGGATAAGTTCGGGGTCATCGCCGGCAAGCCCGCCTTCGACTTCGCCCGTATGATGACCCGTAAGAGAGAGGTGGTCGAGAGGCTGGTTGCTGGCCTCGAGGCGCTGATGAAGGCCAATAAAATCGAGGTCCTTCGCGGCACAGGTGAGCTTCTCAAGCCCGGCCTGTTGCGCATCAGCCGCGAAGGGGACGAGGCCTGGGAGATAACCGCCGCCAGAATCGTCATCGCCACCGGATCCATTCCAGCCAAGCCGCCCATCCCCGGCCTCGACCTCGAGGGCGTCCTCACCAGCGATGATTTTCTCGAACTGGAGAAGGTGCCAGCAGAGGTGGTCATCGTCGGCGGGGGGGTGATAGGCATCGAGTTCGCCACCATCCTGAACGCCCTGGGGACTAAGGTCACCATCGTCGAGATGCTGCCACGCATCCTGCCTCCCATCGACCACGAACTGGCCCGCCGTTTGAGGCGGCTCCTGAGGCACCGAGGCCTGGAAATCCACCTCAACTCCCCGGTGAGGGAGATAAGGCCCAGGGATGGCCGCCTGCTGGTGAGGTTCGAGACGCCCCAGGGCGAAGGGGAGGTGGAGGCGGAAAAGGTGCTTATAGCCACAGGAAGGACGCCCTACACCCTCGGCCTTAACCTAAAGGAGGTCGGGGTAAAGGTGGAGCGAGGGGCCATCGTCGTGGACGAACGCCTGCGGACAAGCGTCCCGGGCATCTACGCCGCGGGCGACGTCACGGGGGGCACTATGCTGGCGCATGTGGCCACCCGCGAGGGGGAGGTGGCAGCGGAGAACGCCTTGGGGCACGAACGGTGGATGGACTACAGGGCAGTGCCCAATTGCATCTTCTCCATCCCTGAAGTAGCAAGTGTAGGCCTCACGGAGGAAGAAGCTAAGGAGAAGGGCATCCCCTACAAGGTGAGCAGATTCCCCTTCCTTGCCAGTGGACGGGCCCTGACGATGGGAGAGACCGAGGGGATGGTGAAGATGATCTGTGAGGAGGGAACGGGGCGGGTCTTGGGACTTCACATCATGGGCCCTCATGCCACTGAACTCGTCGCCGAAGGGGCGCTGGCCATCCGATTGGGGGCCACAGCCAGGGACATAGCTGAGACCATCCACGCCCATCCCACCCTCTCGGAGGCCGTTATGGAGGCGGCATTTGAACAGCTGGAAGGCTCGATCCACCTCCCTCCCCGACGGAAAACGCGGTGAAAGCGAGCCTTGGGAGGCCAGATCTTCTCCTGAAATGAACAGCGAGTTGGCAGGGTGATCGGCCATCGCCCTTTGCGTCGCTTGAACATCTTGGTCAAATGTGGTAAAATACTTCTGCATGCGGTTCATAGCGGGTAGATTTATGAGCAGGGAGTGAGAGATGGAACAAAAGGAACGCCTGATAGACGAGATCGAGCGGATGCAGAGGAGGATAGATCGCCTTTTTGTCGAGGTCATCTCGGCGAGCAATCTGCTCTTAGTACGTCGGGCTCGAGCTTGGCGCCCCCCGACCGACGTCTACGAGACGGATGGCTGTATTGTGGTCAAAGTGGAGATAGCCGGCTTGAATGAGAACGATTTCACCATCTCGTTATCCGGCCGCACCTTGACCATCAGAGGAGTGAGGCATGATCCAGCGGTCAAGCGCTCCTACCAACAGCTGGAGATAAATTACGGCTATTTTGAGACCGAGGTTTATCTCCCCTTTGCCATAGATAAAGACCGGATCGAAGCGACTTATAAGGATGGCTTCCTTACAGTGGTTTTGCCTAAAATTAGGACCAAGAAAGTGCCGGTGACGAAACCGCTTACTCCTCTCTCTGAGAGCAGGTAGCCCGCGATCGATCGCGGGCGGCTTCGTCAAATGGTGCCCCCTTCGCGGCAGAGCGAATAAGCGGGGCATAGGATAAGGACCGGCATGGGGGTTAAATAAGATGGATTTTAAAAAATTCTGGAACACGATGTTGAGAAAACAGGGGAAAGGCACTGCGGTAAAAACCCTTGCTCCTTCGCCACCTGAAGGGGAGAAGAAGGAAGCTCCGCTGAGCATTCCCAGCGAGTTGGCCGTTTTACCCCTTCGGGGGGTGGTCGTTTACCCCTTAACCGTCTTGCCGTTGACGGTGGGGAAGCCGCGTTCCATCAAACTGATAGACGATGCCGTCCTGGGGAATCGCCTCATCTGCCTCGTCTCATCCAAGGACGAGAAGATAGAGCTGCCAGGGCCCGATGACGTCTATCGGACGGGCACGGCAGCTATGGTTCACCGCTTCCTCAGGGCCCCCGACGGCACCATTCGCCTCATAGTTCAGGGCCTGGAGAGGGTGAAGATCAAGGAATTCACCCAGGAGTCGCCTTACCTCAAAGCCAGGGTGAAGGTGGCCCCTGATTTGGTCGAGGAGACCACCGAGGTGAAGGCCCTGGTGCACAATGTCACCGAGCTCTTCCGCCGCATGGTTTCCCTGGTTCCTCACATCCCCGACGAACTGATGATGGCCGCTGTGGGCAGCGTAGACGAGCCCCGTCAGCTGGTCTACCTCATCGCCACCAGCATCCGCATGGACGTGGAGGAGGCTCAGGCCATACTGGAGTTGGATAGCGTCAGGGACAAGCTGCGGAAACTAAACGAGATCCTCACCAGGGAGCTCGAGGTGCTGGAGCTGGGCAAGAAGATCCAGACCGAAGCCCGGTCCAAGATGGAGAAGATGCAGCGGGAGTATTACCTCCGCCAGCAGTTGGAGGCCATCAAAAAGGAGCTGGGGGAGGAGGATGAGCGCACCATTGAGATCAACGAGCTGAGGGAGAAGATCGAGGCGGCGGGCATGCCTGAGGAGGCTAAGAAGGAGGCCAAACGGGAGTTGGATAGGCTTTCCAAGCTCCCCACCGCCGCAGCTGAATACTCGGTTATCAGAACCTATCTGGACTGGCTGGTCAACCTCCCCTGGAACGTGACCACTGAGGACAATTTAGACATCGCTCATGCCCGTAAGGTCCTTGACGAGGACCATTATGATCTGGAGGAGATCAAGGAGCGCATCCTGGAGTATCTGGCCGTGCGTAAGCTGCGCCAGGAGCGCAAGGAGGAGATAGAGAAGAGGGAGGAGACGGACTACATCCGCCGGGAGAGGGAGGGGATCATCCTCTGCTTTATCGGTCCTCCCGGAACGGGCAAGACCTCCCTCGGCCGATCCATCGCCCGCGCCTTGGGGCGCAAATTTGTACGCCAATCCTTGGGTGGGATGCGCGATGAGGCGGAGATCCGAGGCCACAGGCGAACCTATATCGGCGCCCTGCCGGGGCGCATCATCCAGGCCCTCAGGCGGGTGGGAACCAAGAACCCTGTATTCATGCTGGATGAGATCGACAAGGTAGGCAGGGACTGGCGGGGGGACCCAGCCTCCGCCTTGCTGGAGGTGCTCGATCCCGAGCAGAACAAGGAATTCCGCGATCACTACCTGGATGTGCCCTTCGACCTCTCGCAGGTCATGTTCATCACCACGGGCAACGTCTTGGACACCATCCCGCCTGCCCTTCGGGATCGCATGGAGATAATCAGGCTATCGGGCTACACCGAAGAGGAGAAGGTCAAGATCGCCCAGGGTTATCTCATCCCCCGCCAGATCCGGGAGAATGGCCTCCGCCCGGAGGAGATAGAGTTCACTGAGGGTGCCATCCGTAAAGTCATCCGCGACTATACTCGTGAGGCCGGTGTGCGCAACCTGGAGCGAGAGCTGGGCTCGATCTGCCGTAAGGTGGCCACCAAGATAGCCGAGAGCCACGAAGGCAAGTGGGTGGTGACCGAGAAGGAGGTGGAGGAGTTCCTAGGGGCGCCTAAATACTTCTTCGAGGCCGCTGAGCGCACGGAGATCCCCGGTGTGGCCACCGGCTTGGCCTGGACGACCACCGGCGGGGATATCCTCTTCGTGGAGGCCACCAAGATGCCCGGCAAGAAAGGCTTCATCCTCACCGGGCAGTTGGGCGATGTGATGAAGGAGTCAGCTCAGGCAGCCTTGAGTTACGTGCGTTCCAGGGCTAAAGAGCTGGGCATAGACGAGGATTTCTTCGAAAAGCATGATATCCACCTCCATGTGCCAGCGGGGGCCATCCCTAAGGACGGCCCATCGGCAGGGGTGACTATGGCTACCGCTTTGGCTTCCCTCCTCACCGATAGGCCCGTCAAGGCAGACGTGGGCATGACCGGCGAGATCACCCTAAGGGGGAAGGTGCTCCCAGTGGGAGGGATAAAAGAGAAGGTGCTGGCTGCCCACCGGGCTGGCCTTAAGACGGTCATCCTCCCCAAGCGCAACGAGAGGGACCTGGAGAAGATCCCGGAGGAGGTGAGGAAGGAGATGAACTTCATCCTGGCCGACACCGTAGATGAGGTCCTTAAGGCCGCCCTCACCGATCGCCGGGTGGAGCCCGAAGTTCCCAAAGGCGAGGAAGAGAGCGACAATGCTCGCCAGACTGAGGGTTAAGAATCACAAAAGTTTAGAGGATGTGGCCATCCCCTTGAGGTCTCCGACAGCCTAACAACGCTGGGAGGGGGATTTTATTATCTCCTTCGATAGCCGAAGAGTAGAGTTGTTGCACAATTGGCTGATTGGCTCCAAAAGGGTAATTTTCTCCTATGAAGGCCAAACCATGCACAGAAATAGGCGACCTGGCCTCCAAGATCGCTTCGCAGGGGACAAAAGTTCCCAAAGTTTAGGCGATGCCGGGATTGGTTTCAAGCCTGTCCACAATTGTGCAACAACTCTAGTGATTGCATAATCGGGCGTAAACGCAATATCTTGCACGGGCAAGCTGAACAAAATCGAGCTGAAATTTCGTGCCCTGTGGTTATTGTGCAATCTCTCTACTAAAAGACCTTTGAGATGAGGATCTGGGTTAAATTCGGCTTGTTAACAATTTTCATACTCTTCGGCGGCCTCTTTCCCGTCTTGGCCCAGGGTGGAGAGCACGTGGACGTCATCACCATCAAGGGCGTCATCGACCCTCTTATCGCCCAATATGTGGACCGAGGGATCGAGATCGCCCAACGTGACGGGGCCCAATGCCTGATTATCCAATTGGACACCCCAGGCGGATCGGAGGGCCCGATGCGGGCCATCGTGCAGGACCTGCTGAACTCCCCCGTGCCCGTTGTGGTCTACGTCTCCCCCTCTGGAGCAAGGGCCGGCTCGGCGGGGCTCTTCATCACTTTAGCGGCCGACATCGCAGCTATGGCTCCCGGAACTAACATTGGAGCTGCCCACCCAGTGGGCATCACCGGAGCCATAACCGGCGTGATAGAGGAGAAGGCGACCAGTGATGCTGCTGCTTACGCCAGAGCCATCGCTGAAAGAAGGGGGCGCAATGCCGACTGGGCTGAGAAAGCGGTACGCGAAAGCGCCTCCATCACGGCGAAGGAAGCTGTAGAGACCAAGGTCGTCGACCTCATAGCCGACGACCTGACAGATCTGCTGGAGAAGATCGACGGCGAGCAGGTGTCCACAGCTTTAGGAGGGCGCACCCTGGCCACGAAAGGGGCTCAGCCTTCCGAGGTGCCAATGTCCATGCCGCAGAGGATCTTGCATACCATTGTCGATCCCAACATCGCCTATCTGCTTCTCACCTTAGGCATCTGGGCCTTGGTCGCCGAGTTCTATCACCCAGGGGCTATCCTCCCCGGGGTGACGGGGGCTATCTGCCTGATCCTGGCCTTCGTCGCCTTCGGGAGCCTGCCGGTGAACTGGGGCGGCGTCGCCCTCATCGTCTTGGCCATCATCCTTTTTATCCTCGATATCAAGGTCGCGGGATACGCTCTGAGTGTAGGAGGGGCGATCGCCTTCATCCTGGGCTCGCTGATGATCTTCAGCCCCTTCACTCCGCCATCCCCGGCCATGCCTCCGCTCGCCGTCTCTCGGCCCCTTATCGCCGCTATGACCGCTTCGATCACCGCCTTCTTCCTCTTCGCCCTCTCCGCCGGGCTCAGGGCGCAGCGGGCTAAAGTGATCAGCGGGATAGGAGCTATGGTGGGAGCAACGGGTATAGCCACCTCCGATCTCGACCCCCGGGGCACGGTCCAGGTGAAGAGCGAGCTGTGGAGCGCCGTGGCTGAGGGAGGGGAGACCATCAAGAAAGGGGAACGGGTGAGGGTGGTAGCTGTGGAGGGGGTGAGGCTCAGGGTGGTAAAGGAGTAAGGCTTGTATTTGGTGTGTTCGGGTGCTGAGATCGGCCTGGGGCTTTGAGCTCCAGGCTCTATTATGAACGCCTTAAGGAGGTGGGCGATGTTAGCGATACCCGGGAGCCTCTTCAGTCTGGGCTTATTTATAGTGCTGGCGATCATTATCCTCAGCATGGCTATCAAGGTCGTGCGCGAGTACCAGCGGCTGGTGGTGTTCCGCTTGGGGAGATGCATAGGCGAGAGGGGGCCAGGGATCGTTTTCCTGATCCCCATCGTCGATCGGCCCGTCTGGGTGGACCTCAGGGAGCAGTACCTGGAGATACCTCACCAGACCTGCATCACCCAGGACAACGCCCCAATCTCCATTGACTTCCTGATCTACTGGAAGGTGGTGGACGCGGTGGATAGCGTCATCCAGGTGAGGAACTTCGCCGGCGCCTCCCAGGGGATAGCCACCACCACCCTCAGGGCGGTGATAGGCGACATCATCCTGGATGACGTGCTGGCTAAACGGGAGCATATCAACCAGGTGCTCAGGGTGAAGCTGGACGAGGTCACGGAGCGGTGGGGAGTCAAGGTCACCGCTGTGGAGATCAGTGAGATTTTGCCTCCGCGGGATGTCCAGGAGGCCATGGTCCGCCAGATGACGGCGGAGCGCAACCGCCGGGCCATGGTCACCGAGGCCGATGGGAAGCGGGAGGCAGCTATTAAGGTGGCCGAGGGCGAGAAGCAGGCGGCTATTCTCAAGGCGGAGGGGGATCGGCAGGCCGCCATCCTCCGCGCCGAGGGGTTCTCCTTGGCCCTGGAGAAGATCTTCTCCGTAGCCAAAACCGTGGACGCCAAGACCATGAGCCTCCAGTATCTGGAGACCTTGAAGGCCCTGGGGGCCAGCCCGGCCACTAAATTCGTCTTCCCTATGGAGTTCGCTAATCTCCTGAGGCCATTTGCCCAGTTTGCCCAGGAGGCGATGGGAGGAGACCAAGGGAAGGCATCTAAATGAGCAGGGGTTCGAAACCCAGGGGCTAAGGCGGGAGGCGGACCGTGAGCTCTATCAAAGCAGGTGTGATCGGACTGGGCTTCATCGGGCCGGTACACATAGAGGCGTTGCGCCGCTTGGGCGATGTGGAGGTCATCGCCGTGGCCGGGGCCCGATGGGGCACAGCGGAGGCCAAGGCGGCCAAATTGAGCGTTCCCCGCGCTTATGCCGATTGGCGCGACCTCGTCGCTGACCCTGACGTGCAGGTTGTCCATAATTGCACGCCCAATTTCCTGCACTACGAGGTGAGCATGGCTGCCATCGGCGCTGGCAAGGCCATCATCTGTGAGAAGCCATTGGCTATGAACGCATCTCAGGCGGCCGAGCTGCTCCGAGCTGCGCAGGAGGCGGGCATCATCCATGCCGTGTGCTTCAACGACCGCATGTACCCTCTGGCCCAGGAGATGAAGGCTCGCATAGCACGCGGTGACATCGGCGAGGTGCGCCTCGTCCATGGGGCATTCCTCCAGGACTGGCTGCTCTACGAGACCGATTACAACTGGCGCATCGATCCTGCCATGGGCGGCGAGGCGCGGACCGTGGGAGATATCGGGTCCCATTGGCTCGATCTGGCCCAGTTCGTCACCGGCCTGAGGATCACTGAGGTCTATGCTGACCTGGTCACCTTCCTGCCGAAACGGCGCAAGCCCAAAGCCCATGTGGAGGCCTTCGCCGGGCTGGGCCTTGAGCCGGAGGAGTACGAGGAGGTTGAGGTGACGACCGAGGACTGCGGTCTGATCCTGCTTCGCTTTGAGGGGGGAGCGCGTGGTGCGTGCGTGCTCTCCCAGATGTGTGCCGGGCGCAAAAATTACCTCACGTTAGAGGTGTATGGCGCGCACGGGAGCTTAGGATGGAACCTGGAGCGCCCTAACGAACTTTGGTTGGGCTATCGAGACCGGCCCAATGAATTGTTGGCTAAGGACCCCGCCTTGCTTACCCCCGCCGCCCGTGCCTGCGTCCACTACCCTGGCTACCACAACGAGGGGTACCCCGACACCTTTAAAAACCTCTTCCAGAAGGTGTATGCCGCCGTGCGCGAAGGGGGCAGGATGCCTGAGGGCCCCACCTGGCCCACGTTCGAGGCGGGCTATCGGGCTAACCTGGTTGTGGACGCCGTCCTGCGGTCGGCGAAAGAGCAACGGTGGGTGGCAGTGGAGTGCTGAATGCGGTCCGATCTTGGGGCGTCCAGCGGGCCAAAGTCGGGTCACTTGGGCGCTTAAGAGGGATCTGGATTTAAATCATTGGTCACTAGAGTTGTTGCACAATAGTAGAGGGATCTAAGACCATTCCGAAAATGACC
>CAYYKQ010000072.1:0-9106 GCA_964440965.1 uncultured Anaerolineae bacterium | reverse complement strand
AACGGGTCATTTTCGGAATGGTCTTAGATCCCTCTACTATTGTGCAACAACTCTAATCTTTAATGGCGAGAACGCAGATGTGGCTTAGGATAAACATCGGTTGGCTCCGCGAGCATATCAGCTTTGACCAGCTTAGCAGCCTCGCTTTGGTGGCCTTCATCGCGGCGGTTGGGTTTGCCATCGCCCTCCTCCCCCTGACCTTGGCTGGCATCGCCATCCTGGGTGGCATCGTCCTCTTAGCCACGCTTATCCGCCCCGAATTCGGCCTCTACATCCTGATCTTCGCCATCCCTTTCGGCTCGATCAAGGAAATGACCATAGGAGGATTCACTGTGGGGGCGGCCGAAGCGTCGGCAGGGCTTGTGCTGGCGTGCTGGCTTGCCAAAATGGCCGCAGTACGGGAGGTCAAAACGGCCCATCCTCCCCTGCTCCTGCCCTTCCTCATCTTCTTAGGAGCCATCCTCCTCAGCCTAACGGGGGCCCTCTCCCTGCGGTACAGCTTGAAGGAGGTGCTCAAGTGGCTAGAGGCATTGGCCATCTATCTCTTCGTGGTCAATATCACCAGCAGGGAGAGGGCTGAAATCGCCGTTACCTTCATCCTCCTGGCAGGCATTGGGCAGGCTCTGCTGGGCCTCTACCAGTTCCTTGGTTGCGTTGGCCCAAAGCACTTCGTTATCCTGGGCCGCTTCGTGCGGGCTTATGGCACCTTCGAGCAGCCGAACCCTTATGGGGGGTACCTGGGGTTGGTCCTCCCGCTGACCTATGGTATGTTGCTGGGGGCAGGGAAATCGGATACCAGCCACCGCTCTGCCGATTTACTGCTCGCCGTCCTCGGCTTCGTGCTGATGGGCTCAGCGCTGATCATGAGCTGGTCTCGAGGGGCCTGGTTGGGCTTCATCGCTGCCTTCGTAGCGATGAATATGGCCTACAGCCGCCGATGGGCAGTGATTTTCACCCTGGCTTGCCTTTTTGTAGCCTCCCTGCCCTTTTTGAGCGATCTTCACCTCCTTCCGGAAGCTATCGCCCACCGCCTCGTCGGTCTTTTGCCCTACCTAAGCATTTTCGACGTGCGCGGGGTGGAGGTGACCAGCGCCAACTACGCAATAGTGGAGAGGATGGCCCATTGGCAGGCCGCGTGGGGGATGTTTAGCGACCATCCCTGGCTGGGAGTAGGGATCGGCAACTATGAGCCGGTCTATCCCGCCTATGCCCTTCCCGGTTGGGAGGAGCCTTTAGGGCATGCCCACAACTACTATCTTAACATCATGGCCGAGACCGGGCTGGTGGGGCTAACCGCTTATCTCTTTCTCTGGGGAGCTGCCTTTCTAAGGGCTTGGAAAGCCGTTCGGACGTGCAATGGTTATCGACAAGCGGTGGCGGTGGGGATTTTCGGTGCTTTAGTCCACCTCTCCGTCCACAACCTCTTCGATAACCTCTACGTGCACAGCATGCAGGTTCACATCGCGATCCTTCTGGGATTGCTCTGGGCCATCGGAGCGGATGACAGGGAAGAGGATGCGCATCGGCATTGACTACACGGCAGCGGTTTGCCAGAAGGCTGGCATAGGCCGCTACACGCGATGCTTAGTGCGAGCGCTGGCAGAGCTCGATCGGCGCAACGAGTATGTGCTTTTCGCCGCAGGGGGCAAACGGTTAGGCAATTGGCCGCAGAATTTCCGAACGCGTTCGATGCCTCTGTCCGATTATACCTTCGCCCTCCTCTGGCACCGCCTTAGGCTGCCGTTGCCCGTCGAGTCCTTCATTGGGCGGGTCGATCTCTTCCACTCGCCGGACTTCACCCTGCCGCCAACCTGGGCTCGAACGGTCCTAACCGTCCATGACCTCTCCTTCCTGCGGGTGCCCCACTGTGCCGATGTCCATCTGCGAGCCTATCTGGAGAAAGCCGTGCCTCGCTCGGTGCAACGGGCCGACCTCGTTTTAGCTGATTCGGAGAGCACAAAACGCGACCTAGTGGAGCTGCTTGATGTGAGTCCTGAAAAGATTAAGGTGATCTATCCCGGAGTGGAGGAACGCTTCCGCCCCATTGAGGACAAACCCACCTT
Source organism: uncultured Anaerolineae bacterium (assembly GCA_964440965.1). Taxonomy (GTDB): domain Bacteria; phylum Chloroflexota; class Anaerolineae; order CAYYKQ01; family CAYYKQ01; genus CAYYKQ01. Next base: position 7,043 of record CAYYKQ010000072.1, on the reverse strand, counting down.
AGAGGAGGTCCGCAAACGCTATGGCTTTCCCCAGCACTTCATTCTGAGCTTAGGAACGCTGGAGCCACGCAAAAACCTCGTTCGCCTTATCGAAGCTTTCTCGTCGTTAGCCACTCATTGCTCGCTCGTCATCGTGGGGAGGAAGGGCTGGCTTTACGATGATATCTTCGACGCCGTCGAACGATGGGGCTTACAGGGGAGGGTCGTGTTCCCTGGCTTCGTGGCTGATGAGGATCTGCCCGCTTTATACAACCTAGCTGAGCTCTTCGTCTTCCCCTCCCTCTACGAGGGCTTCGGATTGCCTCCTTTAGAAGCGATGGCCTGTGGGGTGCCTGTGGTGACCTCAAACAGCTCGTCGCTTCCAGAGGTGGTGGGGGATGCCGGGTTGATGGTTGACCCTTTAGACACGGAAGGGTTAGCTCGGGCGATGAAACGGGCGTTAGAGGACGAAGCGCTGCGGGAGAAGATGACCAAGAGAGGGCTGAACCGAGCGGGGAGGTTCACCTGGAGGAAAGCCGCGGAACAACTGCTGGAGATCTACGAGGGAACGGGCCGATGAAAAGAAAGACAACCGGCCACTTGCCGCTCACCTTGCTTGGCATCGTCCTCGCCCTGATCGGGTACTGGGGCCCCTGGGTGAATCATAAGGCCGCTGCTCTGGTCCTGAGCGGCCTGGATATGAGCGAATATGTGAAATTCCTGGCTGAGGTGAAGCAAGGGACCAAACCTGTGGTGCGCGAGCTCTTCTATCTGCCCCTCCTGGCAGCGGCTCTCTGCTTGGCTCTGCTCTCTGCTGATGAGCGAGCCGACTATTCCCTCTGGATGCGCAGGCTCATGCTTATCGCTGCTATCGCCTTGGCCCTTATCGTCCTCCCAGCCTACCCATTCATCCTGCAGGCCCCCGCCTCCGCCGAATTCCGCTGGCAATTTGCCTCCTCGGTTCTCTGCCTGCTGTTCATCATCGGCTGCAGATTCCACCGCTTCTCGTCCCCGGTAACGGCCTGGCTGGTGATAGGGTTCGCGTTAGTGGGCATCATCCCACCGCTATGGCAATTTTTCTCCATCCGGGGTGCCATAAGTCGAGTCTATGGACGGCCTGTCGAATTGGGCTGGGGGCTTGGGCTTACAGCGGCAGGATTCCTCATCGTCGCGTTAAAGGAGGCTGCTTCTTTACTGACCAAACGAAATGATGGCCTTGCGGAATGATCCACAAGGCCCTCCGCTTACCTCTATCGTCAGCGAGCGTATAGCTCCGGCTTCAACACGCCGACGAAGGGCAGGTTGCGATACTTCTCCCCATAATCCAGGCCATAGCCGACCACAAACTTGTTGGGGATGTCAAAGCCCACGTAATCTAAGGGCACGTCCACCTGACGGCGCTCGGCTTTGTTAAGCAGGACACAGGTCTTGATACTGGCTGGACGTCGGGTCTTGAGGTTCTCGATAATGTAGTTTAAGGTGAGGCCAGTGTCAACGATATCCTCCACAAGGAGCACATGACGCCCTTCGATATTGGTCTCCAAGTCCATTACTAGACGCACAATGCCGCTGCTCTCAGTGGCTGCCCCGTAGCTGGAGACGGCGATGAAATCTATCTCATGGGGGATGGTGATATGCCGCATCAGGTCGGTCAGGAAGACCACGGCCCCCTTAAGGATGGCGATCAGAAGGGGGTTCTTACCCCGATAGTCGGCGGAGATGGCCTGGCCTAATTCAGCGACCTTGGCTTTCAATTCCTCCTCAGTAACGAGGATCTCCGCTACATCATCCTCTAACATCCCTTCCCCTTTTCCCTGGCACCTGGTGGCAATGGCGGCAGCGGGCCTCGTAAACCTCCTCAGCGCCCACTAAGATCACGGGATCGTCGTAAGAAGCGGGGCGGCCATTTATGAGGCGCTGAGTGCGGCTGGCCGGAGCCCCACAGACCGTGCAGATGGCGTGGAGCTTCAGCACCTCCTCTGCCTGGGCCATAATGGTGGGCATAGGGCCGAATGGTTCGCCCCTGAAATCCATGTCTAAGCCAGCCACGATCACCCTGATCCCCCTGTCGGCCAGCTCGTTCACCACATCGGCGAGGGCATCATCGAAGAACTGGGCCTCGTCTATGGCCACCACTGTGGTATCCTCCTCCACCAGGTCAAGTATCTCCTTTGCCTCCTGCACCGGCGTCGCTTCGAAGTGGACGCCGGTATGAGAGGTCACTTTCCCTACAGCGTAGCGGTCATCCAATGCGGGCTTGAACACCTGCACTTTCTGTTTAGCTATCTGGGCCCGTCTCACACGACGGATGAGCTCCTCGGTCTTGCCGGCGAACATTCCGCCGCAGATCACTTCAATCCAGCCAGCCTTATATACCTCCATGCTATCCTCCTGGCGAGCATACCCTGAGGAGCTTATCCAGAGGGTGTTCACTAGAGTTGTTGCACAATTGTGCAACAACTCTACTACCAAAAATGAAGGGCAGACCAAAATCTGCCCCCTTGGATGAACACCTCCTTGCCCTTTAAAGGCGGCTTAACCCCCCTTCCCCGATTCCTTGGCCTTCCTTCTCTCCGTCTCCTCCAGCCTCCTCTTAAAGCGCTCGACCCGTCCGCCGGTGTCCACGATGCGCTGCTCGCCGGTAAAAAAGGGATGGCAAGCCGAGCAAACATCCGTATGGATCACCGGCTTGGTCGCTCCGACGATGAAGGTGTTACCACAGCTGCATATCACCTTGGCATTGGGATAGTACTTAGGATGGATCCCTTTCTTCATCTCTCACCTCTCAGGCAGTAAATTAACGAGCTGGTCATTAACCCATCAGCTTTTATCACTCTGGATATACACTGACCACCTTTCTGCCCTTTGACGTCTCGAACTTGACGAACCCGTCAACGGTGGCGAAGATGGTGTAATCCTTGCCCAGCCCCACATTCCTGCCGGGCTTGAACCTGGTGCCACGTTGGCGCACGATGATGCTCCCTGCGCGCACCCATTCACCGCCGAATTTCTTCACGCCCAGCCGTTTGGATTCGCTATCTCGATTGCCCTTGCAAGCTCCTCTGCCCTTCTTGTGTGCCATTCAACTCACCTCCCTCTTCTACAGCCTGGTAACAAACCTCCTTGTGGGATAAATCCTGCCGCTTGTCGGATCTACAGCCAATCCAAGCCTTTCCAGTGCTTCAACGCCCACACAAACCTCGCCCCCTTTAACTATTGCAGCGATAACAGGTGCCCTTCTTCCGGCTATTTCCACCTCAATGACACCGTAATCCACCTTGCGGACCTCCCCATCTGCCAGTTCGACCTCCATTTTCCCCTGGGCCTGCACCCCTAACTTTTCAGCTGCATCCTTTGGCAAGATAACGGAGGTGGAACCTGTGTCCACAAGCGCCATTTCTTCAAGTGAATTCCTGTGTGAGTAAAGCCTTACCTTCTCCCTGATATGACCCATTAATCATCCCTCATTTCGTTAGACCACGATCTTCTCGATTCTCAGCCGTGTATAAGGCTGACGGTGGCCAAGCTTCCGCCGATAGCGCTTCTTGGGTTTAAACTTAAAGACGATGACCTTCTCCCCCCTCCCATGCTCGACCACTGTGGCCAGGACCTTCGCCCCTTCGACCATAGGCCGGCCCACTTTCACCCCATTGTCGGCCACCAGGAGGACCTTGTCCAACTCCACCTTCTCCCCCACCTCGAAGGGCACCTTTTCCACCTCGATGATCTGGCCCTCTTCGACCTTGTATTGCTTTCCGCCGGTTTCGATGATAGCATACACCTTTCGCCCCTCCAATCCGCTCCCATTATACCAGTCCCAGTCTCGCATGTCAAATGGCCGAGGTGAAAAACAGCCGCTCGCGCTGAATGGCCCTCACCCCATCGTACAGGCCCAGCTCTTTAAGCACCTCGTCTGGGCGCCCCGTGCCCTCTGGGCCCGTCCGCAGCCGCATTCCCAGCACCCACCCTTCCCGTCCTCTCCCCTCGACCCAGATGCCTTCGATCAAGGGGCGGAGGTCGTATCCCCTGCCCCGCCGTTGGCGCGGGAGACGATGGGCGACGAGCAACCTCCGCAAACGCTTCTCTATCTCCTCCAGGGGGTCATCACAAGCCACGGTCACCCGATACTCCGCTGAACGCACCTGGGATTGCAGAGAAGGCGACTTCAAAGCGACTTCCTCCACAAAGAGGATTTCCAAGCCCGGGGGAAGGTGGGGCTTCAAGCGCCGGGCAAAATCGGAAGGCGAGAGGGAATGCGTCAGGAAGAGATCCATCACCTCGCCTCGGCTGGTGAGGCCCAGAGGCAGAGCGGCGGCAAAGGCCATCTTGGGCCGGGGGTTGAAGCCATGGGAATAGGCCAGAGGTATCTCCGCTCGGCGCAAAGCCCTCTCCCAGGTCCGCACCAAATCCAGATGCGAGATGTATTTTATCCTCTCGCCTTTGGCGAAAACGATGCGTAAGCGCTGCTGTATGGACGGCTCCATCCTTCCGATCCTGAACGCTGAGGCTGCTAAGGACATCAGCGGTGTACACCACCTAATCGCGCCTCCCGAATCAGGCGGCACCGAAATGCACTCCCTATCCCGCAGTTGAGGCACCTTTCCCAGCAGCTGGGACTCGTCTCTCCGCGAAGGCTCCTTCGGTACTCCTCGATCAGGAAATCTTTCCTGACGCCGGTGTCGATGTGATCCCAGGGCAATACCTCGTCTAAGGCGCGCTCACGACGGGCGTAGAAGTCCGGATCAAGCCCCTCCTCCTCGAAGGCACGCCACCATAGGCGCTCATTGAAGAGTTCATCCCAGGCGTCGAACCTCGCCCCCAGTTTCCACGCCCGGTGGACAACCCGTCCCAGTCGGCGGTCTCCACGTGACAGGGCCGCTTCCAGGAGGCTCATCTTAGGGTCGTGCCAACTGAATTCGATCCCAAACCCCCTGAGCCTCTGCCGCAGTAATTCTTGCTTCTCCTTAAGCTCCTCCTCACCGACCAGGGGAAGCCACTGGAAGGGGGTATGCGGCTTAGGGATAAATGTGGCCAGGCTGATGTTGACTTTGGCCCTCTTCCCATGGTAACGCCGGCCAACGGCAAGCACCTTCCTGACCAGATCTGCTATGGCCGCCACATCCTCCATGGTCTCCGTGGGCAACCCTACCATGAAGTAGAGCTTGATCCGCTGCCATCCGCTCGAATAGGCCGCCTCCACCGTGCTCATCAGGTCCTCATCAGCGATGGTCTTGTTGATCACATCCCGCAGCCGTTGGGTTCCTGCCTCTGGGGCGAAGGTGAGGCCGGTCTTGCGGCGCTTATGGATGGTCTCCGCCAGCTCCACTGAGAAGGAATCGACGCGCAGGGAGGGCAGGGAGATGGAAAGGGGAGGGTTTTGGTAGCGAGCTACCAACTTCTGCACCATGGGCTCGATCTGGGAGTGATCGGTGGAGCTGAGGGAGAGAAGGGAGAGCTCCCCATAGCCCGTCTCCCTCAAAATCTCATCCGCCATCTCCAACACCTCCGCCATAGGGCGCTCCCGTGGAGGACGGTAAATGAACCCTGCCTGGCAGAAGCGGCAGCCTCGGCCGCATCCGCGCTGGATCTCCACCATTGCCCTGTCGTGAACCACTCCGATGTAAGGCACCACAGGCCTGAGGGGCGCAAGGGGTAGCGTTTCCACCATGCGCTTGATAACCTTAGGGGGGACCTCGGGGACAACGGGCGCGATGGTGGCAACCGTACCATCGTCATTGTAATCCACCTGATAGAGGCTGGGGACGTAGATACCCTCGATCCGGGCTGCCCGACGCAGGAAATCCGCCTTCGAATCGCCCCGGCGCTTCCAATCGGCGTAGGCCCGCGCCAACTCCAAAAGCACTTCCTCCCCCTCACCGATGACCATGAGGTCGAAGAAGTCGCTCATGGGCTCGGGGTTGTAGGTGCAGCTGCCGCCGGCGATGATCAAGGGGTAATGCTCGTCCCGCTCAGAGGCCAGGGGCGGGATGCCCGCCAGGTCCAGCATGTTTAGCACATTGGTGTAATTCAGCTCATATTGGAGGGAGAAACCGACGATATCGAACTCGCTCAGAGGATGGCGGGTCTCTAAGCTGAAAAGGGGGATGCCAGCCCTCCTCATGGCCTCCTCCATATCTGTCCACGGAGCATAGACCCGCTCGGCCAAGATGTCCTCCTCGCGGTTAGCGACCTCGTAGAGGATGGCCAATCCCAAATTGGACATCCCGACTTCGTAGACATCGGGATAGGCCAAAGCGATCTTGACCTGGACGGAGTCCCAATCCTTGGATATGCTATTCCATTCGCCGCCCGTGTAGCGTGCCGGCCTCTCTACGCCGGGCAGGATGCGATCCAAGAGCTCCTGAGCGATCCTCATCTCCTCAATCGGGGATGACCTTGACCACCACGTGGCGGTGGCGAGGGCCATCGAATTCGGCCAGAAATACCCCCTGCCAAGTTCCCAGGACCAGCTTCCCTTCCTCCACAGGGACGAAATGGGAAGCACCCACCAGGCTGCTTTTGATGTGAGCTGGCGCGTTCCCCTCCAAATGGCGGTAGTGGCCTGTTCTGGGGACGAGCTTGTCGAGCTGGGAGACGATATCCTGACCCACGGAGGGATCCCAATTCTCGTTGATGACCAGCCCGGCCGTTGTGTGGGGTACGAAAATGTAGCACACGCCGCTCCGGACGCCGCTCTCTCTCACAACCTTTTGCACCTGAGCCGTTATATCCACCAGTTCCATCTTAGACTTCGTGCTCACATCCAACTGTGCCATGCTTATCCCCTCCTCGTGTGGATTCAAGGCCTAGCATCGCTGGCCCTATAAGCGTAGGGACAACGCCCATTTGACAATCGCCTCCTTTATTGGTAAAATTACGGATGCGGAAAAAGGGCAAACGAAGTGGCGCATTCGTCTAGTGGCCTAGGACGTAGGCCTCTCAAGCCTAAAACAGGGGTTCGATTCCCCTATGCGCCACTTTTTCTTTTAGATGCAACGGTTCCGTCATCATAGTAGAGTTGTTGCACAATTGATGATGAGCTCGCTCGCCCTGTGAAATAGATA
>CAYYKQ010000071.1:0-9119 GCA_964440965.1 uncultured Anaerolineae bacterium | reverse complement strand
ATCGGACGGCCAGGTTGAGCCCTCCCATCACCGTTGCCGTGTTCGAGGCCGATGCTTACCTCTACTCAAGCATCGGAAAGGGCTTTTGCACCTTAAAAACGCCAGAGTCCAGTAATTGATTCCAGATTGTTTCCCTATCAGTTAAACTGTGGCAGGTATTCCCTGTTGGCGGCGAGCATCTCATCTAACATGCGGGGGACACTTTCCCAGTTTAATACCAGGGGGTCGCCGGAGAGGGCCTGGAGGGCGAGTTCCCTGTCGCCCCGCAACGCAGCCTCCACGATCATCTCCTGCCGCAGCACGTGTCCCATAACGAACTCCTGGATGGCCGGAGGCAGAGGCCCCACGCATATCGGCTCCACCCCGCCAGCTCCTACATAGGCGAAGCCCTCGACCACTGCATCGAGGGGTAAATTGGTCACCTGCCCCCTGTTGGGGAAATTAACGACGAAGCGAGCGGGATTGCCTGTGGCAAGAGCAGCGATGACGCCGGCAACCTGCTCCTGAGAGCGAGCCAGGGGCAGCGGCCCCTCCTGGGCGAGCATCCGCCTCGCCTCCTCCTGGTAATGCTTCAGTTCCTGTTGCCGAAATTCATAGGTGGTCGGCAGCACCCCATAGCGGCGCCCCCAGCCGGTGGCCTCCGTCAGAAACCAGGGGAAGAATTCGATGATGTGACGATCGCCAGCGGCAGGGAAAACGCCGTAACGTTGGAAGAGCAGGAATTTGATGACTGCATGATCCTCGAACGAACAGTGCCAATCCTTTTCATCCACTCTGCCGATGCACTCGAAGGGGTTATGCTGGGCCAGATAATCCCGCAGCAAGGCGAAGCCATCTCTTTTCCCTATTCGCATCTCAAGTATCCAGACGAAGTGGTTGATACCTGCGGCTCGGACTTGGATGTCTTTCATTTGAAGCTTGAAGTGAGCAGCCAGATGGTGGAGGATATTGACGACCTCGTGACACAAGCCGATTGTCGGCACCGAGGTTACTTTGGTCACCGCCCGGCAGATAGTGGTCATGGGGTTGGTCAGGTTGATAAGCCAGGCTCCTGGGCAGCGGCGTTCCATTTGCTTCGCGAGTTCCACAGCGACGGGGATGTGCCTCAAGGCCCTTGAGAGGCCTCCTGGCCCGACCGTGTCACCCACCGTCTGATGGATGCCGTAGCGCAGCGGTATCTCCAGGTCAGCCCACATGGCCTTCACCCCACCCACTCGGATGGATAGGATGACGTAATCAGCGCCATCCAGAGCGGCATCCCTGTCGGTAGTGGCAGAGATATGCCAGCCGGTGCCCGCCTCCTCAGCGATGCGCCGGGCCAGCGGGCAGGTGAGTTCAAGGGTCTCAGGGTCAATATCATGGAGGATGAGGTAGCTCCCGCTCAATTCCGTTGTGAGCACTAGGTCGGTGGTGAGCACGGGCACCCAATGGGCGCTTCCGCCCCCAATGAAAGCTATCTTAACCGCAGGCATAGTTTTCCCTCTTGTGCCTCAGCAATTCCCGTATAGCCCAGTAAGCGAGCTTGGGACGGCGGTGCTCGTCCAGCAGCCCTTTATTGTTAAAACCGCGGGGCCGCCTCAGCGCGCGATCAACATCAGTGCAGTCGACGCGGAAGTCAAAGAGCGTCCAGATGTGGAAACCGGCCACGTCGTCGCGGCTTAGGAAGAATTCCACCAGCTCCGTGAGGAGCCTGCGCTGATAATCTTCGCTCCATCTGAAGCCCTCAAGCCCCCGGCAGCCGGGCACCGCACCGGCGCCGAACTCGGAGATGACCAGGGGTTTTTCACCTATCTTCTCGCGCAATCGGCGCAAGAGAGCCTCCCAGGCAGATGAAGGCTCTAGGCCCCGCGTCCACTCCTCTTCCCTGTACCAGCCATAGTAGGCATTGACGCAAACCACATCCACCAGGTCAAAGCAGATGTCTGCGAGCCTCCGGTTAGAGGCGAAGGTCACCAGGCGGGTTGGGTCGGCCTCCTTCGCCGCCTCCACCAGCATCTCCACCATCTCACGCCCACCTTCAGTTTCAGTAGCGCATTCGTTGAGCACGCTCCAAGCCCAGATGCAGGGATGGTTCATATCCCGCTCTATCATCTCCAGGAGCATCCTCCTGGCCCGTTCCCTGATGATAGGCCTCCTCATCTGCTCCTCGGTGAACTGCCAGAGGGGGATCTCTTGCATGAAGAGTATCCCCCGCTCATCGCACATATCCAGCAGGCGCGGGTCGTTGGGGTAATGGGCACCCCGCATGGCGTTGAAGCCCAGATCCTGGACGATGCGTAAATCCCTGGCCGTTATATGCCCCGGTATGGCGAAACCCCAATCGGGGTGGTCTTCGTGCCGGTTGATGCCCAGGAGCTTTACGGGCCGCCCGTTGAGCAGGATTCTGCTGCCCGAAACCTCGATGCTCCGCAGGCCGAAGCGCTCGATGAGGTCATCACCGGCGAAGCTGAGCCTGGCGAGATAAAGTTGAGGGTCATTTGGCTGCCACACCCTTGGATTGGGGACTGCAACATCGAATGCGATTTCTCGTTCCTCCCCCGGAGCCAGGGTAAGAGCCTCGGCATAGCTTCTCTCTCCATTGATCTCCAGCCGCATTGTATCCTCAAGGGGTTCGTCGGTCAGGCTGAGGATACGAGCTCGAACGGTAACCACACCTCGGCCATCTTCGAGGCGAGGGAGGAGGTTGAAGTGGCGGATGCAGGCTTTGCCTGGGAGCTCCTCGGCCCAGACAGACCTGGTGAGCCCACCGTAGCGATACCAATCGAGGTGGGGGCCAGGGATGGTGGAGTCGGAGAGGGTATTGTCTACCCGAACGATGAGGGTATGTGTCCCCGGGGTGGGCCTCTTCACCACAAACCCAAAGGGGAGGAAGCCGCTGAAATGCTCCCCAAGGATTTCCCCATCCAGCCAAACTTTTGCCGAGTGGGCTGCTGCACCGATGTTTATCACCAGGGCCGTGCAGTTGTTTACTTGAAAGGTGCGGTGGTACCAGGCCGGGCCCTCGTAGCCAGAGTAGCAGGGTGTGGTGTTCCACACGCTTGGAACCCACTGCTCGTCGGCATCGGTGGGAAAGGCCTCAAACCAGCGCTCTTCTTCACCTCGGTCGTCGGGGTCGAGGGCAAAGTTCCATCGGCCATCGAGGTAAATCTGGCGACGCAAAGTCGTGGTCTCGAACAAACGGTGCATTTTACCCTCCAAATAATGACCAAATCCCAATGAGCAAATCCCAATTATGGGTGGCGAGAGAAAGGGGTGCAATTTGCCCCTCGCAGTTCGCCACTGGTCATTGGAAAGGCGGCCACTTCAGCATCGCTTCCACATCTCGAAGCCAGATGTGGTCAGGGTCGTAGGTCCAGGCTTCGGAGCCATAGGCTTCCTCCTCGGCGTAGAGGACCCAGACGTAACAGAGCCGATAGCCGGGGGCGGCCACGACGGGATGATAACCCCTTGGAAAGACAACGGTATCCCCGTCGTGGACGATGAAGGCCTCCTCCAGCCGGTCGGGAACATCAGGTGGGTCGTAAAGGCACTGCACCCCGAAGCCACACCTGGGCCTGATGACGTAGAAATAGACCTCCTCCATCGCCACTTCCTTCCCTGGCTTATCCTCGTCGTGTTTGTGGGGAGGGAAGCTCGACCAGCAGCCGGGGCGGTTCACTGTCTCTCCGACCATCAGCCTCCTGGTGCCCCCCTTGCCCACCGTCCCCAATCTGACGATGCGCTCCCAATTTCCGGCCCCCACCAGGCGCATCTCCCCTTCCTCCGGCTTGATAAGGGTGGGCCCTTTCCCCGGGGGAGCAGGAGCAGCACTCACTGCTATGTCCAGCAGAGAAGAAATGGCCATGATCTCATAGGTTGCCCCTGGTGGCAGGCAGAGCAAAGTAGGATTCCCATCGAAGACATCGGCCCTGCCGCCCAAGGAGGAATAGGCGAACGTTTGCCCTTCGAAAGCTACCTCCATATCACAGAGACCGGCGAGGATGTCCAGCACTACCTCATTCTCGCCAGTCGCCTCCCGGTATCGTCCCCCCTGGCGAAGCTGTAAGCGCCCGAAGGAGATATGCTTTAGAGGGGAGTTTTGAGGGGTGACGATGGAGGTATACCCCTCGATGAATCCTTGGCTTTTGAAAAGCAGTCTCATCCCATCACCCCCGCCAGTGAAAGTTCATCGGCGCGATGGCAGCTCACAAAATGTCCTGGGGCTATCTCCCGCAGGGCTGGCTCTTCCCCCCGGCAGATGGGGCGGGCATACCGGCAACGGGGGTGGAAATAGCAACCAGACGGCGGGTTGCTGGGGTCGGCGACCTCCCCCGGAAGCACAATGCGCCTCTTACGCATCCGGGGGTCGGGCTTAGGCACCGCCGAGAGCAACGCCTCGGTGTAGGGATGCTTGGGGTTCATGAGCAATTCCTCCGTCTCAGCCATCTCCACCAGCTTGCCCACATACATCCGGAGGTTAAGGGAAGAACGCGGATCTTGGAAAATCATTTGCATTTCCTGCCGAAGTTGCCTTAGTTGCTTTCTGTCCAACTCGGGGATATCGACCCATTCCTCATTCCGGGTTTTAAAGAGCACCTTACCTGAAGTAGGCTCATACGCTCACAAAATAACCCGGGCGGTAGTGGTCTTGCCGCAGCCTGATTTCCCGACGATACCCAACGTCTGACCTCGCCTCACTTCGAAGTCCACTCCATCCATCGCCCGAACAGTGCCCTTGTCCAGGAAGAAGCAGGTCTTCAGTTCTTGACCTCCAAGAGCATCGAGCTCTTCTTCTGTTACCACCGTCATCCCTCCAGAGCCAGCCGGTATCTCACCGTTCGGCGGCCAAAGCCCTCGGGCGCTGCTACTTCGATAACGATGGGCAGACAGCGCGCTGATGGGAAGGGCCACCGATAGAGTTCAGGATGTTCGCCTAACCTGAGTTGGGCCGGGCCCTCCTCCAGGACGAGCCTCACGAGTTTAAGCCCGCCCTCGAGACGAATCTCCCTCGAGCCGGTTCGCTCGAGGCGAAGCCCGGGCATCCAAACCACCGGCTCGACGATTTGCACCGCAGGCCTCACCTCCCCATGATAGCGCAGGATCACTTCCTTCTCAACTGCATGGTCGAAGAAGCGATGGGTCCAGATGTAGGCCACCCCGCAGGGTGTCTGATTCGCATCCTTGAGTTCACCATAGGTGGACACCACGGCCACGCAGTCTCCCTCCCCCCTTTCGACCCAGATGCGGCCGTTGAATTCATGCAGGTTCGTGTACCAGCTATCCCCATCGTGGAACTCGATCCTCGGCGTCAGAGGCCTGAGGGGCTCGCTTATCTCTGGCATATGTATGCTCTCCCAAGGCTCATAGCGGGACCCGCTGGAAAGCTGCAGCCAGCCATACCCATCAGCCCAAAGCGCAGATATGGATCCACCAGTTGGATGGTTGGAATGCTTATCCTCCATCGGCACTTTATGTCCATAGGCTGTCACGGTGGCCATCAAGCCTTTCGTGCGCACCAATATAGTATCAACCGAATGGAACCACCTGAACCAGCCGCTTTTGTCCGATGGAAGCGGCGGCAGCGGCCCCTCGCTCACATCGCCAAATTCCAAGGCTAACGCCAGGTTCTTGGCCCTGGCGAAGGTCGGATAGATGCAGGGAGGCCCTCCATATATCTCCCAGTACCAGGGCCCGTAGCCCACCAGCCCATCCCGGATGCAGGCACGCAGGCAGGCCAAGTTGCGCAACCCCGCCGTGCGATAGACGGGATCCTCGCCCGCGAAGAGGCTGAAGAGCACCTGGCAGCCGTCAGCCGTCTTGCTGCCATAGATCGTCCATTTGTAGGAGCGCGTCCCCCAGGAGTTGTCCACAGCGCCGTTGGGGTAGAGGAAGTAGAGGTGTGTCCTGAGGGCCTGGCGGGCAGCCTGCCATGCACCCTCGTCCCCGACCAGCCGGGCGTAGAGCGCCAGCCCCCAAAGGGACATATCCACGTTGTAGCCCAAATCCACGCCGTACTGGACGCCCCTAACCCTATCCCCCTCGCCTTCGATGAAGCCCTCGCCATTTATCTTGGCCACCACCAAATGGGCCAGTGCCCTCGCCTTCTCCAGGTAACGCTTATTTTGAACTATGCGATGGGCCGCTGCTAAGCTGGCCGCTGTTGTGGCGCAGTAGTTGATGTGAGCGAAGTCCTGGCCCATCACCTTCGTCAGGTAATCGGCAGCCCTGCGGATGGAATCTCGCCAGGCGTCGCGCTCCTGCCTGCCGAGCTCTCCCTCCAACAGGGGATAGGCGCAGGCTAGCATCAGGAGCTGGTCGGTGGTGGTTCCCGTCCACGTCTTGGGGGTCTCGAACCAGAAGCCCTCCGGTTGCTGCTGCGAGACCAGCCAGTTCCCCGAGGCGATGGCCGCTTCCAAAAATTCCCGCCGCCCCGAATGTTTCCAGGCCACGGCGAAGGGGTAGACGGCTTCCCCGGCCCTTGTGTGGAAGACCCCGCAGGCGGGGTCAGAGATGGCCCCGAAATCGGGGCTGCTCCGGTCGGTCACCTGGAGCCTCAGAAGGGCCTCACATAACTCATAAAGCGTCTTCAGATATTCGGCTCGTGGATTTGCATCCATATGGTCATCTCCGAGAGACCTCGGTTATTCCATGCGTAATAAGGGATTGCTTTCAGCTTTACCGGCCTGGTTTTGGCAGGTTTCGCCTCAAATGGTCGGTAAAGAGGCCCCCATTCCTCTGTTGGCACCATCCCCTCGGCGGTTATTACAGTCACGCCTCCGAGCAAATCGGGATGAAATTCCGCTTTGAGGCTTCCCGACGGGTTTGTTGGGTTAAATTTCAGCCTGGCTTTCCGCACAGATATCCCCGGATTATCAACTCCCTCGAAGCAATATACGATTGGCCCCCGTTTTATGGCGACGCTGCAGCGGTTCTCGGCCACCATCGGGTTACAGACCATCAAAACCGGGGGCATCTTCAAATGAAGGATGACCTCGCTTCCTTTCCGCCAAGTTCTCCGGATTTTATGATAGCTCCCAGGCTGGGGAACATCGGATGTTAACTCGCCATCCACCATGATAGAAGCTTCATGACACCATCCTGGGATACGAAGATAAAGGCTGAACTCTTTCTCCACTTCAGGGGATAATTCAACCTTGATTTTCCCATCCCAGGGATATTTGGTCTTCTGGCGGAGTGAAAACCTCGTTCCATCTTGCAGATGCCATTCGAGAACGTTGTTATCATAAAGGTGAACCCAAACGCCCTCCTCGCTGGTCGAATAGAAATAGCCGGGTATGGTAGCCAAGATGCGCACCAGGTTCGTCGGGCAGCATGGACACCGAAACCACTCTTGCCGAGTTGGTATGAACCTCCTCTCAGGAGGACGCCATGGATCCTCTATCACTCTGCCGCTGGTGGCGTGGGGATTTACATAAAAATACTTTTCCCCATCCAGGGAGATGCCTGATAAAACACCGTTGTAAAGGGTCAGTTCCATGAGATCTGCAAATCGAGCCTCCCCGTTAAGGGACAACATGCGCCAATTCCAGAAAACCGAGGCGATTGCCGCGCAGGTCTCGGCGTAGGAGTTTTCATTCGGCAATTCAAATTCGCGCCCGAAAGATTCGCCGAGGGCCCGACCACCTACCGCGCCGGTGATATAAATTTTTGTTTCTACCATGTTCTTCCACAGGCTATCCAACGCCTCCAAATAAGCTTTATCCCCCGTCTCCGCGTAGTAATCCGTCATCCCACAACAAAGATATAGCGTCCGGACAGCGTGTCCCAGGACTTCCCGCATATCCTTTCCACCGATTTGATCGAGGAAGAAGCCGGCCATATCGAGGTACTTCTTCACGCCTGTTTCACGGTAGAGCTCGATCAACGCCATCTCAATCCCCGGATGGCCTGGGTGGCCCTCCCTTTTCCCAGGTCCAAATACCTCGCAGATGTGATCGGCAAATTTACAGGCCATCTTTAAAAGCCGGTCATCGCCCGTCGAGCGATGGTGGGCAACTGCTGCCTGAAACAGATGACCAGCACAATACAATTCGAGCGAGCGATTCAAGTCTGTCCAGCGCTCTGAAGCTCTCTCTTTATAGTACGTGTTAAGATAGCCATCATTGCCTTGAGCTGACTCAATGACTTCAATTGCCTCGTTGAGCATTTTCTCGATTTCTGGCAACTTGTATATCTGGAGTGTCCAGGAGGCTGCCTCAATCCACCTGTATAAGTCGGAATCCGAGGAACGCCTGCCCCGGAATTCAGCCTCTGACTTGCCGCAGAGGCGCAAAAAGTTATCGAGAACCCCGGTCGCCCGAAGTTTTTGCATCTGGCTCTTTAGAGTAACCGTTGCATTCTTGTCTATTCTGGGTTTCCAGAAACCCTCTTGCATTCGGACAGCTCTGATAGGGACAGGTTTCAATCTGTAAAAGGGGCTATTCGTCGTGGACACCACTCCCGCTCCCTTCGGGGAAATCCCTTTCGATCTTCCTGAATACATACCTATGCCGTTAAAAACCCCTCGTAGCAAGCCGAGGGGGCGTTCTCGCGCCTTTTCGTAAGTTGGCGATTCACTACAGAAGAGGCATGCATCAAGTTAAAGCGACTCTATTGGTCTTCCCCCGAAAAAGTGGACACAAAGATAAGCAAAATCGTGTATAATACCACTGGAGAGGAAGATGATGACAAATGGAAGAAAAACGTACGCACGAGTTCAAGGTCGAAGCCGTCCGGCTGCTGAAAGAGGAGCAGCAAGACCCAAACCGACAGTTGCGCAGAGTGTTCACAAACTTGCCCAGGTGCTTATCACCGGTTTCTTCCGCGCGCCATATCCAGGATTTCAAGAAACGCAAGCTTGGGAACGATCATAAATCTTTTCATAGATGGCGCGAAACTCCTCCTTGAGCAGGTAGGGGGTGCGAAATACAGGCTAAGTAACCGATCTTTCCGACTCCGAGTTTTTGATTTTTAACACAAAACGAGCGTATTGGCAAGGGCATCTGACGACAAATGTGTTCCATCACCGCTCCCAGCACACTCGTAACTCTACCTCGGCGGCGTCCTCCAGCTCAACGATCACCGTGCCATAGGGTCGGCGCTCTCGGCGGTGGGGACGCGGGGCTCCGTTGACCGTCACC
>CAYYKQ010000070.1:0-9279 GCA_964440965.1 uncultured Anaerolineae bacterium | reverse complement strand
GGCATACCCCTGATGCCGGTGATGTGGCTCTCGCAGGTGGCGAACGGGATCCTCCTGCCTATCATTTTGATCCTCATGCTCAAGCTAGCTAACGATAAACGCATCATGGGCAATCATATCAACGGCAACCTCTCCAATGCCATCGCCTTCTTCACCGCCATCTTCGTCAGCTTAGCGACGGCTCTGCTTATGGCCAGCTGGCTTTCCTGAAGATTTTGGAGCGCAAACCCTGTTTATACCCGGATCCAAAACAGGGCTCGCGCTCCAAAATGGTGCTGCGGATGAGGGTCTTCTTCCAGTCCCCTACTGCAGCCTGGTCACCTCTTCCCTATCCCCCACTTCTTCATCTCCCTAAGCAATCTATAATCGGTCATATCCATGTGCAGGGGGGTGACGGAGATGTAGTTGTTAGCTAGGGCCCAGATATCCGTTCCCTCCTCAATCACACCGCTGGGAGGCTCCCCTCCGATCCAGTAGTAGTTGCGCCCCCTGGGGTCTTTGCGCTCCACCAGCACGTCGCTATAGATGCGTTTCCCCAAACGGGTGATCACCACCCCCCTGATCTGTTCACGAGGGACGGCGGGGACATTGACGTTGAGGAGGACCCCTGGGGGCAGGCCACGAACCAGGATAATGTTCACCAAGTGGGCCGTGAACTCGGCCGCATAGGAGAAATCCTGCGATTCGAAGGAATCCAGCGATACGGCTATGGCCGGGAGGCCGAAGATGACCCCCTCCATAGCGGCAGCCACGGTCCCCGAGTAGGTGATATCCTGGCCTAGATTGGCTCCCTGATTGATCCCGGAGACCACAAGATCCGGCTTTCGGGAGAGGATGCCCAGCATGGCCAGGGCCACGCAGTCGGAGGGAGCCCCGTTAGAGGTGTAAGCCACTGTCCCATCATCTAGCTTCACCTTGTGCACTCGCAAGGGTTTATGCATGGTCTTAGTATGGCCGGCCGCCGACCAGTTGTGGCTGGGGACGAAGACGGTGACCTCCCCTACTCTGGCCAACGCCTCCCTGAGAACGGGGATGCTGGGAGAATATATGCCATCATCGTTGGTCAATAGGATGTGCTTCATCGCCGAATCTCGGAATTTACAAGAGCCTGGCGTAAAATAGGGCATGGACGCCCCTTTGTAGCAAATATTGGACATTAAATTTAACAAAGAGGAAAAAACGAAGAAGGCGGTTAGCTAAACTCATCACGATGCTCAAACCAATAATAGCAGGCAGAAACCTCCCTTTAACTCCCAAAGACTTGGCAACGTACTTTCCTACTTAAAATGACACGCCATCCGTTACCCCGTTGACTACTCCTCTTCTTCTTTGTGAACCACCTTTATCCTCACCTTTCCGCTCTCAGCCTTGTTACCCGCGGCATCATAAGCCACCACATGGATCTGATGGAACTCAGCGTACTCCTCCTTC
Source organism: uncultured Anaerolineae bacterium (assembly GCA_964440965.1). Classification (GTDB taxonomy): domain Bacteria; phylum Chloroflexota; class Anaerolineae; order CAYYKQ01; family CAYYKQ01; genus CAYYKQ01. Next base: position 7,848 of record CAYYKQ010000070.1, on the reverse strand, counting down.
TCCTCCCCCTTCGCAGGCTTGTAGACGATGCTCATCCCATTCTCGAAGCGTTTAATCAGGGTGCCGTCTGGCTCCTCGATGACCTCGGAGATCACAACCTCCTCCTGAGTGACAGTCCCGTCGGGGTGGGTAACAGTCCTGATCTCCGTCTCGGGGGGACCGGGCTGGGGTATCTGGTCCACCATCTCGATGACCCATTTCTGGTTGTAGGGAGGCACAGTGCTGGTGCCGAGGAGTTCGTTGTCAAAGTAGAATTCCACCCTGTCCATGGAGAAGTTGTCCGTTACCCTGGCTTGGATGTTGACGTATTCGTCGTCCTCCATCACGTACTCCTCATCATTGTAGGGGTAGATGAGCTCCACCTTGGGTGGAACGTTGTCCACAGTGACCTGAATGGTGGCCTCCCTGCAATTGCCGTTCCCCTCCATGACCTGAAGCTGCAAAGTGTATAGACCTTCCAGCCCGTTTACATCCCAGAAGTCCAGCAGCCCGTTCTCCACCTGATTGTAATGGTCTCCGCCTATCTGAATCCAGGCCGAAGGGTTAAGCCCCTCGCCATACCGCAGCCGCCAGAGCCGGAAATTCCCCGACTTGGCGTTGCCTATGATGGGCACCCCACCTGAGATGTAGGCGTAGGGGCTGGGGCTGATGATGGCCACATCCCCTCGAGCGGGGGTCGGCCCGTACATATCGTCATATTCGGTGGGCGGCTGAGGTATCCCGTTCCTGCGCACCCAGTCCGCAGCCTCGGGCGGATATATCTCGTAGACCTTCTCCTCCACCAGCTCCGGTGGGGTGTAAACGGTGGCCAACTTCCCTGTCACCTTATTGATGCGGAAAGCCTGATGGACATCGCAATAGGTTGTGGGCTCCGTCCCTTCGATGAAGAGCTCCTTCTTAGTATGAGGGCAATGCTCGGTGGGAAGCTTGCCCGAGACGGAACAGACCTCCACCTCCTTAAGGCCGGGGGGACGCGCGAAATCCTCCACCGGCTCACCCTTCAGGGCTTCCTCCATGAAGTTGTGCCAGATCGGCGCTGCGGCCCAACAGCCGGGCACATGCTCCATAGGCTCGTTGTCCACGTTTCCCACCCATACAGCACACACCAACTGAGGTGTGTAGCCGATGGTCCAGGCATCTCGCCAATCGTTGGTGGTGCCCGTCTTGACCGCCGCCGGGCGGTCGAGCTTCAAAGGGCTGTTATATCCGAAGGCAGGAGCCCGAGCGTTGTTATCAGAGAGGACGTTGGTGATGAGGTAAGCCAACTGGGGGCTTATGACCTGTTCGGTCTCGGGGGAGGTGTACTTCTTGAGAACATGGCCCTGGGAGTCCTCCACCCGGAGGATGGCCACTGGGTCTAGCTTCCGATACCCCGGGCGTCGCTTCTCTGGGGGCACAGGCTGGCCGGCCATGACGCCCCCATTGGCAAAGACGCTGTAGGCGTAGGCCATGTCCAAAGGGGTGACCTCCCCCCCTCCCAAGGTGAGGGAAAGACCATAGTAGTCTTTATTCAAGGTGTTTATGCCCATGCGGTGAGCGGTGTCGATCACATTCTTGACCCCTACCATAGAGAGCACTTTGACCGCAGGCATGTTATAGGAACAAGCCAGGGCCTGGCGCATGCTCACCGGGCCGTGATATTTGCGGTCGTAGTTCTCCGGCACGTAGGGCGGATTGGGAGGATCGGGGAAGGCGGTGCGCACGTCCATTACCATATCGGCGGGGGTATAGCCCTGGGAGAAAGCGGTCACGTAGGTGAAGGGCTTGAAGGAGGAGCCCGGCTGCCGGGGGGTGATGGCCATGTTGATCTGCCCCTTGATCTCCTTATTCCAGTAGTCCAGATTCCCCACCATGGCCAGGATCTCCCCCGTCTTGGGCCGGATGGCCACTACAGCGGCGTTGGAGACGTTGTGCCCCTTCTTCTTCAGATAGGCCACGTGCTCGCGGGCAATCCTCTCGGCCAGCCTCTGCAGCCTCAGGTCTAAAGTGGTGTAAACCCTAAGCCCTCCTCGGTGAACCAGCTCGGGGCCGAACTCCTCCTCTAACTTTTTGCGCACATAGATGGAGAAGTGAGGGGCAAGGATATCAAATCGCCCCGTGAGGCCACTCCTGATGTTCAACTTCTCGTATTTGGCAGCCACACACTCCTCGGGAGTGATGTAACCCTGCCTCATCATAGCGTCCAGCACCAGATGCTGACGCTTGCGAGCCTCCTCCGGGTTGTCGATGGGATTGAGGGCCGGATACTGAGGCAGGGCGGCCAGCATAGCACACTCAGCCAAGTCCAATTCCTGCACCGGCTTGTCGAAGTAGACCCGTGCCGCCGCCTCCACCCCGTAGGCCAGGTTGCCGTAGTAGACATAGTTTAAATACCACTCCAGTATCTGATCTTTGGAGTATAGGCGTGATATCTCCAAGGCCAAGATGACCTCTTTGATCTTGCGGGAGATGAGCTTCCTGTACCTCTCCTCGGGAGGGATGAGCACATTCCTGACCAACTGCATGGTGATAGTACTCGCCCCCTGGATGGGCCCTCCTCGCAGGTTGTAGTAGAAGGCGCGGAGGATCCCCTCTAAATCCACGCCGGGGTTCTCGTAGAAACTCTTGTCCTCAATGGCGATGGTGGCATTTCGCAGATCTTTGGGTATCTCCTCCAAGGGGACGATGGTGCGGTCACCCCAGCGGGGATCGAAGATCTCGTAGAGGAGGTGTTGCCCCGTGCGATCGTAGATCTTGGTGGTCTCGAACCTCTCCTGGGCCGTCTCTATCTGCCCTGGCTCCGGCAGATCTTTAGCGAAGTAGAGGTAGACGCCGATGATCGTGCCCACCCCGAGGAAGCTGATCAGGCTTACGGTGAGGAAGACGCTCACCATAAATCCGATCAGCAGGTGTGGGAGAAGGGAAGGACCGTTATTGCGACGGTATCTGCGCAAGAGGTGCAACTTCTGAACAGTGTCCATTTTTCCCACCCGTTCAATTCAAAATGCTTTCTAAGGAAGCCCTCGCCACCGAAAGCCGCTTAAATCCGAGCTTAAAATAGCCCACCGATGCCGCTGATCCGAGGGCAAATCAGGCATTCTATCCCAACCATTAAATGCGCTCTTCGATTATACCTTGCTTTGACCCTTTTAGCAAGGTTCCCCACCCCGATCTGCCCTTGGGAAGCCCACCTCCGTGGATCGTGGCCTGCCAAAGGGTTACAATTTCTGCACCACGACGAAGTGGGACAAGCCGAATATACCCAACGGCGTCCCTTCCAGCGCATAAGTGACCCTCCGCAGTAGCTTCCCCAGCCAGGGGTGGCGAGCGACGATATTGTCGTAGCCTGGGTAGATTTGGGTGTGGACGATGATCTTAGCATTTAATCCCCTGAAGAGCTTGCGGATATCGCCGCTCGTGTATGCCCGCACATGAGGGCAAAAGCTCTTCCGCAGCCTGTCCGGCAGATAATTGATCAGGGGGAAGTTGCCGAAATGGTACTTGCCTCGCCAGAAGACACCGTGGGTCTCGAAGGGGTAGAGGCGGTTGGGAGCGAAGATCACGATCCGCCCCTTCCTCCTTGCCACTCGATAGGCCTCATGAACTGTCCGGCGGTCGTCGTCCACGTGTTCGATGACCTCGTGGAGAAGGACGACATCGAAGCAGTCGTCGGGAAAGGGCAGCGCCTCAGCGGAGGCGACCTGGAGGTTAGGGAGGGTCTTGCTAGCCTCGGCTACCCTCTCAGGGTCTATATCCACTCCGTAGATGTGCTTGCTGAAGCGACGGAAAGCCCGCAGATACATCCCCAACCCGCAGCCCACATCCAGGATGCGCTTCCCTTCCAGGGGAGCATATCGATGGATCATGGCCAGCCGCCGCTCCTGCCCGAAGCGCCAGACGTAGCTGGGATGGCCAAGGGCGATGGCCTTATCCTCGTCGCCTCCCATCAGTGTTCCCTCCCCTCGCTTTCGCGCCTGCCATCCCTAAGGCAGCGAGGGCGAAGCACCCCGCCGCGCAGGGGAAGACGAAGCGCAACCCCAGGCCAGCGGCGATGGCCGCTCCGACCATGGGGGCAACGGCCTTAGCCGCTGAGGCGACGCCGGCATCCACACCATACACCACTCCCTGTTGTCCCTTGGGTGCCAGATGGGCCAAGGCGGCGCTGATGGAGGCCAAGGTGCCCCCCAGTGCCACTCCCGCTATGCTCTGCAGGATGAGCAGTTGGATGGGCATGGTCACGAAGAATTGAAGGGCATTCAGCACTGCCGCGCCCAAGGCACAGGCCACCAGCAACTGCCGATGGCCGATGCGATCCCCGATCCGCCCCAGGACTGCCGCCCCTAAGGCGCTGGTTGCCGCGCTCACGCCCATGATCAACCCTGTGAGGGAAGCCACACCCCTCTGATCAGGCATCAGGGATTGAACGAAAAGCGGCAACATCGGATTCACAATATTCGACCCGAGACGCATTGCCAACCTAGTGCCGACCAAAGCCAAGAAGGCCCGCGATCGCAACACCAATGTCAGCCCTTCCCGGAAGCCCTTGAAGGGGTTCTCCCGCGGGGGAAGATCGAACTCCTCTTCGACGAAGAAGAGCACACTTAGGCCGGCCATAAGGAGCAAGGCGGCCGTCGTCCAGAAGGCGGCTCGATAGCCGAAGGCCTCAACTATCACTCCGCCCAGCAATGGCCCGATCGATGCGCCGCTGCGGACCGCCATCTGTAACAACCCCAGGGCATAGCCCGATCTCCAGCGGGGCACCCCGCTGGCCACCAGTGTGGTCGTTGCCAATACAGTGCCCGTTATGCACCCCTGAAGGATCCGCAGAATGGCAAGCTGCCACACGTTGTGCACCAATCCCATAGCACCCAACAGCACCGCCCCGCCGAACATCGCCCGCTCCACCATCAGCTTACGCCCGTAGCGATCGGCCAGGGAGCCCCAGATGGGGGAGAAGACGGCCATTCCGGCGGCGGGTCCTGCAAGCAGAAGCCCAGACCATAGCTCCACCTTGCTCAGTTCGGTCACACCCAGCTCCTGCACATAGTAGGGCAGGAAGGGAAAGACCAGGCTGAAGCCAGCGATGGCCGTTAACTCCGCCGCCCAGATGATATACAGATTACGCTGCCAATCTTGCATCGGCTAATCCGTTTCCCTTCAGCCGATTAAAAATAGTCGGGTTCAGCGATAAAGGGATGACCTGCGGGGAAGAGGGCACTTAGAAGAGGCAATGCCTCCTCAGGTATGACTACGCCATGATCGGAGGCCACCTCGGCGACACCGCGATAGCCGAAGAGGAGCTGGATGAGGGCTGTCTGGGGGAGCTGGCAAACAATAGCCTTATCTTCGGTGGCCTCCCTCACCAGGATATTGCCTTCGGCGATGCCCAGCTCGATCGCCCCTAAGTCGGTGGCCAATCTCAGGACGCCCCGCCAATCCTTAAAGGCCGAAAGGTGCAGGCGTTCGCTTAATTCGCCTCTCAGCTTCGTAAAGGCCCTCTTCAGGTTGATAAAGCGGCCCATCCATCCGCTATTGCGGCTGACCCTCATCGTTACTTCCCCACCGCAGAGGGCTAGTGCCCTCCGGGCGAAGGGATGGTCGGGGGGAAGCTGCAGGGGGATATCGGCCGAATAGCGGGCTTTGGCCTGCCGAGCCAGGAAGCGTAAGAGGCCCTCAACAGCCAAGGGGTCGTTGCCGGCCGCCTCGATAGCGCGGAAGCGGCCGGACTTGGCCAGCCACACGTAGCCTCGTACTCTCCCCTGCTCGTCAACCGCAACCTGGCAGCGGCGGAAGCATCTCAGCAGCCAGCGCCAGTAGGTCTCATCCCGCACCACTGTGCCTGTGCGATGGCTATTGTCGGCCTGGTAGAGGGCCATCACCGCCGGCAGGTCGGATTTCCTGAAGCGGCGCACCCGCAGCAGCTGCCTCAGCTTCTCGGCCTCGGCGGCGGGGATGCGCAAGGTGTAGACAGGCATAACGGAGACATAGCCGAAGCGGTGGTAGAAATCGGGGATCCCCTCCAGCAGGGAGATGTCGTATCCTTGGCGCTCCATATAGGCAAGGCAATCCTCCATCAGCGCCCGCATGTAGCCCCGCCTGCGGTGCGCACTGTGGGTGGTTACCCCGCTGATCCCTCCCATGCGCAGGGCGGCGCCTCCCACGCGGATGATGCGGTCCACGATGGATACATGGCTGATGACCTGCCCTTCCACCTCCACGATGCGCACATTTTCCGGACGATAGGTGGGGTCATTGGGCGCGATTTTGAACATGTATTCGTAAAGCTGAGAGTAAGGCTCCTCTTCGCTGGAGAAGGCCTGAGCGACCAGATCGGCCACTCGTCGACGGTCTTCCTCGGATTGAACGTGCCGGATCAGCATCTTCTCAAGCCTTGTATTCACGAACCCTGTGCAACTTCTGGCTTACGATGCGGAAGGCCCGACGCTCCGCCTCATAGAGGATGCGCTCCTCATCCAGGGTGAGGAGCTCCCCGTCGCGGAGGAGCAGCTGGCCGTCAACGATGACGTGGCTTATGTCGCCAGCCCTTGCACTGTGGACGATATTGGCCATTAAATCGTGACGCGGCCTGAGGTGGGGCTTGTCGAAGTCGAAGAGGATAAGGTCGGCGGGCCGGCCGGCCTCCAGGACACCGCTGCCCTCGAAGCCCATGGCTAAGGCGCCGTTTCGCGTCGCCAGATGCAGGACCTCCCTGCTGGACATGACCTTAGGGTCGCGATGGCCAAACTTCTGCGAGAGCGCTGCCAGACGAGTCACCTCCAGCATGTCCAGGTCGTTGTTGGAAGCGGGGCCATCGGTGCCTAAGGCGACGTTCACCCCACGGGAGAGAAGCTCGGGCACCGGTGTGGTGCCCATCCCCATTTTCATATGCGTCTTAGGGCATTGGACGACGTGTACCCCTTTGCTGGCCAGGATATCCATGTCCTCCTCAGTGAGGTAGATGCAATGGGCGGCGATGACAGGGACATCGAAGAGCCCCAGGGAGTCCAGATAGGCTATCGGCGTGCGGCCGTATCGAGCCAGCGAGTTGTCGAACTGCTCCTGCGATTCTGCCAAATGGATGTGGATCCCCACATTTAGCTTAGCCGCAGTCTCAGCCACCCGCTTCAGGAAATCGGATGGGCAGATATAAGGCGAATGCGGACCGAGGATGGTGCGGATGCGCCCATCAGCGGCGCCCTGCCAGCGCTGCACGAAATCCACCGTCCGCTCCAAAGTTATCCCACCGATCTCCTGCTCGGGGCCGAGGCCGAAGATGCACCAGGCCAAAAGCGCCTTCATCCCCGATCGCTCGACCACCTCAGCGACGCGGTCCATCCAGAAGTAGTGGTCGGCGAAGGCGACGGTGCCGGAGCGTATCATCTCACAGGCGGCCAGTGCCGCGCCCCAGTAGACGTCTTCCTCCTTCAGAGCCGACTCGGCCACCCAGATGCGTTCGTTAAGCCAACGGTCTAAGGGGAGATCCTCCGCCCAGCCGCGTACTAAGGTCATCGATGCGTGGGCATGGGCATTGAAGAAGCCTGGCATAGCCACATGGTTCGTCCCATCGATGACCTCATCGGCGACGAATTCAGATGGAACATCGCCGATGGCCTTTATGCAACCATCGGCGATAGCTATATTCGTGCTCCTAATCACCCTACCCCGCTCATCCAGGGTGATTACATCGACATTTTTGATGAGGAGAGAACCCAATCCACGCCTCCTTTCAATGACGCTTAACAGTCGGTACGGGGACTATGATCAGCTCTCCATCAAATGGTTCGCTACTAGAGTTGTTGCACAATTGATGATGAGCTCGCGGCAGGTTGGCAAAACCCCTTCACCTGATGAGCTCGCTCGCGGTAAGTT
>CAYYKQ010000069.1:0-9568 GCA_964440965.1 uncultured Anaerolineae bacterium | reverse complement strand
AATAGGAGCAATCGGATATTCTCGCCTCAAGCTCACCTCCTAAAACAAAGGCCGCTCCATTGCCTATTCTAAAGCCTCGATGGCTTCCCTGCGCTTTATGAAGGCCCAGACCCAGTTCCTTAAATTTCCTCTGTGGCCTGTATGGGATATATCTTGCCGGTTAAATCACGGGAACTCCACTGGCCCCAGCACTATTTCATCGCCTGGCAGTCGAACCCCATTAGAGTCAAAAACAGCAAGCCTTTCCATGGTTTGTAGGTCATACATCCCTACTGCAACCTGACACCGACATTTCTCAGAAGGCGAAAGCGAAATGAAATGCTCATCCTCGATAATCTCCCCTACCCTCCATATGCTGGTCGGTGAACCCCCGTCCACAGGCTGGTCATCCCCCTGGGCCTTTATTTTTCCATCCTCATCTATAAGGTGAACGAAGACGGTGTAGTCCTTCCCCATCGGGGAGAGGGCGCGCCAGTAAAGCTTCACCTTCACCCCGTCCTTCCCCTGATTTAAAACCCCGCTGAGATCATACCCAATTAGGGCTACCTTGCCCCCCAGATTGTAGAAAATGGGGTTCTTCACCGCAGGGCTCCTCTTAGGTCTGATGATCAGGCGGCCAAAAGTTCCGTCGGAGGGCTTCCCCTTCGCATCAAAGGCCTTTAAACCTTCATCCGAACCATAGACGAAGAAATCAACCCCTATTTTAGCCAGTCTGGGGACAAGAGTATCAGAAGAGATGGAAACTCGATATGTCTCACAGAAGAGATCCCCTCTTCTCCATAGCGAGGTGGGGAAGTTACCCCTCCCAGGATGGAGGTGAAGCACCCCATAGACTCGATGATCCCTCCCCAATACCTTCACCGCCAGGGCGTAATTCCTGTCCATTTCATTTAGACAGCGCCAGCAGAGGGTCACCGGTACTTTCCCACCGACTTCCACCTCTTCGCCATCGAGTTCATAGCTCAGAAGCTCTATCTTCTCGCCGAAACGAAGGCCCAATGGATGCCCTAAACCCTGCACATCAGCGGAGGAGAGAAGCTCGGGCTTAGCATAGACAGGCATGATATATCTGAAAGGCACGAGAAGAGCGTAACCGAACATGACCCCCCCTACCAAAAAGACGAGGACCCTGCTAAACCTGCTGGATACTAAGCTGGATAGCCCAAGGAAGAGAAGAAGACTTACTGAGGAGATGGCGGGAAGAATGAAACGCCCATGAAGCCATGTGCCTTCGCCTCGACGTAACACCTGATATACAGGTGCTGAAAGGACAAAAAGCAGGTTAACCATCAGGATAATGATGCCGCCTGCGGCGAGGCGATCAGGGGCTTGGATAAAGAAAATCACAAGCCCTAATCCAGCCATTAAGCAAACCGCTGCTACAAGCGTGTATACCCATCCCTCAACGCTAATAATCCCCCATCCAAAGCAGGCCCAGAAGGTCTTAAAGCTATAGTGCAGGGCGCTGGGGAGGACATCCCAGCGAAGCTTCCCCATCGAGGAAGGACGAGAGAGCAACGAGATGATGAACCGAATATGTTCAGGGTATTTACCCTGAAGGACCCCAAACCACCAGATGGAGATAAACCCCGCATCTAGTAGAAGGAAGAACAGGCTCCAAAAGGCCTTTATCTTCCTTATTTCCTTAATGGTCACAATAGCTAATCCTGCTAATGCCAGAGGGAGAAGGGCAAGGCTATTCCTCTTTGACAGCAATGCCCCTCCAAAACAGAGCCCCAGCCCAAGCACATCTGAGGCTCGAAACTTAACTACAAGGATCCTTATCAGGAAAAGGAGAAATAAGGAGGAACAAGTGGTAACCATGATATCATTAGTAACCATGCTTCCGTTAAATAGGAACTGAGGCCAAAACGCATTAACCACCATGGCTCCCAAGGCAATCTCCTCCCTCGCGGGGAAAAGGATACGCCCGATGAGATAAGTGGCCCAAACCACTACTACGCTTAGCAGAACGGAGAAAAGGCGAGCTGTGTGGATAGAAAGGACAGTCCCCCGATAAGGAAAACCCTCAACCCTCAAGTGAAGAAACAAATTCATGCCCCCCTGCCCGCCCCTACCTACGGAAAAAGGGTTCCAAACCGGCCTCAGATTATCGCTTGTATTCACCCAAGAGGTAAAGAGGCCAGACAGGATGTAATAGAGCGGAGGCTGATGGGATTCGTCATTCCATTTAATGAGCTTAGTGCCCGGGGGTGGGAGACGATGCTCCTTGGCTACATATCTTACAAATTCATAATGCCCCCATTCATCATAGGCTTCCCAGATAGGCGTGGCAATACTGTAAAATACGCCTAATGAGAAATGGGCAAGAAGGATGATTATAACCAGCCAATTGGGTGTAAAAGGTCTTCCCATCTTTCCTCCGATAATGACCTAAGTTCTCCTCAGAAGGCGGAGAATCACTGGCCTTAATAATATACCCAATATTTGCTGAGTGGACAGCATGGTGTCATTAGTTGCCTTCTAAAACAAAAGCCGCCTCTCACCGGCGGCCCCATTGGTGGGCGAAACAGGACTCGAACCTGTGACCTCTCGGATGTAAGCCGAGTGCTCTCCCCACTGAGCTATTCGCCCACCTTCGAAAGATATTATACCCGCAGGGGAATCGGTTGTCAAATCACGAAAACACTTGACTTTTCCCCGTTTGCGCAGTATAATATCCTCGACCTCGGAGGTTTCATTATGGGTACAGGCCATTTCGATCTCTACCGGCGTGAGTATTTTGCTTATTACTATGCCTATTTTAAGGCATGGGAGGGGCTGCTTCACGCCGGGAAACCTCCGTAAAGGTCCCATTTAAGTTCTTGAAGTATTCCTTTTAAGAGCGTGGAGCAGACGATTCCACTCCACGCTCTTAATTTTTTAAGGGGTGACAACATTGACCGTCCACTGCCGGGGCATCAGAGGAGCAACGACGGCCGAGGAGAACACAGTTAAGGCGATCTTAGCTGCTACCAAAGAGCTGCTGGAGCTCATCGTCGAAGCCAATGGTGTAAAAGTGGAGGATGTGGCTAGCATCATCTTCACCTCTACACCGGATCTCACCGCTGTATTCCCGGCGCAGGCGGCACGGGAGATGGGCTGGGACCATATCCCTCTCCTCTGTGCTCAGGAGATATCGGTGCCGGGGAGCCTTCCGCGTTGCATACGTGTCCTCATCCTCTGGAACACCGATAAGGGGCAGGAAGAGATAAAGCACATCTACCTTAAAGGGGCAAAGAAATTGAGGCCGGACCTTCTTTCGGCGGATTGCAACAGGAGAGAGCCATGATTATCGTGATGAAAATGGGAGCCAGCGAGAAGGAGATCCAGGAAGTCATCGCCCGCGTAGAGGATATGGGCTACAAGACCCATCTCTCCCGAGGCGAGGAGAGGACGATTATCGGCATCATCGGCAACGGGCGCCCCTTGAACCGCCAGCTCTTCGAGAGGCTGCCCGGGGTGGAGAAGACCGTTCCTATCCTCCGGCCGTTTAAACTGGCCAGCCGTGAATTTCATCCCCAGGACACCGTCATCTCCATCTGCGACGTGACCATCGGCTCGAAGGAGGTAGTAGTCATGGCCGGGCCGTGTGCGGTGGAAAGCAGGGAGCAGACGTTAGAGACGGCCCGGGCAGTGAAGGAGGCAGGGGCTAAGATCCTGCGTGGCGGAGCTTTTAAACCCCGCACTTCGCCTTACAGTTTCCAGGGGTTAGGGGAGAAAGGACTGGAGATTCTGGCCGAGGCTAGAGAGGAGACAGGCCTGCTTGTAGTCACCGAGGTGATGTCGCCGGAGAAGGTGCCCTTAGTGGCCAAATACGCCGATATCCTCCAGATCGGAGCGCGCAACATGCAGAACTATGCCCTCCTCCATGCCGTAGGCGAATCGGGCAAGCCGGTCCTCCTCAAGCGGGGGATGATGTCCACCATAGAGGAACTCCTCCTCTCGGCCGAATACATCCTTTCCCACGGTAATTACCAGGTGATGCTCTGCGAGCGGGGTATCCGCACCTTTGAGACCTATACCCGTAACACCTTGGACATCAGCGCTGTGCCCCTCCTCAAGGAACTCACTCATCTGCCGGTCATCGTCGACCCCAGCCATGGCACAGGAAAATGGCAACTAGTGGGACCGGTGGCCAAGGCGGCCGTGGCCGCAGGTGCCGATGGGCTGCTGATCGAAGTCCACCCCCATCCCGAGGAAGCCCTGTCCGACGGAGCCCAGTCGCTCAAGCCGGGGAATTTCGCCCGCTTAATGAGGGAACTGCGCAAAGTGGCGGAAGCGGTTGGGAGGAGTCTATGAAGGGATCACTGGAACTCACTCGTGTGGCCATAGTTGGCCTGGGGCTGATGGGCGGCTCCTTAGCCGCGGCTTTAAAGGAGAGAAATGCCTGCCAGGAGGTCTGGGGGATAGCTCGGCGAAAAGAGACCATCGATGAAGCCCTGCAACGGGGGTTCATCGACAAAGGCACATGCAAGCTCGCCAACGGGGTGAAAGGAGCAGATGTAGTCGTTCTGGCCACACCTGTGAGGGTCATCATCGAGCTCATCCACGAGCTGAGCCCCCTGCTTCCCTCCGGCTGCTTGCTCATGGACATGGGAAGTACGAAGAGGGAGGTCATCAAAGCTATGGGGGCCCTTCCGCCTCATATTCAACCCCTAGGAGGCCATCCCATGTGCGGCAAGGAGACCTCGGGATTGGCCGCAGCCGAAGCGAACCTGTATGAAGGGGCAATCTTCGTCCTCACCCCGCTCCCGCGAACGAGCCAGGAGGCATTAGATTTAGCTAAGGAGTTGGTGAAGGCGGTGGGAGCGCGGCCCTTGGTGGTGGAAGCGGAGCGCCATGACCGCTTAGTGGCTGCTATCAGCCACCTTCCTTATCTGCTCTCCCTGGCTTTGGTGATGACCGCCGAGGAGGTAGCCGCCGAAGACGACCTTGTTTGGAAGCTGGCCGCCAGCGGCTTCCGCGACACATCGAGGCTGGCGGCCAGTGGGGTGACCATGATGCTGGACGTGCTGGTGACCAACCGCGAGGCGGTCGAGGAGATGCTCGCTCGCTTTAGAGGCCAGATGGACAGGCTGGAGAAAGCCCTCAAGCTGGGAGAGGAGAAGAGACTGCGCCGATTGATAGAGTCAGCTCGACGCCAGCGAACCGAGCAACTCAGAGGAGCAACTCGATGAGGTTGGTCGTGAGAAGGGGCAAACCACTGCGGGGAAGAACTCGCGTGCCAGGAGACAAATCCATCTCCCATCGAGCCCTGCTTCTAGGAGCCATAGCCAATGGCGTGACCAGGGTGAGAAACTTCCTGCCCGCTGCCGATTGCCTGGCTACCCTATCCTGCGTGCGTGCCTTAGGCATCGAGGTCGAACAGCCATCTGAAACGGAACTTTTAGTGCAGGGAAAGGGCCTGCACGGCCTCAGAGAGCCGGTCGATGTATTGGATTGCCGGGGATCAGGGACGACCATGCGGCTTCTGGCCGGCATCCTGGCGGGGCAGCCCTTCTACAGTGTGCTCACGGGAAACGAGCAGCTCAGACAGCGCCCAATGGGCAGGATAGCCGAGCCTTTAAGGCTGATGGGCGCCACGGTGCTGGGGCGAGATGACGGCCGCCTGCCCCCCCTCACCATCAAAGGGGGGAACTTGCAGGGGATAGACTATCGGCTTCCCGTGGCCAGCGCCCAGGTCAAATCGGCCATCCTACTGGCTGGCCTCTACGCCGAGGGTGGAACCATTGTCCGCGAGCCCGGCCCCACCCGCGACCACACCGAAAGGATGCTTAAGGCCATGGGCACAGATCTGGAGATCTCCGCCCATGCCATAGCCCTCACCCCACCTCATTCTCCCCTCGCTCCCCTCGATATCAACATTCCAGGCGATTTCTCCTCCGCTGCCTTCCTCGTGGTGGCCGCTCTCCTAACCCCTAATTCGGAGATCGTGATCGAAGGCGTGGGTACTAATCCGACCCGCACAGGACTGCTGGATGTGCTGAGGGAGATGGGAGGCGACGTAGCCTTAAGCGATCAGCATGAGGTCGATGGCGAGCCCATCGCCGAGATCATCGCGCGCTCAAGCGAACTGAGAGGAGTGGGAGTGGACAGGGAACTTGTGCCCAGGATGATAGACGAGTTCCCCATCCTGGCAGTGGCCGCCACCCAAGCTGAGGGGAAGACCGTGGTGCGAGGCGCAGAGGAACTCAGAGTCAAGGAGACGGACCGCATCGCGGCCATAGTCTCCGAGCTGAGAAAACTGGGAGCACACATCGAGGAGAGGCCCGATGGTTTCATCATCGAGGGGCCGACGGAGCTAAAGGGAACGAGGGTGGATAGCTACAGCGATCACCGCTTAGCTATGGCCTTGGCCATAGCCGGCTTAGTGGCAAAGGGGGAGACCATCATCGAGGGAGCAGAGTGCATCGGGGATTCCTTCCCCAAGTTTAAAGAAGTGCTAGATAGCTTGAGATGCTGGAAATAGATGGCGGAACTAAGTTGGTCGGCCTCATAGGGTGGCCGGTGGGGCATAGCCTCTCGTCGGCCATGCACAACGCTGCCTTCGCCGAACTGGGCCTCAACTGGTGCTATGTGCCCCTGCCTGTGCGTCCGGAGCGGCTGGAGGAAGCGGTGAGAGGCCTCGTGGCCCTGGGCTTTGCCGGGGCTAACGTCACCGTGCCCCACAAGGAGATGGTCATGGCTTATCTAGACGAAGTGACCCCCGGCGCACAAGCCATCGGAGCGATCAATACCATCGTCGTGCGGGGAGGGAGGACCATCGGCCACAACACGGATTGGCGCGGCTTCCTCTCCGCTCTGCGCCAAGGGGGGTTTGCACCGGAGGGAAGACGGGCTGTGATCTTAGGGGCAGGCGGCGCAGCCAGGGCCGTAGCCTATGCCCTGGCCAGTGCAGGAAGCCAGGTGATCATCCTCAATCGAACCCTAAAGCACGCTGAGGCCTTAGTTGAGGACCTCTCCTCCCTATTTCCCTCATCCCTTACTTGCCTCCCGCTTACCTCCGAGGCACTCGGCGAGGAGGCTGCTAAAGCCCATCTATTGGTCAATGCCACCCCTGTGGGCATGTGGCCGGAGGTCGAGAGCTCCCTTTGGCCGGAGGAGCTCCCCTTCCCTAAGCATTTGACCCTCTTTGAGCTCGTCTACAACCCTCTGCGGACGAAGCTAGTGAAGCAAGCGGCTTCCGCTGGGGCGAAAACGATCGAAGGATTGGGGATGCTGGTGAACCAGGGCGCCTTGGCCTTCGAGCTGTGGACAGGGATAAGACCCTCTCTGGAGACGATGTACAAGGCCTGCTATCAAATCCTGGGAGGTAAAAGATGAATTTGCGTTTTCTGACCGCCGGAGAATCCCACGGACCCTGCCTCCTGGCCATCGTCGAGGGGATGCCCGCAGGTTTGCCCCTGAGCGAAGAGGACATCAATGCCGATCTCCGCCGTCGCCAGGCAGGCTATGGCCGCGGGAAGCGGATGGAGATAGAACGGGATAAAGTGGAGATAATGAGCGGGGTGGCAAAGGGGTTCACCACTGGCGCTCCTATCTCCCTGCGCATCGAGAACAAAGATTGGCGAAGGGATGAAAAATCGCCCCCCGTGACCATCCCCAGGCCCGGCCACGCCGACCTGGCTGGAGCCATCAAGTACGGGCACCGCGACTTGCGGTTGGTCTCGGAGCGGGCCAGTGCCCGTGAGACCGCAGCCCGCGTGGCTGTGGGAGCCATCGCCAAGAAGTTGCTAAGTGAATTCGACATCGCTGTGGGAAGCTATGTGGTCGAGATAGGAGGCGTGGAAGCTGAGGTGCCCGATCTACCTCTGGAGGAACTATGGGAGTTAGCGGAGGCCTCGGATGTGCATTGCCCCGATGGGAAAGCGGCGGAGAGGATGCGCCAGCGAATTGACGAGGCCAAGAGAGAAGGGGACTCCTTAGGAGGGGTGTTCGTGGTAGCCGCCATGGGCGTGCCTGTCGGGCTGGGCAGCTACGTCCATTGGGACCGCCGCCTCGACGCCCGCTTGGCCTACGCTGTGATGAGCATTCCCGCCGTTAAGGGGGTGGAGATAGGCCCCGCCTTCGCCAACGCCCGCCTTCCCGGCACTCAGGTGCAGGATGAGATATTCTTCGAGAAAGGAAAGATAGCGCGGAGGAGCAATCGAGCAGGGGGGACCGAAGGCGGCGTCTCCAATGGCCAACCCATTGTCGTCCAAGCAGCCATGAAGCCCATCCCCACCACACTGACCTCTCTGCGCTCGGTGGATCTAGCTACTGGGAGACCAGCGGACACCCATTACCGCCGCTCGGATGTCTGCGCCGTTCCCGCCGCGGCGGTCGTTGGGGAGGCCATGGTCGCCTGGGTGCTGGCGGAAGCGCTGATGGAGAAGATCGGCGGGGATAGCATTTCAGAGATGAAGGCGAGATGGAAGCAAGCAAGTGCGCAGGCGGCGAGGGGGCAAGCAAGTGGTAAGTAACGCCCGAACTCACCAACCCATAAACTTGGTTATCACCGGCTTCATGGGCACCGGCAAGACGGTCGTGGGAAGGGAAGTGGCCCGCCGCTTAGGATGGGAATTCGTGGACATGGATGAGCTCATCGAGAAGCGGCTGGGCATGTCCATCCCGGAGATATTCGCCCGCTACGGAGAGGGGTTTTTCCGAGAACGGGAGAGGGAACTCTGTGGGGAATTGGCCACGAAGAAGGGCTTGGTCATCGCCACCGGCGGAGGTGCCCTCATCCCTGAGGAGAACCGCAGGATCATGGGTGCTAACGGCCTCCTCATCTGCCTCACCTGCGAAGTTGATGAACTCCTACGGCGCCTGCGGAAGGTTAAGGATCGCCCCCTCCTGGAGGTGCGTGACCGCCGGAAGAGGATCGAAGATTTACTGGCAAAGCGCCGCGAGGCATACAGCCGCATCCCCTATCGGATCGATACCACTGGGCTGACGGTGGAAGAGGTGGCGGAGAGGGTGATCGAATTGCTGAGGGGTGCGATGTCCACGAAGAGGATTCCGGTGCGAACACCGACCGGAAACTACGAAGTCCATCTGGGCAGAGGGCTCCTATCTCAGGTAGGGAGATTAGCTTATGAGCGGGGCCTTAGAGGAAAGGCGGCTTTGGTCACTAATCCCACGGTCGGCTGCTTGTACGCCTCCACTGTCGCCGCGAGCCTGCAAAGGGCTGGTTTCGACCCGCTGCTCATTGAGATCCCCGATGGGGAGGCCTTCAAAACCCTGGACACCGTTCGCCTCCTCTACGAACACTTCGTGGAGGGAGGGCTGGAACGAACCAGTCCGATCTTCGCCCTGGGAGGGGGAGTGGTCGGGGACACGGCCGGCTTCGCCGCCGCGACCTACATGCGAGGCACCCCCTTTGTCCAGCTTCCCACCACTCTCCTGGCCATGGTGGATGCCAGCATCGGAGGTAAGGTGGGCGTCGATTACAAGGGCAAGAACCTCATCGGTACCTTCCACCAACCCGCATTGGTGGTCACCGATACTGATGTCCTTACCACCCTCCCTCAGGAAGAGTTCCGCTGTGGGTTGGCTGAGATAATCAAAGCGGGGGTCATCGGCT
>CAYYKQ010000068.1:0-9634 GCA_964440965.1 uncultured Anaerolineae bacterium | reverse complement strand
ACCTTCACCACCAGTTTGGGGAGTGTGGGGAGTGAGACGGTGGTGAAGGAGACGGTGGGAGGGGTGGCCACGGCCACATTGAGTTCGGAGGAGCCTGGGGTAGCGGTGGTGACGGCGACCTCCGATTCTCGGCTTGACACGGTTGTGGTGACGTTCACTGCTGGTGCTCCCTACAGCATGGAGGTTAGTGCTGATCCTGGGAGCATACCGGTGGGTGGTTACACCTCGACTATCACTGCTGAGGTGAGGGATCGATACGGCAACTGGGTGGAGGATGGCACGGAGGTGGTGTTCAGCACTGACTTGGGCAGCCTGGGGAGCGATATGGTCACCAAAACCACTACCAGCGGTGTGGCCACGGCCACATTGACCTCGGGGACGACGGCGGGCACGGCTACGGTGACCGCCACCGCCGATTCTGCGTCCGGCACCTGTACCGTCAAATTCACAGCCGGAGAGCCGTCCACCATGACTATCACTGCCTACCCTATGAGCATCCGCATCGGCGGCTTCACCTCCACCATCACGGCCACAGTGAAGGACCAATACGACAATCCGGTGGAGGATGGGACGGCCGTGGACTTCTACACCACCTTACTTGGAGGGGTGCTTGATCCCTTCCACACATCCACGACCAATGGGGCAGCTGTGACCACCCTGACCTCAGGGTCGCAGATCGGTACAGGGAAGGTATGCGCCATAGCGGATTCACTGAGGGAGTGCACCGGCGTGATGACCTTCACCGTGGGGCTGCCGTACCATGTCGATGTCGAAGCGCATCCGGCGAGCATCGGCCTCAACGACTCCTCGATGATCGTGGCTGAGGTGAAGGATATCGGCGGCAACTGGGTGGAGGATGGCACGATGGTCACCTTCGCCACCAGCATGGGTAGCTTGGGCAGCGAGGTGGTCACCAAAACCACTACCAGCGGTGTGGCCACGGCCACATTGACCTCGGGGACGACGGCGGGCACGGCTACGGTGACCGCCACCGCCGACTCCAAATTCGGCATATGCACCGTCGAATTCCTGCCCGATCCGCCCTACACCGTGACGGTGACCGCCGATCCGGAGGCCATCCCCGCTAATGGCGTCTCCACCTCGACTATCACCGCCCAGGTGACCGATCGGTACGGCAACTGGGTACGCGATGGGACGGAAGTCGCCTTTGCCACTACCGCGGGCAGCTTCCCCAGCAACCCCTACATCAGCACCACCGCCAATGGGGTAGCCACGGCCACCCTGACCTCAAGCACTACGCCCGGTTCGGCCACGGTGACCGCCACCGCCGATGGGAGGCAGGGACAGACTGAGGTGGACTTTTACTACGTGTGGTGGCGCTGGATTTACCTGCCGCTCATCGTGAAGAACTACCCGTAGGCTCGATAGGCGGGAAAACAAGCGAAAAGCCATCCGCCCGGCGATCGCCAAGGCGGATGGCTTTCTTTTTAAGCTTTATTTCGCGCTTAGGAATGTTGTGATGCAGGGCGGCTACTAAGGGCCGGGCGTCTCCGTCGGAGTGTTAGTGGCTGTAGGCGTCTCGGTTGGAGCGCTTGTGGGTGTGAAGGTTGGCACCGGGGTAGGAGTCTCCGTCGGGGTTCTTGTGGGAGTAGGCGTCGATGTGCTCGTCGGCGTGGGGGTGAAGGTCGAGGTTGGGGTGAACGTCGGCGTAGCAGTCCCTCCCGTATCGAAGGTGACCACCAATTCGTAGGCTTCGCTCGGCTTGAAGTGCGCCCCATCGCTGTTCACGCTCACGTAGTGCATCCCTGTTTCCGCAGGATCATAAGTTACGGTGATCGAGGTCTCACCCCATTCGTTGGTCACCAATCGCATCTGCTCCTCATGGGGGTCATACAGTTTAAGGGTGTAGATCACTTCCGTCGGGACAATCAATCGCGCTTCGATGGGGGAGAGGGTGGTGACCTCGAATTTGAAGAAGTCCACGTCCTCGCCCGTGCTGATGTAAGCTTTGACCGACTGGCCTGAACCTATCCGCTTCGCCAGGCTGAAGGTGTTGTTGTTCTCCCAGGGGTCATACCCCGGGGTAGGCGTCATCGTCGAGGTGGGGGTCGGCGTGGGCGTTGGCCCCACCCCGAACTCGGCCTTCAACTTATAGGCCTTAGTCTGGCTGAAGGTGCCGTTAGGGCTCGATACCAAGATGTAATAATCCCCTATCACCTCGGGGGTATAGTGGATCTCCTCCTCGTCGCCCGTCCCCTCCGATCTTGCCACTTCCACATGATCATGGTTGTAGAGGTGGAGGTCATAGTCGGTGCCATCCGGGATATCGCTCAGCTTGATCTTGATTTCATTGAGGGCATAGATGTCGATCCTGTAGTAGTCCTTGTCGGTAGGCGACCAGATGTAAGCCCGATAGCTCTCCCCCGAATCTATAGACCAAGCTGTGGAGAAGTCATCGTTGGGCTCAAACACATCCTTCCCCGGGGTTGGCGTGGGGGTGACGGTGGGCGTGGGAGTGGGAGGAGGTGGAACCTCCTCCACGGTTATCTGGTACGTCTTGTCAGGCCCATGTTGATAACGGTTGTCTATGGTCACCAGGGCGGTGCCATCGGCAGCCGCCTGGAAGATGATGCTTGAAGAGAGGTCCGTCGGCGCCACATCGTCGTTGGCACAGTTAGGGGGATCGCAGAAGATGGCGATGGTGGGCTCCAGCCCCACGGAGATCATGGTGTCCACGCCCATGGCCAGGTCATGGGTCCAGACATGGTACCAGTGCCTCGCTTTGACCGGGAATTTCACCAGGTCGATGTCATCGTCGGGGCAGAAACTATGGGTCTGGGTCTCGCCCAAGGCTATCCAATTCTCCTGTCCTACAACGTCATCGGGTTCGTATTTATCTCCACAGGGCGGCCTGGTGGGCGATGGGGTGGAAGGCCTCAGCGGGCTCGGAGTGGGCGTGGGGATGCGATGCGGCGTTGAGGTCGGCTTAGGCGTGGGGGTTGGGGTAGCAGGCTTAGGCGTAACCGTGGGTGTCGGGGTAGGGGTTGGTGTGACCAGGGAGCTGATGACGACCGGCGGCCTCTCCCCCGTAGGGGTATCCAAGCAGGTCCAGCAGGTTCCCACCTCTCGGCGTACCAGGAGGACGTCATCGGCCGGGACCTCGTACACCCTCGGCCTCATCTCCCCCTCGACTTCCTTGGTCTCGTCGGGATAGAACACGTAGTATTTATCACCCCTGGTAAGCAATAGCCGCAGGCAATACTGGGGATGGTCTGGGCTCTCCTCACTCGAGGGAGGGGTCAATCCCTTGGAGTAGAGGGCGATCTGAGGGAGCGAACCGCCGTCACACATGTCCGCTTGGGCATGGAGCTTCCCCGCCTGCGTAAAGAAAGTAGGGAGGGCGACGATAGTGAATATCACCCAAAGCAGGGTCAGATACCTCTCCCGAAGGGTTAAGGGGTGGGTCAGCTTGAAAAGCCGAGTCCCTCTCAGGAGGGCGAGGAGCCTCCCGAGCCAGGGGAATCGCGATCGCAGGGATGGCTGAGCCTCCAACCGAGATAGCCCTTGGCAGATGAAGCGGTAGAGGATCCAAATGGGAGGGATGAGGAGCAAAGCTGAAAAGGCGAAAAACAGGGCCTTCTCCGAGGTTGAAATATCCCCCAGGAAGAGCTGGAATATCCGGAAACCTTCCCTGGCGAAGATGCCCTTGTCCACAAGCCAACCCCAGAGGGGCTTTATGACTGGGGAGAAGATCAGAAAAAGGAGGGCGAAGTAGGCCAGAAATGAGGCATAGGCGATCCACCAGCGCGCCGCCCGGGAGCTAACCACTCGGGGGAGGAACCGATCTCCAAAGTGGAGGATCAATCCTAAGGGTATCAGCAGGAAGATGCCCACCATGAGGATGACATAAATTAAAAGCAGAGCCAGCATCAGGAGGAACCCTAAGCTGATCCCCATAACCTGCAGGCCATGGATAGGATAATCAGCGGACAGGAAAGTGAGGAAGGAGGTCCAAGGGAGGCCGAATGCCTCCAGATAGAAGGCTTGATACAGCCATCCCCAAAGGTAGACCAGGATTACCAGAACCAGGGCAGAGCCCAGGATCGCCTTGACCCTGGCGAACTGGGATCTCAGGCGGCCCACGGGCCCAGCCAGCCGGCTGGAGAGGGGTTTTCCCTTTTTGACCCCGGCCAATGTGACCTCCGAGAGATCGACGCCGCTGAAGTCGGCTCCTTCGACATCCGCCCCGCTGAGGTCGGCCCAGCGCAGTTTGGCCATCCTGAGGTCGGCCTTGTACAGATTGGCCCCTCGGAGGTCGGCCCAGCGCAGGTCGGCCTCCTGAAGGACGGCCCAGGAGAGGTTTGCCCCCTCCAGGTTAACCCTCCTCAGGTCCGCCTCGCTGAGGTCAGCTCGGGCCAGGATGGCCCCATGGAGATCCACCCCGCTGAGGTCGATCTCCACCAGGTCCCTTCCCGAGAGGTCCAAACCTTCCGGTCCGCCACTCTCTTCGATCAGCCTTAGTATCTGCTCCCTGGTGTATTCGCTCAACTTATCCTCCTTCACTGGGATGGGACCCGCAGGTGACGAGTAAGAGGTGGTCAGGAGTTAAACGTAAGCAAGCGAAGTATACCATATTTCCATTCAGGCCGCAAAAACAAATTTCGGATCGGAAAATCCCCTTTTCGAACCAGAACCGCTGCCTTCACAGGCCCTTTAACTGCATAGGTGGCCATCAGGAGGATAGCCCATATGCTGCTTTTACGCCTTCGATGAGCTTCTTCCAGTTGAACTCCTTCAGGATCCTCCTCCGCGCCCCTTGCCCTAGCCGTGTTCGCAATCCCTCATCCAGCAGCAATTTGACCACGCTGCGGGCGAAGGCTTTGTCGTCTCCAGGAGGGATGAGGAGGCCGGAGACACCATGCTCGATGTATTCCCTATTCTGGCCCACATCGTCCGCTATTACGGGCAGGCCAGCACCCATAAGCTGGGTGAGCTTAGCGGAGCACTTGGCGCGGTTAATGAGGGTATCGTCGTAAGGGTAGATAGCCACATCCGCGGCGGCCAGGTAAGCGGGCAGCACATTAGGGTCAACCCAGCCGGCATAGACCAGGTGATCAACCAGGTCGGCCTCCCTCATCATAGCCAGGAACTCTTCCCCTTCGCCGGAAGGACCCTCTCCCACCACCAGAAGTTGCGCCTCCGGCACCTCGGCCAGCACCTGCCGAAAGATGTCCACCACCCGTTCGAGGCCATATTCGAGGAAGCGGGTGTACAAGAGCACCCTCAGCGAGCGGTGAGCAAGGGGCGGTGGGTGATGTGCTGCCTGCTGGCTGCTTTCCATCATCCCATTGGGCACGTAAAAGACTCGATCCCGCTTGACCCCTAAGCTCCAGGCTATCGTCTCCAACGCGCGGCTGGCCACGATGAGGGCATCACAGTGGGTCATGCACCACCTCTCCTGCCAGGTGAAGAGGCGCCTCTGGGCCCAGGGATAGCCTCTCACCTCACTCCAACCCCCCTTCCCCTCCCAATCGTCGCTGTCGATGACCAGGCGGGTTTTGCTCAGTCGTAATCTCTTGAGGAGCCAGAGGGCCATCGCCGCGAAGCCGCTGTAGCCTATGGGCTTGAAGCAATGGACGACGTCGGGAGCAGCTGCCAGAGCTCGGCGCACCAATCTCCAAACAATAATTAGATGCTGGATGAACGGCAAGCGAGGTGGGAGGGCAATGTTGCAAACCTTCACCCCCTCCTCCACCCATTCCCGTCCCGAATCCCGGGGATGATCCCAAGGGGGCAATATCACCTCTACTCGATGCCCTTCGGCCGCCAGGGCCTTGGCCATGGGAAGGGCTCGCCTATTTACCGTCCCTTTCGGCATAAGGCCGAAAGGGCCTATCATGGCTATCCTCATGGCACGATCTGGATGAAACCTAAAGTCGCATGGTCCTTGCGCTCTCCGTTCTGGAGGGCGATCAGCCTCCGTCCCGTATGCTCCTCATAAAGGGCGACGATGACCAGGTAGCGGCCCGGCTTTGCCCCTGGCCCTATCCTCAGCTTATGTTCGTCGGCGACCACTTCCCTCGGCGCCCATGCGGTGGTGGGGTACGTCCAATCCACGGGCACGCTGTCATCCTGCCCCACCAGCTGCATATCCTCGGTCAAGAGCTGCACCGTGACCTTGTAGCTGGTTTGCATCCGCTTCTGAGCTTGCCAGTAGAGGGTCACGGCGAGGGTCTGGCCCTCCCTTACCTCCTCCGCGCTGAAGTCGCACCCAAGCAGGGTCACCTCGCCGCCGAAATCCACGTCCAATCTCCTCTGCATGGAGGGTATGGCATAACTGCGCTGCCTCTCGAGGACGGTCAGCTTCGTTAAAGTGGCGAATTCTCCGTTTACTCCGACCTGGAGCTCGTATTCTCCGCTTGGCAGGGTGGTGGGCAGGGCGAGCCTATAGACGGCGCGATCGATCTCGCCAGAGGTCCAGCGGGAGGTGGGATAGCCATCTACGATGGGCCTCTCCGAGCTAAAGGCTATCCTTCCTTCCCCATCCACCAAGCGCACCTCGCATCGGCGATTATGAGCCATCTTGTTCATAGCTCGCCACCAGAGGGTGAGCCTCAGCTCATCGCCCTGCCTCAGCTCTGTGCTTGCCACATCGTAGCCCATCAGCTCCAGCTCGCCTTTGAAGGAGAGGTTGAGGACATAGGGTATCTCAGGCAGGAAGTTGCCCAGTCGATCCTTCGCTATCCTGATTCGCTCCAGCAGTACATCCCTGCCTTGAGGCCTGCCTTCCCTGCCCCACACGCCTAGATATTCACCACTCGAGGGGTCGAAGACCCCCAGTCGAACGCGATAGGGTATGTCCGGCAGATCACAGGGCAGTGCCACATCAACGCGCCCTCGGAGGGGCACATGGAGGGGCCATCCTTTGGGCAGGTAATACCAGGTGCATAAAGTGTCATCGACCTTCAAGTATTCGTTGCCGGCCTCGTCCACCAGAGTCAGGCTCAGGACGTAGTCACTCTTAGGGTGCTTTTCGGCTTCCCAATACAGGATGTAGTGCCTAACTCCCTCGTCCTGGCCGATGACATCGAAGCCCAGCAGCCTTATGACCTGGCCGAAGCTTACGCTTAAAGCCGTCTGCGGCTCAGGATAGGCTGTGATCTCATGGTCGTAGTCCTCTATGTCGAAGGCCTTAAGCTTATAGCCTTGGAACTCCTTGTGGAGGTGGACTTCACGTCCAACCCGCATCAACTCCGTGATCACCATATCCGTCGGATCGGCAAATTCGTGATGCCAGAGGACGAGCCATATCCGCCGTGGCCTTGAACTCAGTATCTCGTTTAGCACTTTGGCTCCGTGTGCGAAATCCTCGCCCACATGCAATCCATACCAAGGTGCCTCGCCGTGGTAGTAGTAGATGAAGGAGTGGTAAGCGTTCTCCACCAGCAGGATCGCATCATCCGCTCGGGCTTTCCTGTTCAGGTATCGAGCTACAGCCCTCACGTCATCGCGGGGGTTTCTTTCCCCTGAGATGACCGCTGAGGAGGCCTTCCAGGAGAGGAGGGCGGCCGAGGCTAAAATCAGGATGAAGAGAAGTCGAAGGGGGAACGAACGGCGCCACAGAAGGCGGGCGAGGCCGATAACGACGCTGATATAGAAGGGCACCGTCGAGATTATGAGATAACGGGTCCCGAATTTGGGCACCAAGCTCATTAGGAGGGAAGTTAAGGCGAGAGGGACGATCCAATTCAATACAGCCAATACCTCGCCTGCGGCGATATCGGACCTTTCGCGTATCAGCACCGCCAGGATAAGTACAACGATCGAGGCCGCCAGTCCTAAAGCGACCCCCTGGGGCGCATAAGGGGATATCTTCTCCATGAAGGCTCGTAGGACCATCATTGGGCTTAATCGGCTGGGCCAGTAATCGGGATGCTCAGACAGCCTTCGCATCTGCAGATATGCTGGCCTGAGCCAAGGCGAGAAGGCCATTAAGGCCAAAGCGGTGAACTTCAGCCACCGTTTCAGGTACTCTTGCCCTTTCAGACAGGCGAACAGGAAAAAGGCAGGGACCATGAACAGAGCGGAGTAATGGGTATAGAAGCTCAGGGATAGGAACAAGCTATAGATCAGCCACTCTTTTCGGCCGCCCAGCCGCGTGGCTCTCAATAGAGCCAAAGTGGCTGTTAAAGTGAGGAGGAGCAGCAAGGCGTACATGCGAGCTTCCTGGAAATAGTAGGTCAGAAAGGGCGATGAGCCTGACAGCACCGCCGCTGGCAGGGCGACGGCAAGGTCATGTCCTTTTGTTCCCCTATCCGTAGCGTAGATCTCGCGTACTAAAGCGAAGGTGAGCGGGGGCAAGAGTACAGCGCAGAAGAGGGAGATGAAGCGAACCGTAAATTCCTTCCTTCCGGCCGCCATCATCCAGAAGTGGAGGACCAGATAGTGGAGTGGGGGATGTAAATCTTCACGCACTAAGGTGTTGAGCATGGATGGAAGGGATTTCTGGGCGAAGAGGATGCTTAATCCCTCATCGAAGCTTAGGCTTTGCAGCTCTAAGGTGGACGCCAGGGTGGCGAAGACTAACGATATCACCAGAAGCAGAATAGCTCTTGCCAGGCGGATTGCTCTCTTTTCGTCGATCGGGCTTCGTTGAAACTCTACCTCCATCTTTCTCCCCGCAAGCTCAGCCGAATGGCCTCGCTGGATCTGAAGGCGGAAGGGGATCATAAAGTGACCGATAGAGGGTGGGAATCATATCCTTGGGGGTCTTAACTCAAGTGCCGTCATTCTGCGATGTTCACAGAGATCTTCTTGGTCGGTACTGGATGGCTTCGGCGAGATGAGGGGTATCGATCTCTTCCGAGCCGGAGAGGTCGGCAATGGTCCTGGCCAGCTTAATCACCTTGTGGAAAGATCTGGCGCTCATCCCCAGTTGTCTCATGGCCGATCTGAGGAGGGCTTTCTCCTCCTCCCCCAGAGGGCAGAACTCCCTCACCTCTGCTGGCCCCATCTCGGCGTTGCAGGTCAGGTTCGTCCCCTTGAACCTCTCCCTCTGGATCTCTCTGGCCCTCTTCACCCTCCCCCTTATGGTCGATGATGGCTCCCCCATCCTCCCATCAGTGAGTTTCTCGTACTCCACCCTGGGGACATCGATGTGGATGTCTATCCTATCCAGGAGAGGGCCCGATATCCTCTTCTGGTATCTGGAGATCATGGCTGGTGAGCAGGTGCACTCGTGGGATGGGTCTCCGTAGTAGCCGCAGGGGCAGGGGTTCATGGCGGCCACGAGCATGAACTTGGCGGGGAAGGAGAGGCTTCCCCTGGCCCTGGATATGGTTACCACCCCATCCTCCATCGGTTGCCTGAGGGCCTCTAAGGACCTCCTATCGAACTCCGGCAGCTCGTCGAGGAAGAGCACTCCCCTGTGGGCCAGGCTTATCTCTCCTGGCCTCGGCCAATGGCCTCCCCCGACCAGCCCAGCATGGCTGATGGTGTGGTGGGGGGAGCGGAAGGGGCGGGAAGTGATGAGGGGCTTGTCCTTGGGCAGCATCCCGGCCACGCTATATATTCTGGTCACTTCCATGGCCTCCTTAAGGGAGAGAGGAGGGAGGATGGAAGGGAGGGAGCGGGCCAGGAGGGTCTTACCCGCCCCTGGGGGGCCGACCATGAG
>CAYYKQ010000067.1:0-9682 GCA_964440965.1 uncultured Anaerolineae bacterium | reverse complement strand
GGCGAGGACGCCACTTTGGAGCGTTTTTTCTTTCTGCTCCTTATTTACCCACCCATATTTTGCTATCCAGCAGAACCCGATCGTCGGGCAGCCTCCTCCCTCCCTCAAAAGCAGGGAGGCGTTCCATCGTCTCCAGAAGGTATATCCCCACCTCTATCCGGTACTCACCTGAGGGTGCATCCGGGGCGACCACCAAGTCATAGCGGTCGGCCAAGATCCACCCCTTCCGCCAAGCGCTCGTGGGCACGAAGCCTTGGAGAGGTTGGCCATCCCTTTGACCTCGGATCGAGCCGCCTTTATCCAGAAGGTGGACGAAGACGGTGTAGTCCCTCTCCATCTCGGCTAAAGCCCGCCAATAGAGGGTCAGGTGGATGGTATCCCCTGGCTTCACCGAACAGCGATCGAGGTCATAGCCCAGAAGCCTCACCCGAGAACCCAGATCCACTTGCAAGGGGTGCTCGATCGGCTCCAGATCGAGCAGTTTGAAGATGCACCATTTGCAGGGGAGGCCTTTGTAGGCGAAGGCCAGCGCCCAGCCAGGAGGGAGGGTCTCGAAACCGATCCTCATCTCCTCCTTGGCGAAGTATGGTGATAGAAGCTGCTCCCTCCTGACGAACATCTCCCAATCGAGGATGGCATAGTGGGCTCCCTCTCCCTTAACGAAGTCCATGAAATCCCTCCAGGTTGTGAGGTCTTTGGGGATGCTCTTGAAGTCGAGTTCGCCCTCGTACCTCCAGTTGGGGAGAGTGTAGCAAGGGCCCCAAATGACCTTGGTGCCCCTTTCGGTTCCCTCCGCAAGCCAGGAGAGAACCATATCCCCGTCGCTGTTGTGCAGGCGATCGGTTTGAAAGGGGTTCCCTACATGCTTTGCCGCCTCCACACCGGTCAAGGAGAGCCATAAAGCCAGGAGGGCGTAGAGGATCAAAGGCATCGCCAGAGGGAGCCTTTTTCCTCCGGAGGGGAGCCGCTTCAGGAAATCCTTGGCAGCACTATCCAGGAAATCGACGAGGAGGAGGTACAGGATAGGCGCCAGAGGAAGCATGTAGCGGGGCCCTATGGTGATCGGAGCACACCAGGCGAAGAACAGGTAGTTGAGGACGAACAGCACGGCCGTGAGCACGATCTCCTCCCTGTTTCCCTGGTAGTATGCGATGATGCTTTCCCTGAGGAGGAGTAAACCGATGGCTATCCCGATAGCGGTTAACAGGCCCCAGGGCGAGGCCAGGAATCCATATACGGCCCGCCACTCCACTGGAATCAGTGCCTGGGCAAGGAAGGGCATCATTGCCTTCATCCCATCCCATTGCCTGGTCAGAATGTCCCTTAAGGAATGCGTTTGGAGATAAGTGAACATAGTGGGATTGCTTCCGCTCGCTAAGTACTTCTCCTCCCAACTGTCGCGCCATATCACATGTGCTGTGTTGTAGTTGTAAAACGGATTCCGATGCTTTTGGAGATTATAGGCCAAGAGAGGAGAGGAAGCCACCAAAAAGAGCAATACGAAGGTCAATATCCCCTTCCTAACCAGGGCCTTCCTCCCGCGAACGATGGCCGCCGAGATGAAGAAAGAGGCCACAACCAGGAGGGCAGTGCCCTTTGCCAGATAAGCCAACCCTGCGCAGAAGCCAGCAGCCATCCAATAGCGACCGTTGGAGAAGCCTTTTGCCATGTAGTACCAGGTAGCGAAGAACAACAGTACAAAAAGCGATTCGCAGATCACCCGTGCCGATTCGGAGGCGAACTCCTCATTGATGCCCAGGAGAAATGTGGCCAGGAGGGCTACATGGTCACCGTACATGCGGCGGGTCAGAAGGAAGATCGCGAGCAACCCTATGGCCCCAATGGCCAGGCTGATCAGCTTGGATTTGGTGAAGTAGGCCCATTCCCTCTCAGCAAAGGGGGAAATGAGGACAGGATAGAGGGGGTGCCTTTTCCCATCGGTCAGGCCCTTGCCCTGCCTGATCTTCAAACCGAGCTGAAGGTAGGAGCGTTGGTCGTAAGCACTGGCATTCCAATTCCTCTGCACCTTCTCCAGCCCCCCGGCCACGAAATGGCCAACGGTCAGAGCCAATACAGCGAGTATGATGATCCTTTCCAGGCGATATCTATCCATTCGACACCTTCTTCAGCGAGGCTGGCGGCCACTCCCTCGGCCTCAGGCCGGGGAAAGGGGCCGTCACTTCACCTCTATCCTGCCCAGCAAAATCCTGTCGTCAGGGATCCTCCCTCCACTTCTATCGAAGACCGGGAGGCGCTCGCCGGTTTGGCCATCGTACATCCCAATCTCAATGACGTATTTCCCCAGGGGCGCATTGGCCTCCACCGGGAGCTCATACCTGTCAACGACGACTTCGCCTTCCAACCACTCCGTCGTGGGATGCCTGCCTTCGCAGGGGAGGCTATCCTTCTGCCCCCATAGTTCGGAGTTTTCATCTAACAGATGGGTGAAAACGGTGTAGCTGGTGTCCATTTCCCCTCGAGCTCGCCAATAGAGGGTAAGGCGCACTTTCCCGCCGGGCTTGACCTCCGTCTCCCCCAGATCATAGCCTAAGAAGGTCACTTTGTCTCCCAGGTTGAACCACATGGGATGCCCTATCTCAGGCGCTTCAAACCGTCGCCCTTCGATGGCGAGCTTGGCCAAGACAAGGTCCTCCTCCAACAGGGGCCTTCCTTGGGGATCCAGAAGGTTGATTGCCAAGCTCCCCTCTGTGAGGGGCGCCTCGCGGTCAACGGTGAGGTCATATTGCCCCCACACCACCTCCCCCACTGACCATTTGCTGGTGGTGTAAAACCTGTTGATCAGAGGAAACTTGCCCTCGGCCCATACCCTTCCGTCCTCCCCCCTGAGCCGTATCAAGAGGGTGTAATCCTCATCCATCTCTCTCAGGGCCTGCCAGTAGAAGCCCAGGGTGAAATCCTCGCCGAAGGCAACTACATCCTTATTCAGTCCATACCCCAGAAGCTTCACTCTCCCAGCTATCTCTCTCTCCAAAGGGTGCTGGATGTAAAGGTCGCTCGGTGAAAGCTCGAGGGGTGATCTTACCACCTCAACCTCTTCCAGGTCATACTCTGTGCCCAGTGGATTCCCCTCCTCGTCCATGATCCGAAGCCTTCGTCCACTCTCGACCTCGTAGACCCCTATCTTCAATCGATACCTGCCAGGTGGGGTACCCTTTAGGAGCGTCAGGTTATACCTGTCCAGCACCGCCTCGCCGGCCTTCCAGCCGATAGTGGGGGCGAGACCCTTCATCAGCCATTTGTCTCCCTGCCCCCAGATGTGGCCTTGGTCATCGATCAGATGGAGGAAAGCTGCATAGTTCCGCTCCGGCTTACGCAGAGATCTCCATCTCAAAGCCACCCCAAAGTCCCTGCCCCATTGGGCTTTGTCCTCATCGAAGCCATAGCCCTCCAGGAGGATCCGGCCTTCGAAGTTCACTCGAGTCGGGACCCCCGCCGAAGCCACCCGGAAAGAATGGGGATCGGTAAGACGGTAAAGGGTGATATGGATATCGGGAAAGGAGCGCTCCTCGAGTCTGTAAGCATGGGCGCCTAATTGATAATGGATTAAACCCCTGAGATCGCCGGATACCTGGGGATACGTGATGTACCAGATGCGCTTTCGACCCTTCGTGATCTCCTGCAGCCTGCGGACAATCTGGGCCTCATCCTGATCGCCGTTTAGAATGTAGAGGGGAAGGGAGCCCTTGTAATATTTGGCGATGACCGAGCGGATGTCCAGCAGGATCAAATCCTCCCCAGGATGGGCCCTGCTCTCAACGTAGCTCAATGGCTCCACGTAGCTGGTATTGGGATAAATCCAGACGTAATCGACGCCGTTAAGGGTGACCACGTATTCCGGTTCCTCCCGACCATAGTAACGATTTAGGATCTCAGGGTCGCGTTGGCGCTGAACAGAGTTCACGTAGAAGATGTAATAATCGGAGATCTCGGGATCGGGGTCTTTCAGGCCACTGGTGTGGCCCACGAAGAAGGGGGCAAATTGGGAGATGTGATCGGTGTTCACATGGAGGCCCTCAGCGTCCTCCCTGCTGTTAAGGTATTGGGCTGCCTTTTCCATCCCCTCACCCCATCCCACCAGCAGGACTTTGACAGCCTGTCTGGGCCCTCCCAAGAGGGGGTTATAATAGGTAAGGTAATAAGGGCGGTAAGGCCAGAGCAAACCGAACTGGGCCAACAGGACCATGGCCACGGCGATGGCGAAGAGGGATTTTCGCTCCCTGACCGCCAGTTTGAATCCCCAGCTTAATCCTGCAGCGGCGATGATATCCAAGGATGGGAAGATGGGCAGGAGATAGCGGTCGAATTTCTTGGCCCCCATGGTCATGAAGAGCGAAAAGAGAAGAGCGTAGCCCCCAAGAGCCCCTAACCCCCATCGCTCATCTTCCCGGTGGGCGGCTAAGGGTCGCACACTTCCCACCAGCGAGAGTAAAAGGCCAAGGATAACCAAAGGGGTGGTCCTGAAAAGCCAGGCCACAGGGTAAAACCAGGGGCCTGGGTCGGCGCGAGGCTCGCCAAGGAAAAAGTTGAAGTTCAGATGGGGTTTCTCGGCGTAGTGGATCGCCTCCTCCAGCACCTTCTGCAAGGCGCCCACGGGATTCACCCATAGAGCCGGCCAGAGGGTGAAAACGACGAGTCCGGCGGTAACGCCCCAAATCAAAAGCTCCTTGATGGAGCGAAGTGGCCGCTCTTCTCGAACTCGATTCCAGACCGCCACCAGCAGGATAGCGGAGGGCCCTAGAAAGAGAGCAGGCGATTTGTTCAAGATGGCCAGCCCTGCTGCAACTCCCGAGAGGATGAGGGCCCAGCGAACACGATGCATTAAGTAAATTAGCATGCTGAGAACGGAGATGGTCATGAAACCAGTGAGGATAGCATCCAGATGGAGAAGGCGGGAATGGGCTAGGTAGAAAGGGTCTAAGGCGACCAATACGGCGCTCAGGAGAGCAACTTCGCCGCCGAAGAGTCTTTTGGTCAGGAAGTAAATAACTATGATGCTCAGCCAGGTCAACAGGGCCACCGGGCGTCTGGCTCGGAAGAGGAGCGGGGGAAGCTTAGCCAGCACCTCCGGCCCGCCAGCTCTGCTGAGCCTGCTCCCTCCTGTCTCCTGGCAGAGCCTCACCCAATCGCCGGCCACATCCAGGGGGATAGCCATAGTCCCTAGCCACATGGTGATCACCCCTGGATGTTCCACCTGACAAGTTTCGGCCAGGTCGCCCCTGACCAGGGCAGCGTGGAAGTTGATGGAGCGGCAGGTCCATTTGGTCTCGTCGCCGCTGATAAACACGTCGAGCGAGGCGAGGCGGAGAAGCAGAGAAGTCGAAAAGATCAAGATCAACGATACGATTTCCGCCGATTTTCTCATCGTCCTGTTCACGATTCAATCCCCTTCATTGAAGGGCCCGCTCCCGATTTCCAATGAGGAGCTCCGTCAGAAGGACCGCGTCCCCTTGTGGCTCTCCCTTATGGTTAAAAACCCTAAGCCGCTCCTGGGAATAAAAGTCATACATCCCCACCAAGATGGGGTATCGCCCCGGGGGAGTATCAGGGGCGATCAGGACGCTATACCTGTCCACGACGATCTCACCCGGCTCCCAGCGATATGTGGGATGGCCGCCGCAAGCGGGCACACCATCCTTCTGCCCCCAGATGCGGCCCTCCTTTTCCACATGGACGAAGACATGATAATCGGCATCCGTCTCCTCTATTGCCTGCCAGTAGAGGGTCAAAATGAAGGCGCCGCCTGGCTCCACCTCCTCCCGATCCAGATCGAAGCCCAGGAGCCTCACTTTGTGGCCGAGGTCAGCCTCCAGAGGATGGTGGATGATCAGACGGGGGCTCTTATCCCAAGGCGATCCTAAGCGGAATTCAGGGGAAGATATCCCGCTATCGAAGGCAAAAGCATACCGCCCCAGATCGTAATCCTTGAGGGAGGTAGCTGGCAAGCGCTGATAAATCCACAACTTGGGCTCGCCATCCACCAGGACCCTCCCCACCAGCCCGTATTTCTCCCTTATCGTCTCCATGGGGACCTTCTGTATATCTTGGACATTTTTGGCGATGAAGTAATACCTTGGGGCATTGGAGCAGCGCAGTTCCCCTCGCGTGTACCAGGCTGTGATCTGAGCTTTCTCGTTGCTCTCGTAATCGCCTTCAAGGATCCCCTCATGGTATAAATAGCCTATCACCTTCCACCCCACACGATAGGGGAAACCGAAATAGCCACCCTTGGGAAGCTCAGCGCCATAAGCGGTCCAGAAGAGTTTGCTCTTATGCTGGGGATAAGTGCGCCTGTATTCGGGATTATGGCTGACGAAGATGGTAAAGGTGTAATAGGCGAACAGGCCCAGGAGGCCCAAAGCCAGGATGCCAGCGATGCCTCTAAGCCATCCATGCCTTTTGAGGAAAGGACGAATCCTCTGCCACCCCCGCTCGATCACCAATCCCCCGATGATGGTCCAAGGGATAAGAGCAACGTGGTAATGAGTATGTACCTTTCGAACGCAGAAGAAATAGAAGAGAAACGGGCCGGCAAACCAGATGAGGGTCGTCCTTAACTCCACCGAGAGGACAGAGGAGGCGAGAAGGAGCAGCAACACGATGGCGAAAGGGATTATGGCGATATTAGATCGACCGACCTGCCACCAGGAGGGGAAGAAGGAAGTGGCAGCGAGGCCCACGACGAATGCCCCGGGCAGGAGGACGCTTAGAGGAGATCTCGGGAAGGAGCGACGGAGCTGGATCGCAGCCGCTGCCACTATCAGCAGAATCAGGAGCAGGATGTAGTAGGTGGAGTTGTAGAAGGTGCTGCGCAAGAAGAAGTCGGACAGGTTATTATGGAGTATAGCAGCCCTTCCCACGCGTTTCTCCGTGATGTAGATGTATGCCTTCTGAAAATGGGGATGTAGGACGAAGGGAATATAAAAGGGCAGGATGATAAATCCTAAGATCGTCAGGGAGGAGATCGCCGCGTGCATCCATTCCCGCGTCCTCCATCCTTCCACCTTAGCTCTCTTGAAGAGGAGGTATAAATCGGCGGGCAAGACGAAAAGGGCATCGTAATGCGCCAGCAGGCCAACTCCGGCGAAGAAAGCCCCCAAAACCAGGCGCTTATGGCCCCCCGACCGGAAAAAACCGTAAAGGCAGAGGAGGGAGAGGGTCATCATCAGGAAGGCTATGCTTTGATACTGCACTATCCTAGAGAAAGCGACCAGGTATCCTTCGATAGTCAGAAGCAGGGCGGTGATAAAGCCCACACGCTCACCGAACATTCTCCGCCCGAGCAGATAAACGGTGATCAGGCCGGCCAAGTTGGCTAAAGCGAAGGGAAATCGGGCTACGAACTCATTCGTCCTGGAGCTGAGGGAGTAGAAAACGGCTGGTATCAGTATCTCCGCTGGCCCCTTCTTGTGCAGGAAAAGGACATCGTCCCTGCCCTGGATGATCTCCGCCGCCCTCAGCATCACTTTGGCTTCGTCGCCCTGGAATTCGGAGTAGCCGAGGTAGGTGAATCTGAAGAAAGAGGCTATGGCCACCAACAAAACGACCCGTAGGATAACGCTCCGAGACAAGGAAGTGAACTTGATTCTTACTTGTTGCCTTGAGTAGAAGACCAAAAGGAGGGCGATAAGGGCATCATAAACGAGGAGCACTAGTTGAGGGGTGATCGGTCCGGGCAGATAATGGATTCCCAACGCCCCCAGGATCAGGAGGCTGTAGCCGGCCCCTATGCTGAGAACGGTCCTCTCCAGCGGATCGGGGAGTTCGGAGGGCGGAAGGGTGATCCAGATGAGCAGGAAGCCAGGCAGAAGGCAGAGCAGGGCGAGGCCGAAGGCGAACTGCCAGAGGAAATCGTCCACCAGGAGGATGGCCACATTCGCCAGAACTGCCCAAGCGATGATGAACCAGAGGGACCTTCTCATAAGCGAACTCCTCCGCTGACGGGTCCTGCCCGCCTCATCGAACAGGGAGATATCCCTCCGTTGATGGTCGCTGTGAGCGGATTCCTCATCTCACTCCAAGATCTCGCGTATCACATAGATCGGTTTGCCCTGGGTCTCGTGGTAGGTGCGCACCACCAGTTCTCCCAGAAGCCCCATGGTCACCAATTGCACCCCCACTAGCATCAGGAGGACAGCCAAGGTCAATAGGGGGCGACCGCCGATGTCCTGCCTAAAAACGAATTTGACCAGGGTGAGATATGCCCCTAATGCCACACCGACGGTGAAGGACAGGAGACCAAGCCCGCCGAAGATGTGCGATGGGCGAGTGGCATAACTGAGGAGGAAGCGCACGGTGAGGATATCCAGAAAGACTCTCATCGTGCGTGCAAGGCCGTATTTCGAGCGCCCAAAGCGCCGGGCACGATGGTTGACTGGTACCTCGGCCACGGAGATACCCATCCAACTGGCGATAGCGGGGATAAAACGGTGTAAATCGCCATAGAGATGTATGTTCTTGACCACTTCCCTCCGATAAGCCTTGAGGGAACAGCCGTAATCGTGCAGATGTACCCCTGTCACCTTGGAGATGAGCCAGTTGGCGATCATCGAAGGGAGGCGACGGGTCAGAAACGGGTCCTTCCGCTCCACCCTCCAGCCGCTGACCACGTCATACCCCTCGTCTATCAGCTCCAAAAGCTTGGGGATGTCTGCGGGGTCGTTCTGGAGGTCGGCATCCATAGTGATCACCACGTCGCCGTGGGCGTAGTCAAAGCCGGCGCTGAACGCCGCCGTCTGACCGAAGTTGCGGCGAAAGCGGATCACCTTGAGGTGCTCGTCTCTGCTATGCAGCTTGGAGAGGAGCTCGAAGCTCTCGTCCGTGCTGCCATCGTCGACGGCGATGATCTCGTAGCTGATACCTAAACCCTCCAAAACCCCCTTGAGCTCGCCATAGAGGGTCTCGATATTCTCCTCCTCGTTGAAAACGGGGAGGACGATAGACAGATCCATATCCTTCACCTCCGGCTTTCAGCCTGGAAATCGATTTTCCAAAGCGCACTGTCCCCCATCCAAGCGATGTAGTGATTATAGCACGAGCCCGCAGCTCAGTCAATCATCGGCTGCGCTCACCTTCACCCTCCCCAGCGGCACGAAGGGGCCCAGTTTGGCCAGCCGCTCGTCGAGGATGGCCAATGGCCGCAGGGTGAAGGCATCGTAGACGAGGAGGCTCAGCTTGGCCTCGCCGGAGACGACGTTGGAGGGGAGGACGAGGACATGGCGATCAGCCACCGAGGTCTCTCTTATCCATTTCAGGGTGGGGATCGCCCCTGAGGCGGGTGTGGAGTCGTCCTGCACGCTCCAGCGCCCTTCCACATCGGCCAGCCTCACAGAGATGGTGTAGTCGTGGACGATGGGCCGCAGGGCTGAGAAGCGGAGGTCCACAACCACTTCGTTCCCCTTGGCTTTCCATCTGGCATCTGTGAGGAGGATCTCGCCCCCTAAGTTCACATAGCGGCTTCGTCGCGGCGGGGAAGGAAGGACAAGGGGGCCAACTCTCGGCCAATGCCAAGGGCCCAACTCGGGGATAATTGAGCCATCCTCCGCCCGCAGCTCCAGCCTAAGGGAGGAGGCCCTCGACGGGAGATTGTGAGCGGTGGTGAGATAGCCCTTCCCAAACCTCACCAAGCGGCGGTCGATCATCCGCCCATCGGCGTAGAGCAGTA
>CAYYKQ010000066.1:0-9717 GCA_964440965.1 uncultured Anaerolineae bacterium | reverse complement strand
GGCAGCCATGGCTGCCAGCGGGGCGGTGGCCCTCTACCACGTTGAAGGCATCACTCCAGAGGCAGAAGGGGAGGTCCTCGCCTCGGATGCGGAGACCATCCTCGTCGAGGATCTAAGGGAGAGCTACGCGGCATTGAATTCGACGGTCGAAGCGATCGACCTGGTGAGCATCGGCTGTCCGCATGCCTCATTGGAGGAGATCGAGGAGGTAGCCCGCTGGCTTGAGGGCAAGCGGGTCAAGGCCGAGCTTTGGATCACCACCGCCAGGAGGACGAAGGAGTTAGCAGATGGGCGAGGGTTCGTCAAGACCATCGAGGCGGCGGGAGGGAAGGTGGTGGCCGATACCTGTCTGGTCGTCGCCCCTGTAGAGGCCTTAGGATTCCACAGCTTGGCCACCAACTCGGCCAAGATGGCCTTCTATGCGCCCCACCACTGCGGGTTCGAGGTCCGCTTCGGCCCGTTAGAACGATGCTTGGAGGCGGCGGTGAGGGGAAGATGGGAATGATCGCTGTTAGGCTGAGCCTTTGGGGTGAAGATTGATGCTGCGCGGAAGGGCGATCAGGAAGGGGAAAGCGAAGGGGATCGCCCTTGTCTCCAGCGATCCCATCAGCTTCTTCGCGGGAGTTGACCCGGAGACAGGGGTGGTCGTCGAGAAGGGGCACCCTTTGGAAGGCAAATGCATCGCCGGCAGGATCCTGGTCTTTCCCACAGGAAAAGGGAGCACCGTGGGCTCCTACACCCTTTACCGCTTAGCCAAAAAGGGGCTTGCTCCAGCGGCCATCATCAATGCTCAGAGCGACCCCGTGGTGGCCGTAGGAGCCATCATCTCCGATATCCCCATGGTGGATGGGGTGGACATCTCCAGGATCGAGACGGGGGATTTAGTGAGCGTTAACGGGGAGGTGATCGAGATCGAGGGCAAGGCAAGCCTGAGGTCGGGAGATGAGCTGATCTTCCTCAAGCTGGGAGGATCGCTCATCACCGATAAGGCCAAAGCCTTCACAGCGCGGGAGGAGGTCATCCGCAGGGCAGCCCGGGAGGTAAAGAGGGCGCTGGCCAGCAAACCGAGGCTGAGGCTCCTGCTCGGCCATGGGAGCGGCTCCTTCGGCCACTTCGTGGCCAAGAGATTCGACCTCTTGAGGACTAAAAACTGGCGAGGCTACGCCGAAACCGGCGCCGCTGCAGCCCGCCTCAACCGCTTGGTGGCGGACATCTTCCTGGAGGAGGGGGTGCCCATCGTTTCCATCCAGCCCTCCGCCTCGGCCCTCTGTCGGGATGGAAAATTGGTGCACCTGGAGGTCCATCCCATCAAGGAGGCTCTGATCCACGGGCTCGTCCCCTTGGTTTACGGCGACGTGGCCATGGATAAGGAACTGGGCTGCACCATCGTCTCCACCGAGCAGATATTCGCTTACCTGGCGCGCAAGCTCAGGCCGCAATGGATCATCCTGGCGGGCAGGGTGGATGGCGTGTTCACCGCCGATCCCTTGGTGAAGCCAGAGGCCCGTCCGATCGAAGAGATCACCCCTGAGAACTTCGCTATGGTCGAGGAGGTTTTGGCCGGTTCCCATGGCGTGGACGTCACCGGAGGGATGCTCTCTAAGGTGCGGATCATGTACCAGCTCGTGCAGGACCAGCCCTCCATCCGCATCCGCCTCATCTCTGGGGAGAGGCCGGGCCTCATCGAGAAGTCCATTTCAGGTGAGTATGAGGGGGGCACTCTGATCGCCGCCCATTTGCCATCAGCCCCGCAAAGGGGTATAATCGAATCGACGGTTTAGCGTTTCCGGCGAGGGGGAAATCGAATGCTGCCCATGATCTTATCCCTGATCGCTCTCAGTTTGATGATCATCCTGCACGAGTTCGGCCACTTATTAGCGGCCAAGCGATGCGGAATCAGGGTGGAAGAGTTCGGGCTCGGCTATCCACCTCGCCTCTTCACCATCGCCACACGCGGCGGAACCAGATACACCATCAACGCCATCCCCTTCGGCGGCTTCGTGCGCCTGGCGGGCGAGGATGATCCCCATGTGCCCGGGGGCTTGGCCAGCAAAGGGAAATTGGTGAGGTTCTTCGCCTTGGTCGCGGGCCCACTCATGAATTTCGTCCTTGCCATCGCCCTCTTCACCCTCGCCTTCATGGCCGGCTGGCCGGAGGCGACTGAATTCAAAAACGTGATGATAGCAGGGGTGGCCAAGGGCTCACCGGCGGAGCGAGCGGGGCTCAAGGTGGGCGATCTCATCCTCCAGGCCGGCGATCGCCCTATCGAATCCCCTCAGGATCTATTGGATTACGTCAGCGCCCACTTGGGCCAGAGGATCCTCCTGAGGGTGGGGCGTGGGGAAAAAACCATGGAGGTGCCAGTGGTGCCACGGGAACACCCGCCGGAAGGGGAGGGGCCCATGGGGGTATTGATAGAGCGGATGCCGTCGAAGGTGAGCCTCAGGAGGTATCCCTTCGGGGCGGCGTTATTGCGGGGATTCCAACAGACGGTTGTGGTTGCTTTCCTCACCCTCGCCATCCCTGTGCTGATGCTCCGCGGCCTCCTCCCCGGTGCGAGGCCCAGCGGGCCGGTGGGGATGTTTCAGATGGTCGCCAGCGCCGCTCGCCAGTCGGTTGCCACCGGCTGGTGGTTCCCCGTCCTTCAGCTGACCGCCTTGCTCAGCACGGGCCTGGCTGTGGCCAACCTCCTTCCCCTCCCCGCCTTGGATGGAGGGCGCATCTTCTTCATCATTGTCGAGGCCATACGCGGCAGGAGGGTGGATCCCCGGAAGGAAAGCGCCATCCATCTCGTCGGTATGGCCATCCTGATAGGATTGATGCTCCTGATCACCTTCTACGACATCATCTCCCCTGTGCCGATCATGGATTGGACCAGGCTGCTTCGGTAGGGAAAGGGAGATCGCGGATGAGGTGCAAAAACTGCGGGGCCGAGGTCATCAGAGGGGCGACCATCTGTCCTCGATGCGGTGCGGAGCTGAGGACCGAAACGGTGCGATGTCGAACCTGTGGGGCCAGGGTCAAGGGCGGACTGAGCATCTGTCCCCAGTGCGGCGCCGAGTTGGAATACGGAAGGCGTTGGAATTTCCCCCTCTCCGCCGTGGTGGCTGGCATCGGTATAATCATCATCGTCTTCCTCGTCTCCTCGTTTTGGCCACCTAACGTCGAATCGCCGGAGCTATCGGCTTTGATCCCTCCCTCCCCCTCTCCCACGGCGACGGCCACAGCGACCTTCACCCCCCTTCCGACCGCTACTCCTCTGCCTACTCCGACTTCCACGCCCATACCCACCTCCACCTTCACCCCCACTGCCACTCCTGTTCCCCAGCCCAAAGCTGTGGTCACCTCCGAGGCCCTGAACCTGCGGGCTGGCCCTGGCACAGTTTACCCTAAGGTGGGATCGCTGCGCAAAGGCGATAAACTGGATGTCACGGCCAGGAATCCAGCCGGCGATTGGCTTAAGGTCGTCGCCTCAAATGGTACTAAAGGGTGGGTTTTCGCCCAGGCTGTCAAGCTCAATGTCTCCCTGAGCGTGATCCCCGTCTCGGTTAAGATCCCCCCTACCCCCACCCCTCTGCCTCCTACTGCCACGCCTACCTCCGCGCTGAGCTTCCCTGCGCCCGTGCTCCTTTCGCCGGAGGATGGGAAGGTATTCACAGGTGGAACCGTTGAGTTAAGATGGGAATCGGTCGGGCCGCTGGCGAAAAACGAGTGGTATGTGGTGAGCGTGCGATATCCCCGCGGCGGGGTGATGCAGTACAAGGGCAAACGGACGAAGGAGACCTCTTGGAAGCTGCCGTGGGAGGAATACTACAACAAATCCGACCCGCCGGATCATATCTACTACTGGGATGTGGTCGTAGCCCGGGAGGTAACCATCGGAGGGGAATCCAAAATGGAGGATATCAGCCCCAAGAGCGAGACGAGGACGTTTTACTGGCGGTGAAGCATGGGCTTGATCCTGGTCCGCTACGGCGAGATCGCCCTCAAGGGCAAAAACAGGTGGTATTTCCTTAAGAAGCTTCGCCATAACATCAGGGACTGCCTGAAGAAAAATGGCATCGCAGGAGAGGTTCAAAGCGAGGGGCAGCGCGTCTACGTGGAGGTGGACGAGATGGGGTTAGCTTTGGAGAAGCTGGGGGATGTCTTCGGCATCGTCTCCTTCAGCCCTGTCCGTGAGGTCCCCCGGCGCATCGAGGCCATCGAGGAGGAAGCGCTGAGGATCGCCCGCCAGATGGGTTTGGGAGAGGGCAAGAGTTTTCGGATCGAAGCGCGTCGGGCCGACAAGACCTTTCCTTTGACCTCGCCGGAGATCAACCGGAGATGCGGAGCTTACGTGCAGGAGGCCACCAATGCTAAAGTGGATCTCTCCGATGAGGCTGATCTCACCATCGGCATCGAGGTGCGTGCCGATCGCGTTCTGGTCTATGGGGAAACCATCCCTGGCCTCGGCGGCCTCCCTCTCACCACCGAGGGAAGGGCTATAGCCCTCATGTCCGGAGGGATGGACTCCTCCGTAGCTGCCTGGCTGGTGATGAAGCGGGGCTGTGGGGTCATCCCCCTCCACTTCCGCCAAAGCGAGGAGGGGGAGGAAAGGTTCTGGGCGAGCTGCCAAGTGCTATCCCGTTACGCCTACGGGTGGGAGATAAAGCCCATCGTGCTGGACCACGAGGAGGTCTTCGGCGAGACCTTTGAGAAGCTCCGACGCATCCGCAAGGAGCGCTGGACATGCATCTTCTGCAAGCGCCTCATGCTGGAGAAGGCGTCCGAGATCGCCGATCAGCATAAGGCCAGGGCCATCGTCACTGGGGATTCACTGGGCCAGGTGGCCAGCCAGACCATTGAGAACCTGGAGGTCATCTCCTACGGGCTGGATAAACCCATCTTCCGCCCCCTCATCGCTTTAGACAAGGTGGAGATCGTGGCCCTGGCGAAGCGCATAGGCATCTACGAGGTCTCGATCCAGGGGGCCAGGCCCTGTCCCTACCTGCCCTCAAATCCCTTGACCAAGGCCGATCTCTCCAAGTTAAAGGCCATCATGGAGGAAATGGAGGCTTTAAATTGAGGACGGAACTGGTTTTTCTCCTCTCTTATCTGCTCGGCGCTATCCCCTTCGCTTATATCTTCGCCCGTTTGATAGGAGGGGTGGATATCCGCACTGTGGGGGATGGGAACGTGGGAGCGCGGAACGTCTGGCGCTCGGTGGGCCCCCTCGCCGGCATGGCCACCCTCCTGGCCGACGTGGGCAAGGGATATCTGGCCATCCTCCTCGCCAAACACTGCCAGCTTTCTCAGATGGCCGTCATAGCAGCTGGGTTTACGGCCGTGATGGGACACGATTGGACCGTCTTCCTGCGCTTTCAGGGAGGCCAGGGGATGGCAGCCAGTGTGGGCACTATGTTGGCTCTGCTGCCTCGGGAGACCACCCTCTCCCTGGGGGTGGTGGGTGTGGTATGGGGCCTGCTGCGCCACCTTGATCTCGCTTTTAGCGTGGGCTTTGGGCTGCTGCCCCTCTT
Source organism: uncultured Anaerolineae bacterium (assembly GCA_964440965.1). Lineage (GTDB taxonomy): Bacteria > Chloroflexota > Anaerolineae > CAYYKQ01 > CAYYKQ01 > CAYYKQ01. The sequence continues at coordinate 4,201 of CAYYKQ010000066.1, read as the reverse complement.
AGCCTGGAGGTTCGGCGAGCCATCCCAGCTGGTGCTCTATCCGGTAGTGCTCTTCCCAACCATTGGGCTCAAGAAGCTCATCGACCTGCCACGAGCGAGGAGGATCCAGGAGCGCTTGGGCAGAGGTCCTTCAGGGCGTTAACGGGCTTTTTGGAATCCTACACACCCTTGCCAAGCTGATCAGGATGTAGTTTGTCTTCATGTCCGGTTTCCTGCGGTGGAAGCCGATGAAAATCCCTCTGTGGCCACTTTACAAATGGGCCGATTTAGGTTATAATATAGCCAAACGAGAGAGAAAGCCACTCTCTCGATTTTTTAATCACCCTTGCTTCCGGAAGTTCGCCACCTTAGACGGCCATTCGCTTTCGCCCTGTCTCTGTGGGCTCTTCTTGTTACCGATCAAGGAGATGAACTATGGCTGAGCAGAAGAGTTATTTGACGCCAGAGGGATATGAGAGGTTGAAAGAGGAATTGGAGTACCTCCGCACTGTGCGCCGCCGTGAGGTGGCTGAGCACATCCGCATCGCTAAGGAAGGAGGCGATGTTATGGAGAATGCCAGTTATGAGGAGGCCAAGAAGGAGCAGGCCTTCCTCGAGGGGCGCATTCTCGCCTTGGAGGCCGTGCTGAGGAACGCGGTCATCATCAAGGAGACGGGTCCTTCCGATCGGGTTAGCCTGGGGAGTAGCGTAACGGTGATGGAGAAGGATAGTAATGAATCGGAGATCTACAGGATCGTCGGCTCAGCCGAAGCTGACCCCGCCAGGGGCCGTATCTCCAACGAATCCCCTTTGGGCAAAGCCCTGCTGGGTCATCAGGTAGGCGAGGAGGTAAGCGTCGAAACCCCCGATGGCGTTCGTCGTTTCCGGATAGTGAGCATCGGATAGGAAAAGGCTATGTGGGAGGAGTTAAGCGACCTGGAAAGGCAAAGGTACCTCAAATTAGAAAGGCTCAGAGAGCAGGGCATCGACCCCTACCCAGCCCGAGTCAATCGCACTCATACGGCAGCCGAGGCCGTTAATGGATACGAAGCCGATGAGCGAATGGCGGAGGAGGAGGTGGCCATCGTCGGACGCTTGAGGAGCATCAGAGAGATGGGCAAGGTCACTTTCGCCCACATCGAGGATGGAAGCGGCCGCATCCAAATCTACCTCCGCCAGGATATCTTGGGCGAGGATCCTTACGAGCTTTTCCGCAAGAACTTCGACATCGGCGATTTCATCGAGGTGAAGGGGAACCTCTTCCGCACCCGCACGGGCGAGGTCACCGTCAAAGTCAGGGGCTTCAGGATGCTGGCTAAGTCCCTGCGCCCCTTGCCGGAGAAGTGGCATGGCCTGAAGGATCCCGAGATCCGCTACCGTCAGCGCTACTTGGATCTCATCGCCAACGAGGAGGTAAGGGAGGTCTTCGTAACCAGAGCGCGGATTATAGCCGCCCTGCGCCGCTTCTTAAATGGGCATGGCTTCTTGGAGGTGGAAACGCCCATACTTCAGCCCCTCTACGGGGGGGCGACGGCCAGGCCCTTCACCACCTACCACAGACAACTCCATCAGCAACTTTACCTGCGCATCGCCGATGAGCTCTACCTCAAGCGCCTGATCGTGGGCGGTTACGAACGGGTCTACGAGATCGGCAAGGATTTCCGCAATGAGGGGGTGGACAGGCAGCATAACCCTGAGTTCACCGCCTTGGAATTCTACATGGCCTATGCCGACTACAACGACGTGATGGAGTTGGCCGAGGAGATGATCGCCTATGTGGCGGAAGAGGTATTGGGCACCACAGTCATCACCTACCAGGGGAACAGGATAGAGCTGACCCCGCCCTGGTCTCGCATCCCTCTGCGCCAGGCCATCCTCGATGAGACGGGCATCGATTACCAGGCTTATCCTGATGCCAAAAGCCTCTACGAGGCCATTCGAGCCATCGGTGGCAATCCCGACCCCAATGCCACCCGAGCCAAGCTCATCGATCCGGTCCTGATCAACCTGGTGGAGCCCAAGCTCATCCAGCCGACATTCCTGATAGATTACCCTGTGGAGACCTCACCTTTGGCCAAACGGAAGCCCGGCCATCCGGATACGGTGGAGCGCTTCGAGGGGTTCATCGGGGGCATGGAGATATGTAACGCCTTCACAGAGCTCAATGACCCCCTGGACCAGAGGGAGCGTTTCCTGGCCCAATCGCGTGCCTCTAAGGCGGGTGACGAGGAAGCTCACCCCCTGGATGAGGATTTCCTGCGCGCCTTAAGCTATGGCATGCCTCCCACAGGGGGTTTCGGGATGGGGGTTGACCGGCTGGTCATGCTCCTCACCGATCAACCCAACTTGCGGGAGGTTATCCTCTTCCCCCACCTGCGGGCCAAAAACGAATGACCTCCTGCGGTCTTTCAAAACCACAGGAGGTCGCTTTATATGGACACCCCCATCAGTACCCCCAGTACCCCCGGGGAGACTCGAACTCCCGCACACGGCTCCGGAGGCCGCCGCTCTATCCTCTGAGCTACGGGGGCTTCCAGCTATTAATTTACCACAGAATGGCTTCGTTGGCAAATCCATTATGGCAGTGCACCTATAAGATCCTCACCTTCCCTAGATCGCTATTAATTTGACGAAAAGAGTGTAATGGGTTAAAATGGCAATCGTGGACGGCGGGAGATGTTCGAGAGCTTAACGGATAGGTTACAGGGGATATTCAAGAGGCTGGCTGGAAGGGGCGCGCTATCCGCTTCCGACGTGGATGCTGCTCTGCACGAGGTGCGTCTGGCCCTGCTTGAGGCCGACGTTAATTACGAGGTGGCCAGGGATCTCATAGCCAGGGTGCGGGAGCGAGCCATAGGAGCGGAGGTCATGCGCAGCCTCACCCCAGCCCAGCAGGTGGTTAAGATCGTCAACGAGGAGCTCATTCGCACCCTTGGGGAGCCAGCCAAGCTCGATCTCTCCGGCCCCCCGCCCCATGTGATCATGTTAGTGGGATTGCAGGGCTCGGGCAAGACCACCACAGCGGCCAAACTGGCTTTGAAATTGCGGGGAAAGGGGGAACGGCCTCTGTTAGTGGCCGCTGATACCCGTAGGCCAGCTGCCTCCATCCAATTGGAGGTGTTAGGGAAGAAACTGGGCATCCCTGTCCACAGCGGAGGCTCCGACCCACTGGCCATCTGTTCCAGTGCCCTCTCCAAGGCGCGCGACTCGGCCTACAGCGTGGTCATCCTGGATACAGGAGGGAGGTGGCACGTCGATGAGGAGATGATGAGGGAACTGGAGCGGATCAAGGCTGAGGTTAATCCCCAGGAGGTGCTGCTGGTCGCCGATGCTATGACCGGCCAAGAGGCTGTGCGGATAGCTGAGGAGTTCAATCGACGGGTGGGACTCACAGGGCTGATCCTCACCAAGATGGAGGGGGATGCCCGTGGCGGGGCGGCCATATCCATGCGCTCGGTGACCGGCGTGCCCATCAAGTTCATCGGCGTAGGGGAGAAACTCGAGGATTTAGAGCCCTTCCATCCCGACCGCTTGGCGTCGCGCATCTTGGGGATGGGCGATATCTTGACCCTCATCGAGAAGGCCGAGGCCGCCTTCGAGCGGGAGCGGGCGATGGCCACGGCCGAGAAGCTGGCTAAGGGGGAATTCGACTTAGAAGATTTCCTGGAGCAGCTGCGTCAGATCAAGAAGATGGGGCCTCTGAGCCAGTGGCTGGGCATGGTGCCCGGTTTCTTCCAGCTCGGCAAAGAGCTTTCCCCGGAATTAACCGATAAGCAGATGAGGCGGGTGGAGGCCATAATCAACTCCATGACCCTTGAGGAGCGGCGCAACCCCCGCATCATCAATGCCAGCCGCAAACGGCGCATCGCCAGAGGGAGCGGCACCACGGTGCAGGAGGTTAACCAGCTCTTGAGGCAATTCCGCCAGATCCAGAGGATGATGAAGCAGCTCACAAGTGGAAAGGGGAAGGGATTGGGCTTGCCGCTAAGGTTTTGATAAGCTTTGTAGATGAAGAAGATGCCCGAAAGGGATAAGCAAAAGCAAGCATCTGAGGGAAGGAAATGGGATTAACGAACCTCAAGAAGCTAAAGCACTTAACCGAACAAGAGCGGGCTGCACTCGAGGAATTCGTGGCGCGCGTGCGAGAGGCGCATGAGGGAGAAATCGCATGTATCACCCTGTTTGGCTCCAAAGCGCGTGGCGACTTCGATGAGGAGTCGGA
>CAYYKQ010000065.1:0-9832 GCA_964440965.1 uncultured Anaerolineae bacterium | reverse complement strand
CGTTCGTCATAGAGCAATTGGGCTGATTCGATCTCGTGGTCCCCTCGTTCGAACCACTCCAGCGCCTGTCGTCGCAGTCCCTCATCCATAGAGCACTTTCCCCTTCTCCAGCACCTCTTGGATGAAGAAGTCCTTGATGGCAAGTCTTTCCTCAAGTTCCTTGGGAGTGTAGACGAGTGGTGACACGGACGTCCTTCTGCTACGATCCCTCAGGAGCCGCTTTACCTCCATCCACCTTTCAATGGGACGCTTGTCCGTATCCTTCACGATAAGGAGGTCAATGTCGCTGTCTTCGTCGGGTTCGCCGTAGGCGTAGGAGCCAAACAGCACAATCTTCTGCGGTTTGTATTCTCTTACGATCTTCGCGATAAGCTGGGCTATCAAAGCTTCCTCTCGCTTATCACCCATCCCACCCTCATTTCTCTGGCTCTAAACGGTCTCAAACTGCAAGATTCGCAGTTGCTCTGGGGCTACCCGACTGCTCAGGTGGAGGATCTCTATCCCCACCACACGCCCTTGGGCATCAAAATCGAGGATGACACCGGGCTGTACCTCCTCGGATTCGACGATAGCCGACTCGTCCAATCGGAAGTACAGCGCATCGTTTTCCCTGTCCACCCTTAGTCTCATCTTCGCCTCTGGGCTTGATAAGTCAAACATATTATACCAGCAAGCAGCCCAAAAGCCAAATCACCTTCCAGCCTCAGCGGGTGATGGTCACCATGGTCAAAGGGAGGCGATCGTCGGGCATGCGGCGGCCGGCCTCATCCCTGAGCGGCAGCCGCTGCATGGTGGCCGGATCGTACATCCCCATGAAGATGGTGTAGCGACCCGCCGGGGCCTCGGGCCGGATGGGCAGATTATATTCGTCCACGATGACCTCCCCCACCTCCCAGCCGGTGGTGGGCCGCCGCCAGCCCGCGGGGACGCTGTCCTGCTGGCCCCAAATCCTCTCCCCCTCTCCCACCAGGTGCACGAAGACCTTGTAATCCCCCTCCACTGGGGCCCTGGCCCGCCAGTACAATCGCAGGGGTATCGTCTCCCCGGCTTTGTACTCCCTGACCTCCAGGTCGTAGCCCAGAAGCTCGATGGCTTCGCCCAGATGGGCCACCAGAGGGTGCTCGATGGTTGGCACGGCGAAGAGCCTTTCGACTCTTTTCACCTGCAGATGACCCAGGGTCAGCTCCCCCGGCAGGCCTATCACCTTCAGGCGGATGCGGTAGGGGCCTGGGGGAAGCGAGCGAAGGAGCAGGAGGTAGGAGGCTCTCACGACCTCACCTGGCTCCCACTCCGAGGTAGGATATTGATAGGCCAGGGGCATCTGGTAGCGCTTTTCGACCTCCCCTTCCCCATCGATAAACTCAATGGCTACGGCGTAGTCCTCCTCCATCTTCGCCTTAGCCTGCCAGGTGACGGCAACCTGTACCTTCTCTCCAGGCACCACGGCAGCCTTCAATTCACTGTGGGCGATGGCCTGCAATGTTCGGCCGAAGGCGTCGCCCTGGGCAATGGGCTGGATAAAGCGCCCCTTGGCCCTTAATACCACCTCGCCCAGGGGAAGGGAGATGCCAGCCAGCTGCCCCTCTCGGATCACCGGCAGCGGGGAGCTATCCCCTCGGGCCAGGACGAGCTCGGCCCGATAGCGCCCCGCTGGGATGCCGGATGGCAGAGGTACTTCGAACAACTGATAGATTACATCCCCTACCCGCCACTGCTCCGCAAGATACCCTATCTCGGCGCACTGGCTCCAGAGGACGCCATTTTCGTCCACCAGATGGAGGGCGAATTTACGCTCCTCAGCCATAGGCTTCGTCACTCGCCAGCGCACTAACACACGCAGGGACTTGTCGCGCCGGATCGAATCCGGAAGTAGATAATCGAGCACCTCCGCCTCGCCATTAAATGAAGCCAGTGCTTCTCTTTCGGCCTTCTGAGCCAGGGCCTCAGGGCGGAAGCGATAGATGGATACGGCCGTATCCCCTTGGGGGTCGAGAATCCGTCCCACCGGCTCAGCTATCCGGTTCAGTATGGCCTTGAGCTCATCGTCCAAAGGGTTATCCTTGACAGGCCAGAGGTAGAATACATCGCTTGTAGGCCGATTAGGGATGACTAAGCTCCTCCCTCCGACGATCCATATCGCCTTCAGGGAGCTGGGCTCGGTGAAGACGACGGTGGGGTGTTTATAATGCCTAGCTTGGATGATTACGGTGTGACCGGCATCCAATTCCCTCTTCGCCCGTTTGGCAAGCAGGAGGTAGTCCGTATGGAAGGCGTAGAAGGTTTCCCCTCGGCGGGCCCAGTCGTTGAAGTAGACATTCGCGGTGCTTAAGCCCTCGAAACCTAAGAACACTGCCAGAGCAGCTGAAACCAGAGGACGTAACCCGGCGGACTTCGCCCTCTCCGCCAGAGCGTTAAAGGAAGTTTCTACCCCTAATGCAGCAAGGCCAAAGACAGCAGGGATGATGCCGAACATGCGCTGCCCCTGGGGCATGATATCGGCAGTGAGCACCGCCGGCAGGCACATCCCCGCCACCCAAAGGGGCAAAAGGGCATACTCTAACCTTCGCCAATGGCAGAGGGCAACCAGAAGGCCGAGGACGAAGAAAGTGCCTAAAACGGGATCGAAGATGGGTTTGCCAGAGAGGTTGTAATGCCAGCGAGGGTCACCACGCACAAAAAACGCGCCTAAGGTCTGGATGAGGTTGTCGACGAGCAAGCGGGGCAACTCCGCCTGTGCTGCCCGCCGGAAGGCCAATACCTGGTTGGCCCGCTCCCAGAAATCATGGGGATGGGTCAGGAAATGGATCCCCAAGGGAGCGAAGACCAGCAGGGCGACGAGGGCCGCCAGCAGGAGGCCCTTCAGACGGGAGAGAAAGCGCTCCCTGTCCACCAAGAAGGTGTAGAGGAAAAAGGCGGCCACGGTCACGGGAAAGAGGCGAGCGGCTAAATAGGTGTACAATATCCCGCCCACAAAGGCCCCGCCCAGGGCCATGAGCTCCCTGCGGCCATCGCGGTATCCCCGCCAGAGGAAATAGAGGGCCAGACATTCCAGGGGAGGAAGGAGGATGTTGGGATAACCATTGCGGCTGATGGTGAGGTGCCAGTAGGAGAGGGCGGTGAGAGCGGCGGCGATGAGCCCCATCCGTCGGGAGAACATCTCGCGGAAGAGCAGGAAGGTGAGAGGGATGGTGGCGATGCCGATGAGGGCCGAGGTCAGGCGGATACCCAAGGTCCTAACCCCCACTAAGCGGAAAACGGCGGCCATGAGGTACATGTAAAGGGGCTCCCGGCCGGTGTAGGCGGGGAAGAAGACGGGAAAATGGCCGTGATAAATCTGCAGAGCCATCAGCCCGTAGACCGCCTCGTCGAAGTGGAGGCCAGGGGGTGCCCAGTTGAGCCCGAAGAGCCGCAGAGCAGCCCCTATGGCTGTGATCAGCAAGATAGGGGCTGCCCTGGGGATTGATGACCATCTTTTATACTTTGAGCTTTCCATCTTAGCTGCGTCCAAAAACCGTTTTGTAAGATACAAGCGTGGAAAACGGGCTGAGATTTAAGCGGCTGTCGGCGGCCCCAGTGAATCTGGCCGCCGACAGCCTCGGTTCATAATCCTTTGTGGTCTGCCATCCGTTTATCCGTTACCTATCCGTTGACAGCGCCGCCTGAGCCGCAGCCAGCCTGGCGATGGGCACGCGGGGTGGAGAGCAGGAGACATAGTTCAGACCCACCTTATGACAGAACTTAATGGATTTAGGGTCACCACCGTGCTCACCGCAGATGCCTATCTCCAACTCAGGCTTGACAGACCTGCCGCGCTTAACGCCCATCTCCACCAGCTCCCCCACCCCCTCCACATCGAGGGTGGCGAAGGGGTTCTCCTCCAGGATGCCCCTCTCCAGGTAGGGCGCCAGGAACTTGCCCTCCATATCGTCCCGGGAGAAGCCGAAGGTCATCTGGGTGAGGTCGTTGGTGCCGAAGCTGAAGAAGTCGCTGTAGCGGGCCAGCTGGTCGGCGATGATGGCCGCTCTGGGGGTCTCGATCATGGTGCCGAACTTGTAATCCACCTTGATGCCCTTTTCCTCCATCACCTGCTTGGCCACCTTCTCCAGCCTCTCCCGCTCGGCCTTGAGCTCGTTGACGTGGCTGGTCAAGGGGATCATGATCTCCGGATGGACATCAACCCCCTCCTTGGCCACGTTACAGGCAGCCTCAAAGATGGCCCTAACCTGCATCTCGCTCACCTCGGGGAAGGTGACCCCCGTGCGGCAGCCACGGAGGCCCATCATGGGGTTTATCTCGCGCATCCTCTCCACGACCCCAAGCATCCTCTCCTTCTCGGCCAACTCCTCCGGGTCACCGCCCTTGTAGCGGAGCTCCATCACCTCCTTCACCAGATCCTCGTAAGGGGGAAGGAACTCGTGCATGGGCGGGTCGATGAGGCGGATGATGACCGGAAGGCCATCCATCACGCGGAAGATGCCCTCGAAGTCCTCCCTCTGGAAGGGGAGGAGCTTATCCAGGTAGGCCTTGCGCTCCTCGGAAGTCTCAGCCATGATCATGGCCTGCACCAGAGGCCTCCTCACGTCGCCGAAGAACATGTGCTCAGTTCGGCAGAGGCCGATCCCCTCGGCTCCGAAGTCGCGGGCCTTCTTAGCATCCTCAGGGTTATCGGCGTTGGTCCAGACACCAAGCCTGCGGAATTCGTCGGCATAGGAGAGGAGCTTTTCCATCTCGGGGGTCATCCGAGGCTCGATGAGAGGCATCACCCCCGGCATGACCTGCCCTGTTGCGCCGTCGATGGAGATGATGTCCCCTTCCTTCACCTCCACCTCGTTGATATAGAAGCGACGGGCCTCCAGGTCCATCTTGATGGCCTCGCAGCCTACCACACAGGGCTTGCCCACCCCTCGCGCCACCACCGCTGCGTGGCTGGTCTTCCCCCCTCGAGCGGTGAGAATGCCCTGAGAGGCCAGCATCCCTGGCACATCGTCGGGATTGGTCTCGGGCCGCACCAAGATCACCCTCATCCCCCCATCGGCCAACTCCTTGGCCCTCTTGGAGTCGAGGACGACCGCTCCAGTGGCAGCTCCCGGCGAGGCATCAACTCCCCTGGCCATGACAATGAAGTTGAGCTTGCTCAGCCACTTCTCCCTCTCCTCATCTGTGGTTAAATTTGTCCATTCCTGGTGGGGAATAGTGGTCAGCACTCCGTTGGAGAGCACGATAAACTTCTCCTCCGGGCCAATGAAGGGGGTTAGGGGCTGGTTGACCTCGTCGAGCTCGACGAATTGGGTCCTATAGTGGATGCTGGGATGGAGGAGGCGTTCCATCTGGGCGGGATCGATGCGCATCACCGCCTCTTCCTTGCTGATGAGACCTTCTTCCACCATGTCCACAGCGATCTTCACCGCCGCCTGAGCGGTGCGCTTCCCAGTGCGGGTCTGGAGCATCCAGAGCTTGCCCCGCTCGATGGTGAACTCCGTATCCTGAACGTCGCGGTAATGGCGCTCCAGGAGCTCGCAGATGCGGACGAACTCCTCATAGACCTGGGGCAGCTCATATTTCATCTCTTCGATCTTACGAGGGGTGCGGATCCCTGCCACCACGTCCTCCCCTTGAGCGTTGAGGAGGTAATCGCCGAACAGCCTCTTCTCTCCCGTGGCAGGGTCGCGGGTGAAGGCCACGCCGGTACCCGAATCGAAGCCCATGTTGCCAAAGACCATGGTGACGATGTTCACTGCTGTCCCCAGGTCATGGGGAATGTGATGGTACTCACGGTAGGCCACGGCTCGCTCGGTGTTCCAAGACTCAAAGACGGCACGAGTGGCTAACCTCAACTGCTCGTATGGATCCTGAGGGAATTCCCTCCCTGTCTCCCTCTTGATAATAGCTTTAAATTCCTCGGCGATGTCTTTCCAATCCTCCGCCGTGAGCTCGGTATCGGCTTCGACCCCTTTCTCCTCCTTTCTCCTTTCGATGACCGCTTCGAACTTCTCGGCGTCCACTCCCAAGACGATCTTGCCGAACATTTGGATGAGACGGCGGTAGGCGTCGTAGACGAAACGAGGGTTGTTCGTGAGCTTGATCATCCCCTTCACGGTTTCATCGTTGAGACCCACATTGAGGACGGTGTCCATCATCCCAGGCATAGAGATCTTCGCCCCTGAGCGAACCGAGACCAGCAGTGGATTCTCAGGATCGCCGAAAGTTTTACCGGCCCTCTTCTCGATGACTTTGAGGGCCTCGAGGGTCTGGTCCCACATGCCCTCAGGGAACTGCTTGCCCGCCTTGTAATACTCGATGCAGGCCTCAGTGGTGATGGTGAAGCCAGGCGGAACGGGGAGGCCGATGTTGGCCATCTCAGCGAGATTAGCCCCTTTGCCGCCTAAGAGGTCCTTCATATCCTTGCTGCCCTCTTCATAAAGGTAGACCCACTTCTTCGCCATAATTTTCCACCCTCCTTCCTCCGCTGGACTGCGGTTTTATCCATAGCATACCTAATGGCAGCTCCTCCCTCTCCGCTGCCATGTCTATCGCCCTCGCTAAGGGCCCCTGTTTGTACGAATTATATCGTCATCTGCCCGTCTATGCAAATGGAAATGGAAGATGGGGGTTAAGGGGCGCTTAGGGAAGCCCCAGGACTCTCCTGTATCCCTGCATATCCATGAAGCCGTGGCCGGAGATGTTAAAAGCGATCACCTTGCTCTCCCCGGCCTCCTTGCATTTCAGGGCTTCGTCGATGGCGCAGGCGATGCTATAGGTTGACTCAGGGGCAGGCAGATACCCCTCCGCTTGTATGAAAACCTTGGCCCTCTCGAAGACATACCGCTCATCGGCAGGATAGGCCACCGTCTCAATGTAGCCCAAATGCCTCAGCAGGCTAAGGATGGGCGCGCAGCCGTGGTACCTCAGCCCATCGGCCCAGATGGGTTCCATCTCCACCCTGTGGCCCAAAGTGTACATCTTGATGAGAGGAGTCGTCTCGGCATGGTCAGCGAAGTCGTATCTGTACTCCCCCTGCAGATTGGGCGCCGCCTCACTCTGAGCAGCGATGAAGCGGATCTTCTTCCCCTCCTTAAGCACATCCCTCATAAAAGGGAGGATGAAGCCCCCGAAGTTCGAGCCCCCTCCCAGGCAGGAAATCATGATGTCGGGGTAGTCGTCGAAGATCTCGAACTGCTTCTTGGTCTCCAGCCCGATTATCGTCTGATGGAGGAGGACGTGGTTGAGGACCGAGCCCAAGCAGTAGACGGCCCTGGGGTCCTTACGGGCATCCTCCATCCCCTCGGAGATAGCTATGCCTAAGGAGCCGGGGTGGTTGGGGTTCTTCTCGTAAATCGACCTCCCGAACTCGGTCTTGGGGCTGGGCGAGGCGTTGACTTCGGCGCCCAAAAGCTGCATGAAGTTCCGGCGATCGTGCTTCCAGTTGTAAACGGCCCTCACCCAGTAGATGGTGCACTTGAGGCCCAGCAGGCTGGCCCCGTAGGCCAAGGCCGTCCCCCACTGCCCAGCTCCGGTCTCTGTGACCACCCTCTGGTATCCCTCCTTCTTGGCGTAGTAGCATTGGGCCAGGGCGGTATTCACCTTGTGGCTGCCCGTGGGGCTTTGGAATTCGGCCTTGTAGTAGAGCCTGGCCGGCGTATCCAGCGCTTTTTCCAGATTGATGGCCCGGAAAAGCGGCCTGGGCCTCCCTGCCAGGGTGTAGAGTTCCCACAGCTCATCGGGGATATCTATCCAATTCTCGGTGGAATCCTCCTGCCTCAGGCACTCCTTGAGGAGCATCTTAGGCAGCAGGGCCAGCCTCGATTCCCCCTCCTCAGGATCTTTAGGAGGGGGAAGGGGCTCGGGAAGGTCGGGAAGGATGTTATACCATCGATGGGGCATCTCCTCTACTCTCAAATTCACCTGTCTCAGCATCCCTTCCTCCTTTGAGGGAAAGCCCTCAACCATAGTTTACCACCCTTCTCCCACTTGGACAAACAAAAAGGGACTTAAGGCTTCCCTTGAGTCCCCTTCGGTCCGCGGTCAGCTCACTCCCAGCGGAAAGTCCATGCCGATACAGCTACCCCTACCACCAACATCCCCAGCAGCACCGCCGCCTCTACCAGGTGCTCACCCCACGGCTCGCCAAACCAGAGGCCCTGAAGCAACCTCACCACATAGGTTAAGGGCAGGGCGCGGCTGACTATGTTTATGGTCTCGGGGAATACCTCCTTAGGGATGGTGGCCCCTGAGAGGAAGAGGTTGGGGTAAAAGACGACCATCCCCACGATATTGGCGGCACGGGCTGTGGGGGTGAGGCTGGCCAACAGAAAGCCTATGGACAGGAAACTCAGGGTGCTCAAGGTGAAGCCCGCCAGAACGCTGAGGACGTCCCCTTCGAAGCGAAGGTTATAGACCAGTTTGGCGGCGATGACCAAAAGGAGGGCTCCGAGCAGGGTCATGACGAAGTTGACCGCGACCTGAGATGCCAGGATAGCCGTCGGATGCAGAGGGGTGGCCCGGTAGCGGCGCAGTATCCCCCTCTCCCGATAATTCGCCACATGGATGGCAATGGAGAGCAACCCCGTGGTGCCTATGATCATGGCCATGTAAGCGGGGGTGCTCACGTCCACCATTCCGCGTCCGCTGAAGAAAGGAGTGGGCTCGTTGCCGTAGATGCCGCCGAAGATGAAGAGCATCACCAGGGGGAAGGCCAGGGTGAAGAACGCCGCCTCCGGCTCCCGCAGGAAGAGCTTCGCCTCCACGAGGGTCAACTTCCATAAACCGCGCATTTCTCACCTCCTTAGCGAATTGCGAGGGGCGGATTGCGAGGGGCCGGGATTAGCGAGAACCCCTCCTTTGATATTGGATGGTGGCCACCAAGAGGGCGATGATTTCGTCGAGCCATTCCAGGCGGTGTTGAACGACGTCGTCAGGGAGGAGGTGGCGGGCGCGGATGTACCAGCCCTGCGTCTCACGCGCCGAGCCTAAGGAGAAGCCAAGGAAGCGAGCGTAATCCCTTCCAAAGCCTCTCCGATGTTAGCACAGATGGAACCTGCGCTGCGGATAAGCTGCTCGGCAATCGCCCGCCCTCGTGGGTCTCGGAGCAATTGCTGGCAGTCAAACCAGGCTAACTCATACAGAAACAGCGCTCTGGGATACGCTTGATACTCCCACAACGAGCTGTTCCGTATGGCCTCAGAAATGGTCTCCTGCCAAGCCTCGAAACTCTTAGGTCGTTCTGACATCTCCACCTCGCCCCTCGCCACTTGCCTCTTGCCCTTCGCCCCTCGCCACTTGCTTCTTGCCCTTCGCTACTCCCTCATCTCCCTTCCTGTCAGGGCTAAGAAGACATCCTCCAGATTCGACTGTTCGGTGCGGAGGTCGCTGAACCGTACTCCTTGCGCTTCCAACGCGTTGACCACGTTGCCCACCAGCTTATCGCCTCGACCGTAGACGATGACCCGCTCGCCGATCTGCTCGACGCGGGTGACCCCGGGGATGGTGCGGAGGGGCTCCGGATCGAAGACCCCTTTGACCCCAAACAGGATGCGGTTCTCGGCGCCGAGGTTTTGGATCAGCTTCTCCGGGGTATCCAGAGCCACGATCTTGCCGTAATCGATGATGAGCACTCGGTCGCACAACCGCTCCGCCTCCTCCATGTAGTGGGTGGTGAGGAAGATGGTCTTCCCCTGATCTCTGATATCCCTCACCAGGTCCCACATGGCCCTGCGGGCCTGGGGATCAAGCCCGGTGGTCAGCTCATCCAGGAAGACGAGCTCAGGGTCGTTAACCAGCGCCAGGGCGATGAAGAGGCGCTTCTTCTGCCCCCCCGAGAGCTTAGCGAAGGGGG
>CAYYKQ010000064.1:0-10178 GCA_964440965.1 uncultured Anaerolineae bacterium | reverse complement strand
AGGTGGTCATAGACATCATGGGCGACCACTACACCGAGCTCAAATCCCGCCGCGATTTCATCCTCAATGCCATTACTCAGGAGGAGGAACGCTTCCAAAGGACGCTGGGCGTGGGCTTGGAGCTCCTGGACGAGCTGATGACGGAGCTTGGCGCTCAGGGGGAGAGTGTGATCCCCGGCGAGGAGGCCTTCCGCCTCTACGACACCTACGGATTCCCCTTGGACCTTACCAGGGACATAGCCAGGGAGCACGGCTTCGAGGTGGATGAGGCCGGGTTCCGGACGGCCCTGGAGGAGCAGCGGGAGCGAGCACGGGCGGCTCAGAAGTTCGTCCTCCCCGAACGCGAGGAGCTGGAGCTCTACAGCCAGCTCCTGGAGGGGCTAAAGCGGGATGGAAAGCTCCCGGAGGGGGGTGTGGAGCACATCTACGACCAAGCCACCGAGGTCGAAACCCGAGTTGCCGCCATCGTGCGCAAGAAGCCTGGGCGGATGGTGGCCTCCGCTGAGGAGGGCGAGCCCTGTGAAATAGATATTTCACAGGGCGAGGAGGTGGAACTCGTCCTCCCTATCACCCCCTTCTATGTGGAGAGCGGTGGCCAGGTCTCCGATACGGGGGTGATCCGATCGCGGCTGTGGGAGATGGAGGTGCAGGATGTGCGGCAACCCCTGCCCGGGCTCATCCTCCATTCAGGAAGGGTAGCTAAGGGAACCCCTCGCGTCGGGGACAAAGTGCGTGCTGTGGTTGACAGCGAGAGGCGCCTGGACATAGCCCGAAACCACACGGCCACCCATCTGCTCCACGCCCAGCTTCGCCGCATTTTGGGCGAACACGCGAGGCAATCGGGCTCGCTGGTGGCCCCCGATCGGCTGCGCTTCGACTTCACCCACCCCGAACCCCTCAGCCGAGAGGAGCTGGAGGAGGTCGAGCGGGGGGTGAACGAACTCATCTTGGCCGACCATCCCGTGCACGTCGAGTGGAAGAGCTACCAGGATGCGGTGGCCGAAGGGGCCATCGCCCTCTTCGGCGAGAAGTATGGAGAGAGGGTGCGCGTGGTCACCATAGGCTCCCCCGAGAAGCCCGTGAGCAAAGAGCTCTGCGGAGGCACCCACCTCTCCCATACCGGCCAGATAGGCCTCTTCCTCATCACCTCCGAGGAAGGGGTGGGGACTGGCCTGAGGAGGATCGAAGCTGTGACCGGACGGGTTGCCTTGAAGCTGATGCGGGATCGACTCGGCATTCTAAGGTCGACGGCCGAGCTCCTCTCCTGCCCACCCGAGAGGATCAAGGAGCGGGTGTCGGCCCTGCTGGAGGAGGTTCAGGATCGGGAGAGGGAGATATCGCGCCTGCGCAGGGAGATCGCTCGACGGGCCTTCGAGGAGCTGATGGACCAGGTGCAGGAGGTCGAGGGGGTGAAGGTCCTGAGCGCCCAGGTGGCAGGGACATGGCCGACCGAACCCCTGCTGCGGGAGATGAGCGATTGGTTCAGGGACCGCGTGGGATCCGGCGTGGTCGTCTTAGGGATGGTGATGGAGTCCCAGCGCAGGGGAGCGATCGAACCGCGTCCATACTTTGTGGCCGCCATCACTCCAGACCTAATCGAGAGAGGTTTGCACGCTGGGAAACTGGCCGCAGCGGTGGCCAAAGTTGTGGGGGGAAGCGGTGGAGGCAAGCCCACCTTGGGGCAAGCGGGCGGCAGGGATGTGGACAAGATCGGGGAGGCCCTCCGGATTGTCCCCAGCCTAGTGGCAGAAGGGATCAAACGTTGATCGCGCCTCCTGGAGGTGATGCCCCACGGATGAGCGGATAATCCACCTGGAAACCGACGATGACATCCTGAGCATAAGGAAGCGCTTAGGAGAGGCCCGGGCGGAGAGGGCGATCCTGGTCGTGCCGAAGGGATGTCAAGGCCTATCCAATCCTGTCAGGTTAGTCCTGTTGAGGCGCCAGGTCGACGATCTGGCCATGAAAGTGGCTTTGGTCACCAGGGATAGGAGGATCAAGGCCTTGGCCCGGAGGCACGGCTTTCCTGTTTACCCCTCGCTGGAGCTGGCGAAGCAGGGGGCATGGCATGAGCCGTCGCCCGCTGCAGGGCGTTGGGGGGACCTGATCTCCGTCACGCTCCTCTTAGGGTTCATGCTCCTCCTGTTAGGGGCCGGCTTCTTCCTGGTTGCCCCCAGCGCTGAGGTGAAATTGATGCCCAAAATCTTCCCCATCGAAACCCTCATCGAGGTGAGAGCTGATCCGGAGGCGGAGAAGATAGATTGGGCAGCGCGCACAATCCCCGCCCGAATGGTGGAAGCAAGCTTAGAAGGCTCTGCCCAGATCCCGACGGTTTCCCAGAAGGACGTGCCCGACGAACGAGCTAAGGGGAGGGTGGTATTCACCAACAGGACTGGGGAGGCGGTTAAAGTCCCCAAAGGGACCGTGGTGGCCACCTCGGCGGGGACGATCATCAGGTTCGTCACCCTGGAGGAGGTAACCGTGCCCCCTGGGATCGGAGCCAGGGCCGAGGTGGAAGTGGAGGCCATGGACGCCGGTTTAAGGGGGAACGTCAAAGCCTTCCTGATCAACACCATCGAGGGCCCCCTTGCCCTGAAATTGAGGGTCATAAACACGGCACCAACCTCTGGGGGCAGCGTCAAACGGAGGGGGGTGGTAACCCAAGCCGACAAGGAGCGCCTGAAAGCCCTCCTGTTGAAGAGGTTGCATCGAGAGGCCCTATCGAGGCTCGAGGGGGAGCTCGAGGAGGGAGAGTTCGTTCCCCCGGAGACGATAGAGGTGGTGGTTATAGACGAAATCTACGACAAATTCGTGGACGAGGTGGCCGATTCCTTAGGCTTAAAGATAAGGGCGATAGCCAAAGGGATGGCCATCAACATGAGGGACGTCGAGGCATTGGCCTGCAGCGCATTGGGCATGAAGACGAAGGAGGGCTTCCGACCGGTGCCTGAGAGCCTACAGCTCAGGATGGAGAAAGCCACAGTTGAAGGGGAAAGTGTCCTCTTAACGGTGAGGGCTAAAGGGATTGCCGCTGCTGAGATCGATCGGGATTTCGTGAGGGGGCTCGTCCGAGGGAAAAGCGTGGAGGAAGCGAGGGAGAGCTTAAGCGGACTGCCCCTGGAAGGGAGTCCACTCATCCGCGTCGATCCGCCCTGGCTGGGGAGGATGCCCTGGCTCCCCCTTCGCATCAAGGTCTCCAAAATGACCAATGAATCAATGACCAATGACCAATGGCCAATGAATCAATGACCAATGACCAATGGCCAATGACCAATTGGAAATTGAGATTTGGTCATTGGGATTTGAAGGAAGGAGGTTTAACTATACGCATTATGGCTTTAGATGTGGGGGATAGGCGCATCGGAGTGGCCATCAGCGATCCCACCGAAACGCTGGCTAGGCCGCTGACGGTCATCCCTGCCCACCAAAGTGATCTCGCCCGCATAGCCCAACTGGTCCAAGAGCACGGAGCGGAGAGAGTGATCGTCGGCTATCCGCGAAGCCTGAGCGGAGGCAGCTTTGGACAAGCCAAACGGATCGAGGCCTATGCGGCCCGCCTGTCCACGGTTTTGGAGGTCCCCATCTCCCTCTGGGACGAGCGTTTCTCCACCACCATCGCCGAGAGGCTGATGAAGGAGGCGGGCAAGGGCGGAAGGGAGAGGAGGGAAAGGGGTGATGCTGTGGCTGCAGCGGTGATCCTACAGGATTTCTTAGACGCCCGGAAGAGGCTCAAGGAGCAGACAGAGTGAAGAAGATCGTCTCGCTTTCGATGTTCCTCATCTTCCTGGGGGCCGTGATCCTGCTGGCCGTTGTGGGGATACGCCACTTCCCGATGCCGACGGGCAGCGCCAGGGTGAACTTGGGCTCTTTGGAGGATTTAGCCCTAAGGGCTTACCTATCCCTCCATCAGGCGGAGATAACCCAGCCAGCGGGCACAGATAGCACGCCGGTGGCTTTCGTAGTGGAGCCGGGAGAGACGGCGGCTCAGATCGCCGCTCGATTGGAGCAGCTGGGGTTGATAAGCGATGCCCATCTCTTCCGCCTCCTGGTCCGCTACAAAGGAGTAGGAGATAAGCTGGAGGCGGGCGAATACGAGCTGCGGGCCACCATGACTATGGAAGAGATCATCGCCTGCTTGCAGCGAGGTCGGCCAGGGGAGATAGAGGTGACCATCCCCGAGGGATGGCGGATGGAGCAGATAGCTGAGATGCTGGCTAAACGGACGGATATCGACGGCGAGGAGTTCCTGAGCCTGGCGAGAGGAGGTGAGTTCGACTTCGATTTCCTGCGCGATCGCCCCCAGGGAGCCACTTTGGAGGGCTTCCTTTTCCCCGATACCTACCGTCTGCCGGCGGAGGCCGGAGCCTCAGACCTCATAGAGCGGATGCTGCAGAACTTCGATCGGCGCTTCACCCCCAGGATGAGGAAACGGGCCGAAGAGCAGGGGATGACCATCTACCAGGTGGTTACCCTGGCTTCCATTGTGGAGAGAGAAGCGGTGATCCCCGATGAGCGTCCTCTGATCGCCAGCGTCTACCTGAACCGCTTAGCAACCACCGAGAGGGAGCCATGGGGATACCTCCAAGCGGATCCCACAGTCCAATACATCCTCGGCCGGCCGGGCCAATGGTGGAAACCCCTGACCCCAGAGGAATATCGAAGCGTCGATTCGCCTTATAACACTTACCTCCACCCCGGCCTCCCCCCGGGGCCCATCTGCAATCCCGGACTGGCCTCCATCCAGGCCATCCTCTGGCCAGCTCAAACGGATTACCTCTACTTCCAGGCTAAGGGGGATGGCTCCCACATCTTCTCTAAGACTTTCCAAGAGCATCTGGGGGGCCGGGAGTAAATCGGGAGGATGCCTGTGAGCTGGTTATTCGCCTTTATCCTCGTGATCATCGTTCTGGTGATCCTGAGAAAGGTAGTAGGGGCTCTCAGCAGGCTGGTTATAAACCTCCTCTTCATCCTCATTGGACTTGCCTTTCTCCTCGCCATCCTGCCCCCCGAGATCCTCGGCAAGCTATACAATGCCCTGCCCAAAGGGGTGGTGGAGGTTATCAGGGGGCCCATCGCCGCTTTACGAGGAAAGCTCCCCCTGCCTTACTGAGGCGTAGGATGGCTCGTACCTTCGGCGTCGGCATCTGCCTTGCGGCACTACTCGCTGCTGGTTGTGCGCCGCTTAAGGCATCCCTGACAAACTCGTTCGCTGCGGATTGGCCGGTCAACACGAAGCCTGTGGTCAAGATCGGACTGGTAGCGCCTTTCGAGGGCTTGTATCGGCCTCTGGGCTATGAGGTGCTCCATGCCGTCAAGGCAGCTGTGAGCCAGTGCAACGAAGAGGGAGGAGCCGCCGGCTACATGGTCGAGCTGGTGGCCTTAGACGACTCGAACGATCCGGAACAGGCCGCTATCCAGGCCAAGAAGATGGCCATCGATCCGGATGTGATGGGGGTTATTGGAGGCCTCTCCTCTGGAACGGCATTGGCTGCTTTCGAAGAGTACCATCGGAATGGGCTGGCCTTCGTTGCCTTAGCTGCAGCGGATGGATTAACGGAGCGTTGCTATCCCGAGGTCTTTCGCCTCTTCGCCCCCAACCGCCTCTTGGGGACGGAGGCGGCGCGCTTTGCCGTGCGCGAATTGGGAGCCACCAAGCTGGCCATCTTGGGCAAAGAGGGCGATCTGATGGAAGCATTTGTGGAGGAGGCGAAGGGGCTAAGAGCCCGGGTCACGATCTGTGATTCGTTCTTTGCAATCCCCGATTCGCCCGAGCTCATCTTCCTTGGAGGAGGAGCGGTCGAAGGGGCCGAGCTCGCCCGGCAGATCAGAGGGGCGGGGTTTAACGCCCAGCTCATGGGTGGGAGCGAGCTGTGCGATCCCAAACTGATCCAGATAGGAGGGGAGGCCGCAGAAGGGACGCTCTGCGTAACTTCCGCGCCGACATGGGGGGTTTTCACCGACCCCAGGGCTACCTTGGCCTATGATGCTGCCAGGATCCTCCTGGAGGCCTTGGCTAAGGCTGTCGAGAGGGACGGCGGGCCGAGCAGGGAGGGGATACTCTCCGCCTTGGCTGAGACCCACTATGTAGGCTTAAGTGGGGAGATCTCCTTCGACGCTTGCGGGAATTGGATAAACCCGCCTGTCCACATCAGGGCGGTTGCCCAGCAGCGGAGCCGACCTCTACATTAACATAACACTTGCTCTTAATGGCCAGGCATATCACCTCGGATGATCCGATAGATAAGCGGCGGTGGCTGGACTGGCTCCTCGCTCCAATCGTAGGCGGCAAGGAGTTTCCCCTTGACTTCCTCCAGCTTCCTCTCATCGTTAGCATGGATGGTCAGGAGTGGTTCGCCCTTTTTAACATAATCTCCGATCTTCTTCGCCAAGACGATTCCTACCGCGTGGTCGATAGATTCCCCCTTCTTGGCCCGGCCGGCGCCTAAGAGCATAGAAGCGAGCCCTATTTCGCAGGCTTCCACGCGCGAGATGTATCCGGAACGCGGGGATCTGAGATCCTCAATGAATTTCGCCTGGGGCAGGAGGGAGGGGTTTTCGATGAAGGAGATATCTCCGCCCTGGGCAGCTATCCACTCCCTGAACTTGTCCAGAGCGCGGCCCGAGTTCAAGGCCTCCTCGAGGATTCGTCGTGCATTTAGGTCATCCTCAGCTCTGCCCGCCAAGACGAGCATCTGAGAGGCGATGACCATGCAGTGTTCGAGGAGATCCTCTGGTCCCCTGCCGAGCAAAGTATCCAAGGCCTCTCTCACCTCTAAGGCATTCCCCACCGCAAAGCCCAAAGGCTGGTTCATATCCGAGATCACGGCGGCCATCCTCCGGCCTAAACTCTCCCCTATCTCCACCATCAACTGAGCTAAGGCGACGGCTTCCTCCTCTGTCCTCATGAAGGTTCCGCTGCCCACCTTGACATCGAGGACTATGCAAGAGGCCCCACCGGCTATCTTCTTGCTCATGATGGAGCTGGCGATGAGAGGTATTTTGGCTATAGTAGCCGTGGCGTCCCGCAGGGCATAGAGCTTCCCGTCGGCAGGAGCCAGATCTGCCGTTTGTCCTGTGACCGCGATGCCGTGCTGAGCCAGGACCCGCAGGAACTGCTCAGCGTCGAGCGTGGCATTAAAGCTGGGGATGGATTCCAGCTTGTCCACCGTCCCTCCGCTGAAGCCTAAGCCTCGGCCGGTCACCTTGCCCACAGGCACTCCGGTAGCGGCGACCAGGGGGGCTACCACCAAGGTGGTCTTATCGCCCACGCCGCCGGTGGAGTGCTTATCAGCCACCACCGGGGCGATCTCGCTTAGGTCCAGCATCTTGCCTGAACGGGCCATGGACATGGTTAAATCGATGGTTTCCCGCTTGTTCATCCCGTTCAGGTAAATGGCCATCAGCCAGGCAGCGGCTTGATAATCGGGGATCTCACCTCGGGTGAAGCCCTGCACAAAGAAGTCTATCTCCTCAGATGAAAGGATTTGGCCATCCCTCTTCTTGGCGATTATCTCGAGTGCGCGCATCGCTTTCTTCCTCCTTAAAAATCATAGAGACAGCCCGAAGGCTGTCTATTTTTCCTGTCCAAATATACCACAAAATCGCCTTTTAAACAAGCGCCGGTGGGGAATCGAATTTGACGCTTAGGCCCTCTTTGTGATATCATTAAAAGGGGCATCCCGGGAAATCTCATGGGGACCCCGGGGCGGGGATCATGGCTAACGAAGCGATCGCCACCGAGCCCCCGGTCGAGCGGGGGTTCCTGGTGGGGACGGAGCTGAAAGGCAGATACCACAGGTGGAGCGTGGAGGATTCGCTGGCCGAATTGGCCCAGCTCGCACGGACCGCTGGGGTCGAGGTGGTAGGGCAGACCTACCAGAGGTTGGAGCGGATTAATCCGGCGACCTACATCGGCTCGGGCAAAGTGGAGGAACTGCGGGAGCGGCGCGAGGAGCTGGGCTATAACATGGTCATCTTCGACGATGAGCTCTCGCCCCGCCAGCAGCGTAACCTGGAGGAGGCCCTGGGCGACGTCAAAGTGATAGACCGCACAGCGCTGATCTTGGACATCTTCGCCAAGCACGCTCATACCCATGAGGGAGCCCTCCAAGTGGAGCTTGCCCAGTATGAGTACCGCCTGCCCCGCTTAACTCACCTCTGGACCCACCTTTCACGCCAGGGTGTGGGTGGGGTAGGGCTTCGTGGTCCCGGCGAGACCCAGTTGGAATCGGACAGGCGGCAGATCGAGCGGCGCATTGTCCAACTCAAGCGGGAGTTAGCGCGGGTACATGCTCACCGCCAGCGGTACCGGGAGCGCCGAAGGCGCGCGGGCATTCCGGTGGTGGCTATCGTGGGCTACACCAACGCCGGCAAATCGACGCTCCTCAACGCCGTTTCAGGGAGCCACGTCTTAGTGGAGGACAAGCTCTTTGCTACTCTGGATCCTACTACGCGACGGGTAAAGCTTCCTAGAGGGGAGGTAGCGCTCTTCACCGATACCGTGGGTTTTATCCAGAAGTTGCCTGCACAATTGATAGCCGCCTTTCACGCCACCCTGGAAGAGATCGAAGAGGCCGATCTCCTCCTGCATGTCGTTGACATAACTAACAAAAACGCCTTGGAACAGAGCAGGACAGTGGAGGATACGCTCAGAGAACTCGGGGTCGCCGATAAGCCGGTGGTGACAGCGCTCAACAAAATAGACCTGCTCTCGAATCCGAGCTCGATTCAGAGGAGGCTGGTGAACTTCCCTAACAGCTTAGCCATTTCAGCTAAAGAGGGAATAGGGTTGGAGGAACTCCTGGCCCGCATCGAGGCGGTGCTTGCACAGAGTTTAGTGTTCATCAAAGCGCTCATCCCCTATCGGGCGTGGGAATTGGTTTCCCTCTTCCATCTCCAAGGAGTAGTGGAGAGGGAGGAACACAATCGCAATGGGACGCTCCTCTGGGGTCGAATCCCAGGCAGGATGCTGGCAGCTTTCCGCCCCTATCTGGTCTGATAGGGGGAGAAGAGGGAAGTCGGTTGCTCCAATAAATTTAAGATAAGATACATTATCTTAAATTTTAATGGAAACCCCGGGAGGGACGGAGATGGCGGATCGCTCTTCTCCCACCTTGGAAGAGGCTTGTGATATCTTCCTCCATTCACTGAATGCCAAACCCCATACCCAGCGCACCTATGCCACGGGCTTAAAGGTTTTTAAGCTCTTCTTGGAGGAGAGCTTAAAATCCCCTGCTCAGTTGACCACAGATCAACTCCGTTCAGACGTCCTGGAGGAGTTCTACCTCTGGCTTTACCCTCGGGGCTATTCCCCGTTCACCAACCGCACCTATCTGGCCGCTGCCAAAGCCCTGCTCACCTTCCTCTTCACTAAGGGCCTCCTCGCCCCCTCCTTTTCGCTGGAGAGGGCTAAGAACCTGTTGAACACCGCCATCAAACCCTTATCTTATCCCATCCCCCGGATAGATAAGGAATTGCCTCGCATCATCGAATATTATGACAAGCTAAAACTACCCACCGGAGACAATAAAAACGATCGCATCGCCCGTTTGTGCCTTCTGCGAAGCCGGGCTATCGTGCACACCATCTACTCCACGGCGGGGCGCATAGCGGAGGTAGCTGCCCTCAACCGTAAAGATGTGGCCGACGGCCGCAAGTCGGAGGCCATCGTCAAGGGCAAGGGGAACAAGGAGCGGATAGTCTTCCTCACCCCCGAGGCGCAGCGAGCCATCCGCGCTTACCTGCAGGCAAGGAAAGATTCCTACCAGCCCCTGTTCATCAGCCACAAACGGAACAGAGGGGAACGGCTTAGCGAGGTGAGCATTTGGAATACGGTCAAGAAAGCTGCCAAGGCTCTAGGCTTGGAGGTCACCCCCCATGATTTCCGCCATTACCGAGCCAGTCAGATGCTGAGGAGGGGAGCCCCGCTGGAGGCCATCCAGGAACTCTTAGGGCATGCTGATATCAGCACCACTAAGAAGGTCTATGCTCACTATTCCAAGACTTCGCTTAGGAAGATCTTCGACGCCTATACCCGTTCGCCTCAGGATGAGTTGAAGGAATTGGAAGAGTAGAGTTGTTGCACAATAGCGGAGGGATCTAAGACTATTCCGAAAACGACCTGTTTTAGGCACTTTTGGCCCGCACGAAGTGGTTTTTGGAGGCCAGAGCACTCCATT
>CAYYKQ010000063.1:0-10776 GCA_964440965.1 uncultured Anaerolineae bacterium | reverse complement strand
CCTGGAATGAAGGGGAGCCAGGCCACTTCGAGGTGGACCTGGTCCACCACTGTGGGCCCAGCGCCTCCGGCGAGTATATGTGCACCATCCAGATGATCGATGTGGCCACCGGCTGGAGCGAGAGGGTAGCGGTCCTGGGTCGCAGCTGGCTGGTGATGGAGGATGGCTTCCGTCGCATCCTGGCCCGCCTTCCCTTCCCTATCCTGGAACTCCATCCCGATAACGGCAGCGAATTCTTCAATCACCATCTGCTGCGCTTCTTCAAGGACACCGTCAAAGGTGTCGAGCTCTCCCGCAGCAGGCCTTACCACAAGAACGACAACCGCTTCGTGGAGCAGAAGGACTCCAGTCTGGTGAGGGCCTATCTGGGCTACGATCGGCTGGATAGCGTGGCCCAGACGATAGCCACCAACCGGCTCTACGAGAAGATGTGGCTCTACTACAACCTCCTCCAGCCGGTGATGCGCTTGAAGGAGAAGATTGTTGTTGAGGGCCAATCAATACCCACCAAGCGCCGCTATGATCAGGCTCGCACCCCCTTCGACCGCCTCTGTGAAACCGGGGCCATCACCCAGGAGGGCCAAGAGCAATTGAAGGCCCTGCGGGAGAGAATCAACCCCCGCCAGTTGCGGCGGGAGATCTATGACTTGATTGACCTCGTCTTCTCCTTGCCCGGTGCTACCCCCGGCAAAACCGAAGATGTCTATCAAACAATTGGCCACACACTTAAGCCCCGAGACTTGGCTTTCGCCTCAATCCAACACCATCCAAATCGCCACAAATCAAGGAAAGGAGAAGGACAGCCCGGTAACATTATCTTTTGACTGAACGATCACCTCTCGGTAACATTTTCATTTGACTTGACACTATCCGAAAGAGGTTCACTGCCCTCATCGCTTCCCCCGCTTCTGCAGGCCCTCCCCCAGTACCTCGAACAGCAATTCGGCATCGATGTTCCCACCCGAGATCACCGCTACCACTTTCTGGCCCTTCAGGCTCACCTTGTCGGAGAGCAGGGCGGCTACTCCCACCGCTCCTGAGCCCTCCACCACCAACTGCTCCGTCTCCACCAGGGTGAATATGGCCTCCCGGATCTCCTCCTCGCTGACCAGCACCACCTCGTCGATGAGGTCCTTAGCGATCTGAAAGGGGACGATGCCGAAGCCGCCGGCCAAACCCTCGCAGATGGTGGGGGAGGCCCTGTACCTCTCATAGCAGTGGCCCTCCTTGAGCGAGAGATAGGCCGCTGGAGAGGCCTCCGGCTGCACGCCGATGACCTTCACCTTCGGGTTCACGGCCTTAACTGCCACGGAGATGCCGGAGATGAGCCCTCCTCCCCCGATGGGCACGATGAGGGCCTCGACCTCGGGGAGGTCCTCCATTATCTCTAAGCCTATGGTACCCTGGCCGGCGATGACCAAGGGATCGTCATAGCTATGAACATAGGTCAAGCCGCGCTCGAGTTGGAACTCCCTCGAAATATCGTAAGCTTCCTCGTAGGTTGTGCCGCGGAGGAAGACCTGCACGCTGAACTCCTTCAACTTGCTCACTTTGGAGAGGGGGGTATCGACCGGCACGAAGATGGTTGCTGGCACTCCCCCCAGATACCGCGCGGCGTAGCCGACTCCCAAGGCATGGTTGCCCGAGGAAGCGGTGACCACCCCTCTGGCCTTCTCCTCGGCCGAGAGGTTGGCTATCTTGTTGATGGCCCCCCGCACCTTGAAGGCCCCAGTGTGCTGCAGATTCTCCAGCTTAAGGTAGAGTTCGCATCCCGCCCTCTGGCTCAGCAGGAAGGAGCGCCTAAGGGGTGTCCTCCTGATCAGAGCACTCAGATTGCGGCGGGCGGCCAGGATATCCCCCAATCCGAGCATGCTCCCCCTTACGATCCTATCCACTGACGAGCGATCTCCTGGACAAAGCTAAACCAGCCCCGAGCTGAAGCCCAGGGCTGAGCTGGACGAGCCGAGAAGCGCTAAGCATTTCAATGAAGTATCTTGCTCAGGAACTGCCTCGTCCTCTCCCTTTTAGGGTTGGAGAAGAGCTCCTCAGGGGTAGCTTCCTCGATGATCCGTCCTGCGTCCAGGAAGACCATGCGGTCGGCCGCTGCTTTGGCGAAGCCCATCTCATGGGAGACGACGACCATGGTCATCCCCTCCTTCGCCAGATCCAGCATCACGTCCAGGACCTCCTTAATCATCTCCGGGTCGAGAGCTGAGGTGGGTTCGTCGAAGAGCATGATCTTGGGGTTCATGGCTAAGGCCCGGGCGATGGCCACCCGCTGTTTCTCTCCCCCCGAGAGCTGGGCGGGATATGAATCCGCCTTATCCGGGATCCCCACCCTCGCCAGAAGCTCCCGAGCGATGCGCTCCGCCTCCTCCTGGGAACGCTTCCGTACCACCCGCTGGGCCAAGGTGATGTTCTCCAAAGCCGTGAGGTGGGGGAAGAGGTTGAACAATTGGAAGACCATCCCTACCTCAGCACGAACCTTGTCTATGTTGGTCCTCTCGTCGGTAACCGGGATGCCGTCCACGATGATGGTGCCGCTGTCCGGCTTCTCCAGGTGGTTGATGCACCGGAGGAGGGTGCTTTTGCCTGCGCCGCTGGGGCCGAAGATGAAGCACACCTCCCCTCTCCTCACCCTCAGGCTGACATCCACCAGGGCTTTGGTCTTACCAAAGCTCTTGTAAACGTGGTCCACGATGATGATGTCATCGTCCGCGGGGGGGTCGATCGAGCTACTCTTCAAAGGACATCCTCCTCTCCATAAACTTCACCAGCAACGACAGGCTGAGGGTCATAATGAGGTAGAGGAAGGTCACCGTGTTCCAGGTCTCGAAGGTGCGGAAGGTGCGAGACCGGTGCAGCTTTCCCAACTGCGTGAGCTCTCTAACCGCCAAGGCCGATACGAGGGACGAGTCCTTAAGCATGGCTATGAAATCGTTGCCCAAAGGGGGCAACATCCTTCTGATAGCCTGGGGCAGGATGATGTAACGCATGGCTTGGAAATAGGTCATGCCTAAGGAGCGGGCCGCTTCCATCTGTCCTCTCTCGATGGACTGGATGCCCCCTCGGAAAACCTCGGCCTCGTAGGCCCCATATCCGAAGGCCAGGCCAGCTATGGCCCTCACTGTCATGTTGATGTCTTTGATGTTTAAGTTGGCCAGGGAACGGGCCACTACGAGGAGGAAGCCCGGCGAGCCATGCTGCACCAGAAATCTTCCGATGGCGTTAAGGAGATCGACGCCTAAGGGCACCAGGACGAAGGCCACGTAGAGGAGTTGCACCAACAGGGGGACCCCCCTGATCACCTCGACGTAAAGGGTTGAGAGGTTGTAGAATATGGCATTCTTCGATACTCTCCCCAGGCCGGCGATCAAGCCTAAGAGGATGGCGATGCTGAAGGAGGCCAGGGTTATCAGTATGGTGAGCTTCAGGCCGGCGAGGAGAAAGCTGAGGGCCTCCCGATAGATCTTGGAGGTATAAAAAGAGTAAAGGATAAGGAGCCCTCCCAGGAGCAGGGCCACCATCCACCAAGGTATCTCCTCCAATCTCCGTGTCCAGGGGATTAACTTGGGCTGGGGCTTTTCCACCTCCGTAACAGCCAATGCTCCTTCCTCCTTTTAATCAAGGAACTCGATCGAGAACTAGGCGAGGGGGTTTGCGAGGCGCTTAGAGTGCCTCGCAAACCCCATACGCCGGTTAGGTTGGCCTGCTATTTGACCACGAACCACTTCTGGTAGAGGGCATCCATGGTGCCATCGGCCCACATGGCATCGATGGCTGCGTTGACCGCCGCCTGGATATCGCTGTTGGGCGGCATGATGCAGGCCAGGAGCTCGGAGGTCAACCGCTCACCCACGATCTTCAGCTTCCCAGGATGGGCCTTCATGTGACCAACGGCGGCGACCTCATCGATGGGGATACAATCCACATCGCCGGCCAGGAGGGCTTCGACGGCCGTGGGGAAGGTATCAAAGCTCTTCGTCCTCTCCTCGCCCACAAGCTCGATGCACTTCTTCTCGTTGGTGGTGCCCAGCTGCGTGCCCAAGATCTTATCGGGATGGGCCTTCAAGGAATCCACATCCTTGATCTCCTCCTCGTCGGCTCGCACCATGAGCACCATGCCGTACTCGATGATGGGGTCGGAGTAGGTGACGATCTTGGACCGCTCCAAGGTGAGGGTGATCCCATCCATAGAGATGTCGAACTCGCCGGCCTGGCAAGCCTCGAACAGGCCCTCCCAGGCGAACTCCTTGAAGACCGGTTTGCAGTTGGCCCTCTTACAGAGCTCCCTGAAGAAGTCGTAGTCGTAACCCACGCCTTCGCCGGTCTTCGGGTCTATGTAATTGAAGGGCGGATAGGCGTTCTCCACAGCGACGATGATCTCCCTGCCGCCTAAATCCAAGGGCAGCAAACGCGACGGCGTGGGCGTCAACGGCGCGGCCTTCGGAGCACAACCGACTAAAAGCAGGATCACTATAACCCCTAAACTTGCGATCTTCAGCCCTTTCATCGGATTTCCCCCTTCCTTGGTTGAATCGAATCTCCGGTAACCGCTTTTTTACCCCTCCACATCACCTCCTTCAAAATAGTGAAAAGCCAGCCTCCTCCGGTCTGGAAAGGCTAGCTTTTCTGATAGCCACCTATGAGATGGCCCAAGCGTGCCTAACCAGACCCGTAATCGGGCTTCTGGGGCTTGTTATGCCTGATGTGCACGCTTAGGCCTTTATCGTTCATCACCGCTCTGATCGGAATACACTAACGAACATTTGATGAAATTGTATCATAAAAACCGGACAATGTCAAATTAACGCCCAAGTAGCGCCATCGCCCGCTGGGCGATGTTCTCCGCAGTGAAGCCGAACTTCTCCTGCAGCACCTTGTACGGCGCCGAGGCCCCGAAGCGCTCGATGCCCATCACATCCCCAGCCGGCCCCACGTAGCGATGCCAGCCCTGGGATACCCCCGCCTCGATGGCCAGGCGAGCCGTCACATGGGGAGGCAGCACCGCCCGCCGATACGTCTCAGGCTGGCGGTCGAAGAGCTCCCAACTGGGCATGTTCACCACCCTGGCCCTCACCCCTCGCTCGGCCAACAGCTCCCTGGCCGCGAGGGCCAGATGCACCTCGGAGCCGGTGGCGATCAGAATGAGATCGGGCTGCCCTCCCTCGGCCTCGATCAGGACGTAAGCACCTCGTGCCAGCCCCTCGGCGGGGGCCAGAGAGGTACGATCCAGGATGGGCAAGGCCTGCCGGCTCAGGATCAGCGCCACCGGCCCACGGTGCTCCAAGGCCACCCGCCAGGCGACGGCCGTCTCGTTGGCATCGGCGGGACGGATCACGATGAGATTGGGAATGGCCCGCAGGGAGGCCAATTGCTCGACCGGCTGGTGGGTGGGGCCGTCCTCCCCTATCCAGAGGCTATCATGGGAGAAGATATAGATCACGTGCAGCCCCATCATGGCCGCCATGCGGATGCTGGGGCGCATGTAATCGGAGAAGACGAGGAAGGTGCCGCCAAAGGGGATCACCCCGCCGTGGAGGGCCATACCGTTCAGGATGCCGCCCATGGCATGCTCGCGCACTCCGAAGTGCAGGTTGCGGCCCAGGCGGTCCTCCGCCTCGAAGTCGCCCAACCCCTTCAGATAGGTCTTAGTGGAGGGGGCCAGGTCGGCGGAGCCGCCGAGGAGGGCGGGCAGGCGAGGGGCAATGGCGTTAAGCACCCTACCCGAGGCCACGCGGGTGGACATCGGCCCGTCCTCGGGATTGAAAACGGGCAAAGCGGCTTCCCAGCCCGGGGGCAGTTCCCCAGCCATGGCCATCCGCCACTCCTCGGCAAGGTCGGGGTATTCGGCGGCGTAGGCATCGAAGAGGGCCTGCCACTCGCCCTCCCAGGCTCTCCCCCTGTCCAATGCCCGGCGGAAATGGGCCAGGGCCTCCTCAGGGATGAAAAACGGCGGCTCGGTGGGCCAGCCCAGCCTCTCCTTGGTGAGGCGCACCTCCTCCTCGCCTAAGGGAACGCCGTGGGCCCTGGAGTTATTCTGCAGGTGAGGGCTGCCGTAGGCCAGATGGGTGCGGGCCATGATGAGCGAAGGGCGAGGGTCGGCCCTGGCGGCGCGAATGGCGGCGGCGATCCCCTCCAGGTCATATCCGTCCACGCGCTGCACGTGCCAGCCGTAGGCCTCGAAGCGCTTTCCCCGGTCCTCGGTGAAGGCCAGGTCGGTGCTGCCCTCGATGGTGACGCGGTTGTCGTCGTAAAGGTAGATGAGCTTGCCCAGGCGCAGGTGGCCGGCCAGCGAAGCGGCCTCGGAGGAGATGCCCTCCATCAAGTCGCCGTCGCTGACGATGGCATAGATGTAATGGTCAACGATCTTGTAGCCGAGGCGGTTGAAGCGGGCGGCCAGGTGGGCTTCGGCGATGGCCATGCCCACGCCGTTGGCGAAGCCCTGTCCCAGCGGGCCGGTGGTGGCCTCCACGCCAGGCGCGCAGCCGTATTCGGGGTGGCCCGGAGTTCGGCTGCCCCACTGCCGGAAGTTCATGAGCTCTTCCAGAGGGAGGTCGTAGCCGGTGAGATACAGCAGGCTATAGAGCAGCGTGGAGCCGTGTCCGGCGGAGAGGACGAAGCGGTCTCGATCGGGCCAGTGGGGGTTAGCCGGATTATGCCGCAGGAAGCGCGTCCACAACACGTAGGCCATGTCTGCCGCCCCCATAGGCATCCCAGGGTGGCCGGAATCTGCCCTCTGGACCATGTCCATGGCCAGGGTGCGAAGAGTATTGATGCACAGTTGATCCAGAGCCGAACGCCGAGCCATCTGCTACCTCTGCTCCTTGATCCTTAGCTATCGCGCTGTGCCTGGATTGAGTCGACCGGGCGATTGTTCGCAAGCCAGCGAAACGCCGAAGGGCTGGGCATCCCCTGCCCAGCCCCGTGGCCAGCTGCATCCAGAGACGCGAAGAAGATGGGCTGGATAGTGGCCTCAGACCTTCGATGGCCAGAAGTCCAGTTGGAGGTCACTTCTTTCCCAGAGCCTCCGGATTGACCGGGTTGGGTGGCATCTCACCTTTCAGGCCGGCGATGAGGTTCTCAGCGGCCATGGTGGCCATCTTGGCCCGAGTGGCATAGCTCGCACTGCCGATGTGGGGCACGATGATGATGTTATCCAAGGTGAGGAGTGGATCGTCGGATGGGATAGGCTCGGGCTCCGTCACATCCAAAGCGGCGTAGGCTATCTCCCCCTCGGTGAGCGCCTTGTAGAGGGCTTTAGGGTCGACGATGGGGCCTCGGGCGGCGTTAATGAGGATAGCTGTTTTCTTCATCAGCTTGAACTCCCTCTCCCCGATCAGGTGATAAGTCTCCGGGGAGAGGATGGTATGGATGGTGACGAAGTCCGATTCGGCGAGGAGGGTATCCAGATCCACGTATTCAACCCCCAGCTCCTTCTCCAGGTCCTCGCGTCGGCGGATATCGTAGTAGAGGATTCGCATATCGAAGCCCTTGGCCCTCTTGGCCACGGTGCTCCCTATGCGACCCAACCCGATGATCCCCAAGGTGGCTCCGTGGATATCCCGCCCCAGGAGAAGCGTGGGCCCCCAGGTCTTCCACTTTCCCGCTCGAACGAACTTATCCCCCTCAACGATGCGCCGTGCCGCTGCCATCAGGAGGGCAAAGGCCAAGTCGGCTGTGGTATCGGTAAGCACCCCAGGGGTGTTACCTACGATGATGCCTCGCTTGGTGGCCTCGGCGATGTCTATGTTGTCGTAGCCCACGGCATAATTGCTTATGACCTTGAGTTTGGGGGCAGCGTCCATCACCTCCGCATCGATCTTGTCGGTGAGGAGGCAGAGGAGCCCGTCTATCTCCTTCACCTCTTCCAGGATCACCTCACGTGGCGGGGGCAATTCACCTTCCCAAACCTTGGTCTCGGCGAACTCCCTCACCATCTTCAGCCCTTCCTCGGGGATGATCCGAGTGACGTAGACCTTAGGTTTAGCCATAGTTCACCTCCGTTACCATAAATTGCAGGTCGCAGGGCCTCAGCGGGACTTTAGAGTTTTGCCCACGCCTCACGCCAGACGCGCTTGGTGTTAGCGATGACCAGCTCCGGGCTCTCACCCGGCAAGGGCTTAACCTCGAAGGCCACGATAGGCAGCTCGCCAGTCGGCTTCTCCGTCAGATACCCCACCTTGAAGAGGGCGCGCAGGAATTCCACAAGCTGGGGAACGTCGTTCTCGCCGCCTTCGATGCCGAAGCGGGGGTGCTGATCACCGAAGGCCGGATGGCTGGGGTCGCGCATGGCGCAGTTGCCAACGTGGATGTGCACCAGGTAGTCCTTGATGGCGCTCAGTGCCTCTAGCGGCTTCTCCCTCAGGAGAGGAAGGTGGCTTAGATCGTAAAGGAGGCCGAAGTCGTCGAAATCCTTGCGCACCTCCTCAGCGATGGCCGCCGCTTCCACAGCCGGGCCGATCAAGCACCGCTTATCAACCTCGCGGTCGAATATCTCCAAAGTGATGCCGATGCCCTTCCCGCGCCCGTAGTCACAAAGCTCCTTAAGGGAGCGGACGAGAAGCTCGCTGGCTCTGGCCCGGTGGGGCTCGCCGGGGTCGGGGCCGCTGAGGACCGCCACCCTTTTGGCCCCCAGTTCCACCGCCTCGTCAATGCAAGCCTTCACCTGGGCCACGGCCCGCTTCCTCTCCTCCTCGTCCAAGGAGTTGAGGTCCAACTTGCGGATCAACAGAGGGGGCTGGGCGCCGTAGCCCACCGTCAGGTGGCCGATCTTCAGGGCATCCCTCACCTTCCTTCGGACTTCCGGATCCTTCATCCAGGTGACCTCGATCTCGGTGAAGAAGTCGTCCTCCGCTATCTTGGTCACCGTCTCCAGGATAGGCCCTTCCCCTCTGATGGTCTCAGGAAAGGCCATGAAGTGCACGATCCCCAATTTGAGCATCCCTTCCCAGGGCTTATCCATGGTTCACCTCCCTTGCCAATTCGCATTTACGAATCTCGACTATACAGCCTCCACAACAACCTTCTCGCCGCTGCGGACCTTCTTGAAGACAGCGGGATCGCCGACGATTTTGCCAAAGACATTAACCGGGCTTGCTGGGCGGATTTCCTCGCCCCGACTGGCGGGCGTAGGGCCGAAGAAGATGCAGAAGGCATGCCCTGGGGGCCAATAGCCCAGATCGCCCTTCTCCACCACCTCCTGGGCGTTTTCCTCCTTCAGGTAAACGGGGATGCCGAAGTAGATTTCATCGCCCCAGGTGCTGGCGCGCGCCTCGATGGGCAGCGCCTCCCAGATGGCGTCCGCCGTCGGCGTATCCTTCAGCTCCGCCTCAGCGGTCACACCTCCAGCGGTGATCTTGATATGTCGCATGTCCACCTCCTATGTCTCGAAGCTTTCGACATCCGCTCCGATCTGCTGGAGCGTCTCGCGAACCTTGAGATCGAGGACATTCGGCCCGATGGGCTCTCGGGACTGGGCGGTAAGTTCCACCTTGAGGGCCACATCCGCGCCCGCGTTTCTCAGGGGCAGAAGCACCCCGCTCATAAGGCGGAAGTTCTCGGGATCGCCCCGATGGGGGGTGGCGGTGAGGAAGAGCAGATACGAGGTGTGGCGGGAGAGGAGTTTGCCCAGTTGATAGCGCTCGGTTTTCTTCGTCTTGTCGCCATAGCGGTAGGCCGCCATCTTATGGGCCTCGTCCACGATGACCAGGTCCCAGTGGACCTCCGCCACGCTCGGCCTCACATCGTCCTGTTTAAGGAAATCCATAGAAGTGATGGCCTGGGGCAGCTCCGCCCATACGTTGCGCCCCCAGTAGGCATCAACCACCCCCCGGTCCACGATGGGGAAGTGCTCGCCGAATTTCTCCCTCATCTCCCGCTGCCATTGTTCCTTCAGGTGGCCGGGGACGACGATGAGGGTTCGCGTCACCAGCCCCCGATATTTCAACTCCTTGAGCACCAGCCCGGCCATGATGGTCTTGCCCGCGCCGGGGTCGTCGGCCAGCAGGAAGCGCAGGCGGGGGTTGCGGAGGATGTAATGGTAGACGGCCTCGATCTGGTGGGGCAGAGGATCAACCTGGGAGATGTTGACGGCGAAATGGGGGTCGAACTGGTAGGCGAAGCGGATGCGCGCTGCCTCCACGGCGAGGAAGGCGGCCTCGGCATCGCCGGCGAAGTCGCGGACTGGGCCCTCCCCTATCTGCAACAGGGCCAACTCGTCCGGCCCCAGGATTTGGGGGTAGAACCGTTGAGACTGAAGGCCGACAGCTTCGATTCTGACTCGGCCATTGCCCAGGTCGCCGGCCGTCAACACCCGTACCAGCTCCTTCCAAAAGGGGCCGCGGAGCACCTTGCCAGGGGCCAAATCCATATTCTTCTACTCCTCTGCACCCTTTTGGCCCAATCCCAACCCCTCGATGCGCATTCGCAGATAGCGGGCCACCTCCTCGGCGTAGCGCCGCCACGTGCCCCCGGTCATGGTGCGGTAGATTTTCTCCCGCAGCGGGCGGAAGACGAGGTAGGCGAAGTGACGGAAGAAGTCGTCGGAGGGACGCTTGCAGGCGGGATCGGCGGTGGCCAGAAGTTCTTTGGCCAATTTGGCCCGCCCGAGGCCGTAACCCAGAACGCCCTTAACCAGGCGCACTCCCTCTCTCCCTGCCACCTCGGCCACCAGGGCCTCATCGGCGAGCTTGGCCATGGCCTCTTGCTCGGTGCGGCCAGCGATGAGGCGGTCATAGACAGCGCTCAGCACCTCGACCACCCGCTTGGTCTCAT
>CAYYKQ010000062.1:0-11055 GCA_964440965.1 uncultured Anaerolineae bacterium | reverse complement strand
CACAGGGCGAGCGAGCTCATCATCAATTGTGCAACAACTCTAGTGAAAAGGGATTCCGCCGAGAGGCTTAGTAGCTTGATGAGTTGAGCCATTCTAAGCTTCGGAGGAGCCGGATTCTTCGCCGCCCAGCTCAGGCATCTCCTTCTCTATCTCCTCCGGGCTCTGCCCCGCCTCTAACCTATCGATCACCTCCTCGAATTCGGGGCCGAGGTCCTCGCCTATCTCGCGGCTCATCTTCCTCATCCAGCGGGCGATGGACTTAGGATCGTTCTCGTCCAGGCCGGCTAAGCTCTCGGGGCTGGCCAGATCCTCCAGGAGGCTCTCCTCCGACCTGAGCATAGAGACCCTGGAGATGAGGCGGGTCAGGTTCTCGCCGCCGCAGAGGGGACAACGCGGCGAGGAGGCCTCAGCTTCGGAGAAGCTCCGCCAGAGTATGCTCACCCGCCGCTTACAATCGTGGCAAAAATACTCGTAGATCGGCAAAGCCATCCCTCCCAGTCAGGAGATTCTCCTCAATTCACCCCTTAGCCTTAGAGCTACCATCGGGGCAAGCATTATCCCCTTATTCAGAGAGCCTCGAGCCAGTTCCTGCCTTGACGTTTCCATTCTTCCCCAAGCTCAAAATCACAGGTCGCTGGCTCTGCTGTCAAACGGCGTTCTAGTTCTTCAGGGGGCTTGTGTGGCCTAATTCGGACCCTCTAGGACGATCCCCCTTCCATCTGAGCATAGTTGATACACCTCTAGATCCGTGCCGCACGAACCAATTCCCCCAAATTCGACATCGAAGTCGAAGCCGCTCGTTCCCCCCTTTATCTTTACCGTGACAAGGGGCGTGCTCCAGTGGACGCGGAATGACCATCGCTTACACTGCACCCCCTCTACCTCTATGATTTCCGTTTTCTGACTCACCACGGCGCTATCTATGAAGGTGCTCACTTGAGGGTCCTCTTCCTCACTTATCACCTCGTCGAAGGTCACGATCATGACCGGGTTCTTCCACACCGTGTCTTTGCCGAAGATCATTTCGGCGATGGTAGCGCCGTCCGGATCCCAGGGGCGCCATGTCCACGTTGTATTGCCTTGCCCGGTCTGTATTCTAGACTGGGGCGGGTTAGGCCCGCCGGGAGCTGGGCCCGGGTTACGCCAGGAGCTGATCATAGGGTCGTAGATTAGTTCCGCGGTGGCGTCATCAATTACCGCCTTGGTCAATAGGGACGCACCATCGCTGGTCCTGATCCACTCGACCAGGACTACGAAATCTCCAACTTCAACCAGGCCGTCAACGAAGGTTTGGTACTCGGCCACGTTCTCGGACGTAAGCAAACCGGCATCCAGGCCCTCCTGGAGCGTCATGATGCCCGTGCATTGGAAGTCTGAGGCCATGACGACCGCCGTCTTCTCCACAATGTCTTCCACTACCGCGTCGCGGTTATCCGCTGTTACCGTGGTGTCAAGGCTGGCCCCCACGAAAGAAAGCGGGCATCCGGACTGCTCTACCAGGGCTCTGGCCCGCTTCGTGATATCCTCAAGGAGAGGGTTGTAGTTTTTAGCTATGATGGGAAGATAGAGGACGTCCCCTGGGGGCGATGATGGCGATCTACTGACATTCGGACTCAGCTCAACGGTTTCCCTTCCACTGGCGAGAGATCCGACGGCGAAAGATCCGATAAATCCTAGAACGAGCGCTACTATTACCACTCGAGCTAATCTTTCCCCCCTCAGCATTTTCCCTCCTTCGAGGCTTTATTGGGGGTGCCCTGCTCCCTGATTTTTAGGATTTTTCACCGCTTCCCAAGTCCATCGGTGTCGCTTCCCGATTAAAGTATGTCATATTTCTTCGCAAAAGTCAAGCTCACTTTACAAAGGACCCTTGGTCTGGTATAATTGAATCGACGATTGTGCTGACGAAAAAGGGAGATGCCCATGGAGGTTGTTGTGCAAGGCCCTAACCCCTACACCCTCGAACCCCAGCCCCTGTTGATCGTCCTCTCCGGCCCCTCAGGGGCGGGCAAGGACAGGGTGCTGGCGCGCATGAAGGAGCTGGGCTATCCCTTTCACTTCGTGGTCACGGTCACCACCCGGCCCAAAAGGCCCGGCGAGGTGGATGGTGTGGACTACCACTTCGTCTCCGAGGCAGAGTTCGCCGAGATGCTTGAGGCAGGCGAGCTCCTGGAGCACGCCGTCGTCTATGGCCAACATAAAGGCGTCCCTAAGGAGGAGGTGCGCCGGGCCTTGGCCAGCGGCAAGGACGTGATCATGCGCATTGACGTGCAGGGGGCGGCCACCATCCGCAGGCTGGTGCCCGAAGCTGTGCTCATCTTCCTCACTGCCTCTTCAGAGGAGGAGCTGATCCGCCGTCTGAAGAAACGCAAGACCGAGACGCCTGAGGAGCTGGAGAGGCGCATCACCACCGTCCGCGAGGAGATGAAACGGCTGCCCGAGTTCGACTATGTGGTGGTCAACCGCGACGGCGCCCTCGACGAGGCGGTGAGGACCATCGCGGCCATCATCACCGCCGAGAAGTGCCGGGTAAGGCAGCGCAAAATAGAGCTGTGATGTGAGTGGAGGTCCGCAGACTCGCGGGGAAGGGAAAGTGGGCGACCGGCTGGAGCGAGTCCGAGGCTATATCCTCGTCACTCTCATCAATCTGATCATCATGGGCGGGGTCTTCCTCCTTGTGAACCGCCCTCGATCGCCGACGATGGTTGTCGAGGAGGCCCCGACCTTCGTCCCCCTGCCCACTCCCACTCCTCGTCCCCTATTGGTTTACATCAGCGGGGCGGTGGCCAACCCCGATGTCTACACCCTTCCCCCAGGGGCCATCGTTAAGGATGCCATCCAGGCGGCGGGAGGCCCCGCCAAGGAGGCCGATCTAAACGGCATCAACCTGGCCCGGAGGGTGCACGACCAGGAGCACATCTACGTCCCTAAAGTGGGGGAGGAGAGGCCGCCGGTGGGACAGACCGCCCCTTCAGGCCAAGCGGTTGGCAAGATCAACATCAACACGGCCACAGCAGAGGAGCTGGAGACCCTCCCTGGCATCGGCCCTACCTATGCCCAGCGCATCATCGAATATCGTCAGGAGAAAGGGCCATTTACGAGCATCGAGGAGATCAAAAAGGTGCGAGGGATCGGCGAGGCCACCTTCGAGAAGATCAAAGATCTGATCACTGTGGACTGAGGGAGTGCAGCCATGGCCTTTAGAGACGCTATGGTAAGCCTCGCCTGCCGCCTGCTCGGAATCCCCTTCCGCCTTATCCCTCGTTCTCCCTCCTTGGCCATTCCCCGCTCCGTTTTGATCATCAAGCCCTGCTGCATCGGCGATGTACTCCTGGCCACGCCGGTGATAGCTGCCCTGCGGGATGCTTTCCCCGAAGCTCGCCTCGATTTCGCCGTCTGCCCCTGGGCGCGGGCTATGGTGGAAAACAACCCTCACCTGGATAGCATTGTGGACTGCGGCCGCGTGGGCGGTGGTGCCTTCCCCTGGCGGGAGTATCTCGATCTGGTGAGGCGGATCCGCGACCGAAATTACGATCTCTGCTTCGTCCTGGCTCGCTCCCCTCTGGTCACTCTGCTCCCCTTCCTCGCCGGCATCCCTCAGCGAGTGGGTCTGGACAGCCATGGCCGGGGCTTCTCTCTGACGGTGAGGGTGCCCGTAACGGGCGTAAAGCATGAGGCGGAGCTCTACCTGGATACGCTGAGAGCCGTGGGCATCGAACCAGAGGAGCCCACGCTTGAATTCCACCCTCTGGAAGAGGACAGGCTGGTGGCTGAAGGCTGGAAGCTGAGGGCCGAGGGCAAGCGGATAGTGGTCATCCATCCCGGCGGAGGGGTCAACCCCGGGATGTCCATCTCGGCCAAACGCTGGCCACCTGAGCGCTTCTCCCGCCTGGCCGACCGGCTGATCGAGAGGGGGATGCAGATCGTCCTAGTCGGCGGACCTGGGGATAAATCCATCGCCGAAGCGGTGAAAGGGGCGATGCGCAACCAGGTGCTGGATCTCACAGGCAAGCTGAGCTGGGGGCAGTTAGGAGCGCTCCTGGGGGAGGCTGACCTCTTCATCGGCCACGACACCGGGGCCATGCATTTAGCGGTGGCCATGAGGACGCCAGTGGTGGCCATATTCGGACCCTCAGACCCCCGCATGTACGGCCCGTACGGGAAGGGGATAGCCCTCTGGCACGATGTGGGCTGTAACCCCTGCTTCGTGGGCGGCCGCTGGAAGTCGTCCTGCCGCCATTTCCGTTGCATCGAAGCGGTGACGGTGGAGGAGGTCTGGGAGGCGGCACTGGCCCTTCTCGATGCTTAAGCGGGGAATTAATACCCAGGCCTAAGGCCCCTTCTCCAATCTGAAACCTCCCTTCGCTGAGGGAGCTCATAGAGCGCATGGTACATGGCATAGTGCTGGCATACCCCCTTGATGAAGTGTCGGGGTTCGTCCGCCGGGATGGTCTCCACGAGAAGGTCCACGTCTCCCCCCGCTTCTTTCAGCCAGCGGCGCGCCTTGTTTGGGCCGGCGTTGTAAGCGGCCAGCGCCGCCAGGATTTCCCCTCCGAAATCCTCGATCTGCCTGGCAAGATACCAAGCGCCGAACTTCACGTTCACACAGGGGCGGTAGAGGGCATCGGCTGTATAATCTCTGCGCCTCAATTTAAGGGCTATCCATTCGCCGGTAGCCGGGATGATCTGGGTCAGGCCTTTAGCCCCCGCGGGGGAGGTGGAGAGGACACCGAAGGTGCTCTCCTGCCTGATCAGAGCGAGGAGCAACAGGGGGTCGAGCCCATTCGCTCGGGACTCCTCGGCCACGAGGTCCCCAAAGCAATCGGGGTAAGCTAAGCGCCATAGAAAGGCGGGGGCTTCGGGAGGGGAAAGCTCGATCAGCCTCTCGGCGCAGAGAATGGAGAGGTGGCAGAGGCCCATCTGGCGGAAGGCAAGGGCCAATCGGTAGAGGGGGAGAGGGGAATCCCTCAACTCCCGCACTAAGCTTCTCAGCTCCCTCTCGGCCTCCTTCTCAAGCCCCACCTTAAGCAGCTCTCGCCCTCGCTTGAAGCGTGGATCGCCCTCCACGGAGGGGTCAGGCTTACCCAGGTCCTCCTTGGGAACGCCGAGCCAACTGGCGAGCCACCTCTCGGCCTCTTCTCGTCCCGCTTCGTCCCAGGCGGAAAGATGGAGATCCTCCTTGCGCAGGGGGGAGATCCCTCTCAGTTCCAAGCTGAGAGCCTTCGCTCGCCAGGCGTAGTAACCGCCTGCTTTGTCTTCAGCTGCTTTCTCAAAACACCCCCTGGCCTTTTGGACCTCCCCCTGACGGAGGAGGCCCTTCCCCATCCAGAGGAGGGCTTTGGGGCGCATTTCCGAGCCCCCGCTATCCAGAAGCTCCTGCCAGGCCCCTATTGCTTCGCCATAATCGGCCGAGCGGTAATAGCACAGCCCCGCCCGGAAGAGGGCCTCTTGGGCGCGTTCATCCCAGGGAAACCTCGCTCGAAAATCCAAATAGGCCTGGGCAGCCTCCCTGTACCGCCCCTGGTCATCCAGCAGACGGGCAGCTCGCCAGAGAGCTTCCCCTGCCAGCTTATGATAGGGATACAGCTCGGCGAAGTCGTAGCAGACCTCTACAGCCTCCTCGACCCTCCCCAATTCAGCCAGGAGCTCGGCCTTCTCCAGCCAGGCCCATCCCCAGTACCTGCTCTGTGGGTGGCCTTCGATGAGCGCATCGAATTGAGCCATAGCTGAGGCACGGTCACCTGCCCCCTTGTAGGCCAACCCCAGGTAGTAACGAGCCTTATCTAATCCCCCTGCCGAGTCGCCTCCGATGTAACGGAGGAATGCTCTGATGGCTAGCCTATAGGCGCCGGCGTGGTAGTCCACCAGTCCTCGTTGGAGCTCATTCACCGCTACTCCGTCCTCCACCAGCTCCACCAAGGCCAAATGGGTATCCTTGGCCTTAGGATAGCGATCCACTGCCTCCAGGAAGCTGACATGGGATTCATCCTCCCTGCCCCATTCTCTGTAGGCCAATCCGGTCAGATACAAGATCCTGGCCCTGTAAGAGCCGATCTTGGCTATGGACAGGATCGCTTGGTACTGAGCGAGGGCCTCTTGATAATCCTCCAATTCC
This sequence comes from uncultured Anaerolineae bacterium, assembly GCA_964440965.1. GTDB lineage: Bacteria > Chloroflexota > Anaerolineae > CAYYKQ01 > CAYYKQ01 > CAYYKQ01. The sequence continues at coordinate 4,940 of CAYYKQ010000062.1, read as the reverse complement.
AGGCAGGCTTTGGCCGCCTTCTCCCTGATATCAACCTCTACACGGGGGGAGGGGACATCCCGCAGGGCCGCCTTATAGGTGGAAACCGCTCCCAGATAATCGCCCATTCTCATGTAGCAGTCGCCGATGAGTTCATAGACATAGCTGGCGATGGTCTTCCTTCGGGCTAAATAGCGGCGATAATAGGCGATGGCATGGGACCAATCCTCCAGGCCCTCGTAGGCCCTGGCCAGGAGGAAGAGGGCCCAAGAGCTGCGTTCATCTTCAGGATAGATCCGCAGGAACTTGCGAAGGACCTCGATAGCCGTCTCATGGTCCCCGTTTAATAGGTGGCATTCCCCCTTTCGAAATAGAGCCTCCCTGGCTTCTTCCCCGGTTCGGCTGGCGATGATCGCTTCGTATTCGGCGATGGCCCGCTCGTAGTCGCCATTCCTCCGATAGGTCTCGGCCGTCTCGAGGCGCTTCCCAGGCTGGGGCGTAGGAGGATCGATGGTAGATTCGGGGGAGGCCGTGGAAATCAGCACCCCTACCATGGCTATCAACGCCACTATGGCAAAACCCTTAGCCACCCTTGTTCTGCTCATCGAAGCGCGCCCCTCTCGATGGAGGCCGCAGCTGCCAGCCCCCCGAGGTAGGCTAAGCCAGCTCCCACCAGCACTCGATTGAATCCGAAGGAGACGGCCAGCATGGTGGCCAGGATGGAGGCTGAAACTGAGGCGCAGCCATTGACGCCCCAGGCCCAAGGGATGAGGTCCGGGGCGATCTCACCTATGAGGGAGATTCCCTTGGGGAAGGGCATGCCCATCAGGAAGCCCAAAGGGGCCAGGCTCAGAAGTGAAGCCAAGAGGCGAACCCCTAAGCTCCGGGCCAGGAACAGCCGGAAAAAGGGCGGGAGGAGAAAGGGGTAGAGGAGGATGAGGGCGATCAAGGCGAGCAGAGCCCATCTCAAAGGGAGCCTTGGAGAAGCCAGGCTTCCCAGCCCGGAGAAGAGGAGGATGGCCCCCAGCACAGCGGCGAAGGAGTAAGTGGGCTGGCCCAGGAAGAGGATGTAGCGCTGCATCAAGGGCAGCTCGATGAAGATGTAGCCGAAGCCCAGCAGGGCGAAATAGGTGAAAACCGCCCAATGAGGGGAAGGTTGTAGGGGCGCAGCATGATGCGCCCGAAAGGCCAACGGCAGCAGGACGAGTGCTACTGAGGCCAGCAGAGCCAGGATCAGGAGGGCCACCAGCACGAAGTAGCCGCTGCCGCCGAAGGGCTGCCAGATTTTGCCGTAAAGCTGCAGGATGGCAGGGGCCTGGCTCCACTTGAAGAAGTGGAAGAAGAATGGCCTGTCGTCACTTGGGGGAGCGATGTCGAAGGGATAGGCGGCGTAGAATCGAGCTCGGTCCCCGCTGAGCAGTTCCTGGAAGGCCCGATAGTAGCTGGGCTCGGGAAGGACATTGTAACGATTGGCCTCCGTCGGGGCCATCCCTGGATAGTAGACCAGATCGAACCTCCTCTCTCGGCAGAACCTCTTCACAAGCTCTATCTCCTGGGCCGTGAAATCCCCCTTCCTGACCAGAAGGAGGGAGGTCTGCAGGCTCCGGATGACCACCATGCGCTTTTCCGGGTTCCGCACGCCCATCATCTCCAACGCCGTCACCGCCAACGCGCTGGCGCGGAGGCTCTCGCTGGGAGGGAGCTGCAGCCAGCGGGGCACCGCCAGCAGCCCCCCCTCGTTTAAGTGGGCTAAGCAGTCAGCGAAGCCCTCCACCGTGTAGGTGTAATTCTCGGAGAGGCTATAAGCCCCCGAGGTGATAGGACGGTAGGCGTCGGCTAAGGAGAGCTCGATAACATCGAACCTCTCATGGGTGCGCCGGATGTAGCTTCTGCCGCTCTCGACCACCACTTCAACCCGCGGGTCGTCGTAGATACCGCCGGCGAAATCGCCAAACTCGGCCCGCATAGCCTCTACGATCAGGGGATTGCTCTCCACCGCCGTCACCGAGGAAGCACCCTCCCAGAGGGCAGTGAGCACGTCTAAGCCCCCTTTGGGCTCGATGATCAAAGCCTTCGCCCCAGGCCTGAGGAGGTAGGGAAGGCTCGTAGGCAGATAATCGAGGAATTCCATTCCTCCGTCGGCCTTGGTGATAGGTGAGAGGTTGCTCCCGTCGGTGAAAACGCCCAATTGGGGAGGGGGAGGGTTGGGGTAGACCAAGCTCAGGCCCGGTGCGGAGCGGATGCTCTCGCTCTCCACCACATCCACCCGCGAGAAGGCGTTCCAGCGGCGGAAGACCACCTTTGTCCCCGGATAACGCATGATCTGACTGAGCCCCTTGTAAGGCGAGAGGTGGACCTCAAGGAAGGATGGAGGACGGAGGGTGAGGAAGAGCAGTACCGAGATGCTCAGAAAATGCTGAAGTCCCTTCTTCGCTTTCGGCTTCCGGCTTAGATCGAAGGCCCCTGAAGCCAATGCCCCCAGCAGGGCGTCGAGCATCACCGTCCCCTCCCCGCCCAGGAGGGTGGGGGAGGCCGCCGCTGCCAAGCATCCTATGGCAGAGCCAGCCAGGTTCGAGGAATAGACCTTAGATGCCAGCTCCGGCTTAGCCGCCAGAAGCGTCCCCACGGCCAGTCCGCAGAAGAAGAAGGGCGAGGATAGAGAGAGGTAGTAGATGGCCAGATAAAGGAACTGGATCGGCTCCCAGGCGATGCGGTAGGAGTCAAAGGGGATGTAATTGATGGTCAGGTAGCTGGCTATCACAGAGGCCGAGAAGAGGGCCGATAGGAGGGCCAGGAGCCTGGGGATATCCCTCCTGAGGAGATGGGGAGAGGCCGAGAGGAAGGAGCCGCTGGCTCCGAAGCCTAAGAGAGCCATGCTCACGCTCATGAAGGCGAAGTGATACCATTGAGCTAAGGAGAAGATGCGGGTAAGGGTTATCTCAAAGGCCAGGCTGGCCATGGAAAGCAGGAATACGCCCAGATAGATCACAACTTCCTCCCCCTTAATCATACCACGATGCAGGGAGGAATACAAAGTGGGTGACAAATCGGACGAAAGGTGGTATAATTCGGTAGAGCCAGTTAAAAGGAGGGAGGGAAATGGTCTACTTCCTATCTGACGAATGGATCAAAGCCTTCTGCGAGGAGCTCAACAAAAGCGAGGACTATGCTCGCGCAGCCAAGGGGTGGGAGGGCGACTTCTACTTCATAGCCGAGCCGGAAGGTGAGCTGAAAGAGCCCGTCTTCTTCTACCTCGACCTCTGGCATGGGAAATGCCGCGGGGCCAGGCTGGTGGCCGACGAGAAAGAGGAGAACCCCGCCTTCAGGCTCAGCGCCCCCCTGAGCGTCTGGAAGAAGGTGGTGCGCAAGGAGCTCGATCCCATCAAAGGGATAATGACCCGTAAGCTCAAGCTCAAGGGCAACATGGCTATGGTCATGAGGTATGTCAAAGGCGCTCAGGAGATGGTCAACTGCGCCACCCGCGTGCCAACGGAGTTCCCTGAATAGCAGATAGCGTATGGCTGATAGCTGATGGCCGATAGGCGATAATCACTTTACATCTGCCATTTGCTATCTGCGAGGAGGTGACCTATGTGGTTCTTCAACAGCCCTGAGATCGTCTTTGGCGAGGATGCCCTGAGCTATCTGAGCGAGGTGGAGGGGAAGAGGGCGCTCATCGTCACCGACCGGAACATGGTGGAGCTGGGCTTCGCGGAGAGGGTCATCGTCCAGCTCAAAGAGGCGGGGATGGAGGTGCAGGTCTTCTCCGAGGTAGAGCCGGAGCCCTCCTTGGAGACGGTGAAGCGGGGGGCACAGGTTGCGCTCTCCTTCAAGCCCGATTGGATCGTGGGATTGGGCGGCGGCTCCTGTATGGACGCAGCCAAGGCGGTGTGGGTTCTCTACGAGCGGCCAGACATGGAGCCGGAGGCGATCAATCCCATGGAGAGGCTCGGCCTGCGTAGGAAGGCCCGCCTCATCACCATCCCCACCACCTCTGGCACCGGCGCCGAGGCCACCTGGGCCATCATCCTGACCGACACCGAGGCCAGACGTAAGCTTGGCCTCGGCTCGCGGGAGAACATGGCCGATATGGCTATCGTTGATCCCACCTTCACCGCTCACCTTCCCCCTCAGCTCACCGCCGACACGGGGATAGATGCCCTCACCCATGCCATCGAGGGCTACACTTGCACCTGGCACAACGACTTCTCCGACGGCCTGTGCCTTAAAGCGGCCAAGCTGGTCTTCGACTACCTCCCCCGCGCCTACGAGGAGGGAGATGCAGAGGCGAGGGAGGAGATGCACAATGCCGCCTGCATCGCTGGATTGGGCTTTGGGAATGCTCTTTGCGCCTTGGCCCACTCCCTGGGCCACTCCTTGGGCGCTATCTTCCACATCCCCCATGGACGAGCGGTAGGCCTCTTCCTTCCCTACACCATCGAGTTCTCCGTCAGGGGGGGAGGGACGCGCTATGCGGATATAGCCCGCTTCTTGGGGCTGCCTGCTGAGAACGAAGAGGAAGGGGCGGCGAGCCTGGTATCCGCCATCAGAGGCCTTCTCAAGAGATTAGGCCAGCCTACCACCATCAAGGAACTGGGCATCTCGCAGGAGGAGTTCGAAGCCCAGCTCGAGAAGCTTATCGAGAACGCTGAAAACGATCCCAACACGCCCACCAGCCCTCGTATCCCCGATGCTGAGGAGTTCGAGAAGCTCTTCCGCTACGCCTACGAGGGGAAAGCGATAGATTTCTAACGACCCCTCAAGCGTGCATCTATTTGAAGAGGGAGATATGAACGGCTACATGGGAAAGTTGCTGGTCGTTGACCTGACCAGCGGTGAGATCGAGGATGAGCCGCTGAACGAGGGTTATGCCCGCCGTTTCATCGGGGGAAGCGGCCTCGCCTGCCGCTACATCTACGAGATGGTGGAAGCCGATACCGATCCCTTAGGGCCTGAAAACC
>CAYYKQ010000061.1:5812-11129 GCA_964440965.1 uncultured Anaerolineae bacterium | reverse complement strand
ATCGCTCACCGGATTTCCATACTGATCCTCCACCTCCGCCCTCAGCTCCGAACTATCATCTACCGAGAGAACCTCAGGATCGGCCCCCAACTCCACCGTGTAGGGAGGACCCGGAATGAAAGTGACGGTGGTAGTACCGAACTTGGAGTCGGCGGTGGCGGTCACCGTAGCTATACCCGCCGTTGTCCCCGACCTCAGGATGGCCTTGGCCACACCGCTGGTCGCGGTTTTGGTGACCATCTTGCTACCCAGGCTGCCCAAGTCGGTGGTGAAGGTCACCACCGTCCCATTCAACACACTATTGCCAAACCGATCCCTCACCTCAGCAGTGATAGTCGAGGTGGAAACACCATCAGCCCTTATCGCCTCAGGATCAGCACTAACCTCCACACTGTAGGGAGCACCTGGAATAACCGTGTTGCTCACCGTATCGACATTGTTGGCCACACTGACATCATACGTGGCCGTTATCTCCACCGTGTTGCTCAGAACAGCACTTTGGCTCACCGGCTTGCTGGGGTCCACCCGCCCAGTGATGGTGATCACACCCCCCTCACCATAAGCCAAATCGGCCACGCTCCAGGCATAGGTGACACCAGGTGTGCGGGTGATCGTTGCACCACTTGTAACCACGCTCAAGTTGGTCAAGGTCAGCGGCACAATATCGGTGATGACCACCCCCGTGGCCGTCCCCTCCCCCGAGTTGCTGTAGGTCAATGTGTAGGTTATCAGCTCACCCGGCTCCACAGAACCGGTGGGAACAACCAGCTTCCTCACCCCAACCTCCGGAGGAAGGAAGGACACCGTGATCACATCGGTGGCCGTGACATTGGCCGTGGCCGTTATCGTGGCCACCCCAGGGACCAGCCCCGAGGTCAATGTGGCCGTGGCCACACCGCTGGTAGTGGTTTTGGTGACCATATCGCTCCCCAGGCTGCCCAAGTCAGTGCTGAACACCACCTCCGTGCCATCCTCCACCCAGTTGCCGTATCGATCCCTCACCTCAGCAGTGATAGTCGAGGTGTAACCACCCACCGGTATGCTCCCAGGATCAGCACTAACCTCCATGCTGTAGGGAGCACCAGCAGTGAACGTCACCACAACCGTGTCAAGCCGAGAATCGGAGGTCGCCGTCACCACCGCTACCCCAGGCTCCTCCGAACTCAATGTGGCCGTGGCCACCCCTCCCACCGTCTCCTTCACCACCGTCTCACTCCCCACACTCCCCAAACTGGTGGTGAAGGTGACCTCCGTGCCATCACTCACCGGGTTTCCATACTGATCCTTCACCTCCGCGGTCAGCTCCGAACTACCATCTACCGAGAGAACCTCAGGATCGGCCTTCAACTCCACCGTGTAGGGAGGACCCGGAATGCCCGTCAGATGGAACATGATGGCGTCGGCGCAGACAGTGCCAGTACTGCATTTGGATGCATCCAACTCCACGTATCCGCTGGTGCCAGCGATGAAGTTGTATACGCCCAGGCTCTTCCATCCCGAGGGGGTGAAAGCTGCCTGTGCGATGTCCTGGGCATCCTTGGTTTGATCGACATATCTGGTGGCTACAAATCCACCGCCGTAGGTTATCTTGTAGGGCACACTCATCGGCCTTGTGGGAGAGACGCTCCAATGGGCAAATATCTCATAGTTGCCAGGGGTGGAAAGGTCGGGCCTCCATCTTGCATACGTGGCCGTAGCAGGCGCGGCGGTATAACGGAAATCATTCTCGTAGCCGCCGTTGGGGGTGGGTGTGTAGACACTCCACGCTCCTATGGTAGAGAATTCGGGGTCCCCGTCGTCGATTATGTAGGCGAACTTAACCGTAGTCGTATCAACCTTGGAGTCCGCCATAGCTGTGACGACCGCAGTCCCTAAGGTTGTAGTGGAGGCCAGCGTGGCCTTAGCCACACCGCTGGTAGTGGTTTTGGTGACCACCTCGCTACCCAGGCTGCCCAAGTCAGTGGTGAAGGTGACCACCGTCCCATTCAACACACTATTGCCAAACCGATCCCTCACCTCAGCAGTGATAGTCGAGGTGGAAACACCATCAGCCCTTATCGCCTCAGGATCAGCACTAACCTCCACACTGTAGGGAGCACCTGGAATAACCGTGTTGCTCACCGTATCGACATTGTTGGCCACACTGACATCATACGTGGCCGTTATCTCCACCGTGTTGCTCAGAACAGCACTTTGGCTCACCGGCTTGCTGGGGTCCACCCGCCCAGTGATGGTGATCACACCCCCCTCACCATAAGCCAAATCGGCCACGCTCCAGGCATAGGTGACACCAGGTGTGCGGGTGATCGTTGCACCACTTGTAACCACGCTCAAGTTGGTCAAGGTCAGCGGCACAATATCGGTGATGACCACCCCCGTGGCCGTCCCCTCCCCCGAGTTGCTGTAGGTCAATGTGTAGGTTATCAGCTCACCCGGCTCCACAGAACCGGTGGGAACAACCAGCTTCCTCACCCCAACCTCCGGAGGAAGGAAGGACACCGTGATCACATCGGTGGCCGTGACATTGGCCGTGGCCGTTATCGTGGCCACCCCAGGGACCAGCCCCGAGGTCAATGTGGCCGTGGCCACACCGCTGGTAGTGGTTTTGGTGACCATATCGCTCCCCAGGCTGCCCAAGTCGGTGGTGAAGGTCACCACCGTGCCATCATCAACGTAATAGCCGAACTCGTCGACGACCGTAGCTGTGATGGTCGAGGTGGATATTCCATCAGCCGGGATGGACCTCGGGTGGGCGGTCACTGTGGTGGTATGAGGGGGGCCGGGGGTGAAGGAAAATTTGACGGCGTCGGCACAGGTGTGGCCAGGGCTGGAGGTGTTCAATTCCACATATCCGCTTGTCCCGGTTACAAAGGGGTAGACGCCCAAGGCCTTCCAGCCGGAGGGACCACCGCCGGGCACCGGATTGCCATTAGCGTCCTTAGTCTGGTCAACGTGGTGGGTGAAGACCCCCGATTTGCACACTATCATGTAGGGAACGCTGGGGGGTCTGCTGGAGTAGACGCTCCAGTGGACGGAGACCCTGTAGAACCCAGCCTCAGGGATATTCGGCGTCCACCTCGCTGTGGCTGTGGCCACATCGCTCGTCTCAAACATGTAATCCTCATTCCACCCTCCGGGCGGGTACGGGGGGCCTGGATATGGCCACCAGATCCCCGTAGCGGGGGTGAAGGAGAAGCCGGGATCTCCATCGTCGATTATGATCTCCCCAGGTGGTGAAGCTACGGCCCCCCCTCCACCTCCTGGCCCTCGGGGGACAGCGCTGGCCAAGGCCTCCATCAATAGCACCATGCACAACAGGCCCATTGCTATGCTCAACAAGACCAGGGCCAATTTCCTGACTGCCCCACCCTTTTTGCTTTCTGTCGCCATTTCAGCCCCTCCCTACAAGATCGGATGTCCGCTTTTGAGCCAGCATGGGAGCTTAAGGAACTCATCTCCTATCCGTGACAAAGAGCAACTCCGATGGGGATGTGGAAATTTGAGGCAATACAGGGGCGGAGGGTAGCTTTTTCGCCCCTGGGAGTTCCTACGCAGCCAATGAAAGCGAAGTTATCATACCATAGAATTCCTCAGATGTCAAACCCGATGAGGCCAGGGATTCCGAATCAGGTGCTGCCTGCCCCAGAGGGGTAGGGGGCGAGGCCCTGCCCACCATGTCCTTGAAGCGAAAGCATTTCAGGCGAGATGACAAACGAGGGAAGGCAGCAATGCCACCTTTCCTCGCCCTTTACATGCTCGCTCTTCCATCAGGTTTGTTGACCGCTATGGAGTGTTCCTCATGATTAGAGGCAGGTAAGCTAAGGTTTAGAGACGACGGGGACGCCCCTCTGAGTGCTTTCCGGATAGGCTCTTATCCAGCTCCACCCCACAGCCTCTTCCCCCATAATACCGCCAAGGCGATAGCCACTATCCCAGCCAGTCCTATCACCATGAATAAGGGAGGACCCTTTCCACCCTCACCTCTCGTCTCAGAAGGGCGCAAGGACGGTGTAGGTGTTGGAGCATGCGGCTTAGGCGTTGAGGTAGCAGTTGCCAGAGTGGGAGTGCCAGGCGCAGCCGTCTTGGTCGGCGTGGGGCCGGGAGTGGGTGTTGAGGTAGGGGTTGCCGTAGGGCCAGGAGTGGTAGGCGCAGCTGTCTTGGTCGGCGTCGGTGAGGGGCCGGGAGTGGGTGTTGAGGTAGGGGTTACCGTAGGGCCGGGAGTGGTAGGCGCAGCTGTCTTGGTCGGCGTCGGTGAGGGACTGGGAGTGGGCGTCGAAGTCGGGGTCGGCGTGGGGCCAGAGATAGTCACAGTGCCATCGTATGTCTCGACCGGCAAATCAGTTGTCCCATGCTTCGCCTTGGTTTCGCGCGGCGGAGTGGCGCTGAACTCAAGTCGAGTTTCCGCTGCCCCATTAAGGGCCTTGAACCGAATCGTGGCCAGAACGAAGCTGCCGGTAGGCGGGGTGCCAAACGTGCCAGCGGCATAGCCTATCTCCCCAGTGGTGTTGTCCGCGCTGTTCAGCATGACGGTCTTGAAAGGATCGAGCACCGGGTCGATCTTGTCCGTGGGATTTCCATCGGCATCAACGACCTTCAGATAGATTGGATCGAAGTCAACGAAGGCTTGGATGCTGCTTACCGGCTGGGAGCCAGCATCAACTCTGATGTCCACGGTGAATGTCTCACCCACCTCGACCTCCGTTGATTGGGGGGCGATGCTGATGGTGACGGGATCAGGAGACCGGCCGTTAACTGCCAACGCACTAGCAACCGGCAGAGCTAAGGCCAAAGCCGCGCCAAGGAACGATTTGATCAGTTTAGCTACAAACCTCATTTTCTTGCCTCTCCTTCATTGAAATATCAAGCGAGGGAAGATAGCATTGCCATCCTCCCTCGCCCTTTCTGACTTCTCCATCAAGTTTGTTGAACGCTATGGAGCATAGTTCTTCATAATGATAGGCAGGTAGATCTTAAAAGCTGGTGGGTGTATGGTGATGGAGAGCTCCTTGGTGTCTGAGTTGTCCATGGCATCTGTGACTGTGACCGTGACGGTGAAGTCGCCAGCCTCGGTCGGGATCCCAGATATCACCCCATCAGCTGAGCAGCTCAGGCCAGCAGGGAGCCCGGTGGCACTCCAGCTGTAGGGAAGCTTCCCACCGGTCGCCTCGAGTGTGGCCTCGTAGGCATCTCCCACCTTCCCCTCGGGAAGCTCTGTGGTGGTGATCTCAAGGGCTGGATATACCTTCAGGGATAGCTCAACGCTGTCTGAGTTGTCCATGGCATCTGTGACTGTGACCGTGACGGTGAAGTCGCCAGC
>CAYYKQ010000061.1:0-5712 GCA_964440965.1 uncultured Anaerolineae bacterium | reverse complement strand
CACCGGTCGCCTCGAGTGTGGCCTCGTAGGCATCTCCCACCTTCCCCTCGGGAAGTGAGACAGTGACGATCTCAGGGAGAGAATATACCACTACGGTGCCATCGGTTGGAGAAACAGCAAGCCTTTCGCCATCGAACGACGCTATGGTTTTTCGCGGCTCCGTGAGCACGAAGGCCACAGGTACACCAGTAGTGGTGGTCAGGGCTTTGAACCGAATGGTCGCTATGTCAAAGCTGCCAGTAGGCGCGGGTTCAAACGTGCCCGCCGCATAGTCTATCTCCCCAGCAGCATTGTCCGCACTGTTCAATATGACGGTCTCGAAAGGATCGGGCACCGGATCGATCCTATCCGTAGGATTTCCAGCGGCATCCACGACGTTTAGATAGGTTGGATTGAAGTCCATGTAAGCCTCGACCCCGTTGACCTGCTGTGAACCAGCCTCGATCCCCACCGTAACGGTGAAGATGTCGCCGATCGAAACCTCTTTCAGGCTGGGCTCGATGCCGATCCCGATCATGCTGAGATAGATAGTCGCAGTGCCATCGCTTAGCTCAACCGGCAGATCATCGGTTCCATACTTCGCCTTGGTCTCGCGCGGCGGAGTGGTGCTGAACTCAAGGGGCGTTGCCGCTGCTGTCTCGAGGGCCTTAAACCGAATCGTGGCCAGGGTAAAGGTGCCACTCGGCGCAGTGTCGGTAAGCTTGCCAGCCGCATAGTCTATCTCCCCGGCAGCGTTGTCGACACTGTTGTACAGCTCACTGTCGAGGACACCCCCACCGGTGATCTGCACACCGGGTTTGGTCTCATCGTCGTCCTGCACCTCCAGCTTGGTGGGATCGAAGTTGACGAAGGCCTGGATGCTACTCACCGGCTGAGTGCCAGCATCGACCTTGATATCCACGGTGAATATGTCACCCACCACCACTTCCTTTAACGGGGGGGCGATACTGATGGTGACGGGGTCGGGGGTTTGAGGCTGGCCGCTTACCACCAAAGCAGTAACAGCCAGCAGGGCCAAGACCAAAGCAACGCCAAGGAACGATTTGGTCAGTTTAGCGGAGTTCATTTTCTTGCCTCCTTACACAACGGCTGTCAATCGAAGGGCAGTGAGGCCCCACAGGGCCCCACTGCCCTTACGGAACAAGCCGAAGGGTGACGCCTAAGCACCTTCCTGCCCAAAGTTCGCCCTCAACAGCTCGAAGTCATCTATGTTGACTAGGCCGTCGAAGTTGAAGTCAGCCTCTGGACCAGCGGTGAGGAACGTGCTCGCCAGGATGGTGAAGTCGTCGATGTGGACGGCGTTGTCGTTGTTGGCGTCACCTGCCAGCAAGGTTCCGAAGTCGACCTCTGTCTTTCCACCCTCCTCAATCACCACCCCGCTCTCAAGGTTGGCCAGGTGGTTGAAGTGCTTCACCCGGATATCGTAGGTGCCAGGGGTGATCCCTGCGATGATGAAGTTGCCGGAGGCATCTATGGTCGTGGTCCTGGTGTCCACCACCTCACCGGCCTGGATGAACTCGACGGTGAGCTCTTCTCCCGCCGGAGGAGCAGCCACACCCTGGAAGGCGACATGACCGAGCAAGGTGTTCATGGTGTTCACATAGATGCCGGTCTTATCATACGGGCTGAAGGCGGCGTCGTGGTAGAACTTCACCCTGACACCGTCCTCGGTGATGAAGGAGCTGACCAGGATGTAGTCGCCATCATCGGCCTCATAGCCCGCGTCTGGGTCGGTGATGTCCGGGAGCTTCGGCAGCACGAGGTCAGTGTAGTCCCAGGGCAGGGTCTCGATGTTCTTCCAGCGCCAGTATTCGGCGTCGAAGCAGTAGTCGATGGTTATTACACCGCCTTCGGCAGGAGGAGTACTGAGGGTTACCTTGCCGGCATCCTGATCGATAGACTCGACCCCTACCACAACCCCGTTCACGTAGACGGTGACATCTCCCTTGTCCACAACCCCGTCACCATTGCAGTCGGCGAAGTAGGTCCCATTGCGGTTCGCATAGAAGACTGGGCCAAAGGTTGTTTCCGTGCCGTCTCCGAGGCCCAGGAATTCGCCCGCGATCTCCTGGATGAACTTCTCCTCCAGCAGGTTGGTGTCGAAGCGCTCCTCCTTGTCCTCGTCGATCCAGGCGATGAGCAGGTCTCCATCCAGGGCTTTAACGTCCCTTATCACCCTGTCGGCGATGTATCTGTAGCCCGTTTCTATGTCGTGAGCCGGGTTGTCGCCATACTGCCCATCGGGGTCATTCATCACCAAGTCCGGGATGTTGATGTCGTCCACCATGTCGTGGGTATAGTTGAAGGGCGGGAGCATGGGCAGGCTCTCACAAGCGGCAATGCATTCCTTCCACACCGTGATGTCGGGGATCTGCACAGGGCAATTGTTGTCGGGAATGTCCTTGGGAAGCGGGTTCCTAAGGGTGATGTACTTTAGCTCGTCTGGATTCGCCCAGCAGTAATCGATGGTCACCTCCGCTCCATCGGCAGGCGCCTCCTTAAGGGTTACCGTGCCGGCGGTCCGATCGATGCTGTCAACTTCCACCCTGGTCGTGCCGACGTAGACGGTGACATCTTTCACATCCACCGCGCCATCGTTATTGCAGTCGGCGAAGTACCTCGTATCCAGCGTCGTCCCCGGGTTGTCATGGTCGACAGGGCCGAAGACCTTCTTGGTGCCGTCTCCGATGCCCAGGGATTCATCTGTGATGCTCGCCGCAATCCCCATATCCTCGATGAGTATGGCGGCCACATCGTACTCGGCGCCATCTACGAAGAAGGTCTCACCGTCCGGTGTACCATCCCCATCGACGTCACCTGCCGTCAGGATGCGGTGCGGCCTCAGCGTGACATAGTCAGTGCCCACGAACTCCAGGCTCACCCAGAAGGGCTTGGTGACCGGCGCGGGCGTCGTAGGCCCAGCCGGACAAAGCGGACAGTAGACCGGCCCGTATCTGGCCTGAACCACAGCGCTGTCACCTACCCTTAGCCTTGCCGGACCGATGTACTCGGGCTCGTTGTATTCGCGGCCGATGTAGGAGATCCCCACCTCGACCTGGTCGCCGGGGAAGAACCCGTTGAGGGTCACCATGTAGTCGAAGAACTGGATCGACTCCCCAAACCTAAGGTCCATGCCGCCCGGCACCGTCTCCTTGGGCGAGACTGTGATTTCACCGAGGGTAGTCTTCTCAGATACATCCCCTATCTCCTCGATGTTCATGATCTCGGGGGTGCGGTCGCCGTTGACATCGTAGCGGTCGAGGCCTATCTGACCACCAAGGCCAGCCATGGGGAAGACCATCTTGGTGTGGTTGGCCGAGCCGTGCGTCGGATCCAATGAGTTGGGATTGAGCAGGATGTAGGTGTACTCATTCACGATGTCGGCGGTCTTGATCTTAGCAGTCACCGTAGGATAGGTAGCACCCCTTGGCTCCACGCGCTTGGGCACATACCAGGTCCTCAGATGGACCTTCTCGCAGGCATCCCCATCGGCCTCTATGTGTTTGAAGAAGTCACCGAACTGCTCATGGGCATTGGGATCGTTGTTGTCCAGGAAGGCTGGGTTGAAGACCACGAAGTCCTTGGGCGGTATCTGTGGTGCCTTGTCCGGGTCCGCCAGCTCCGCATCGGAGATGACAAACGGCCCCCTGTAGTCAGTGTAGGGGAAGGCGGCCTGCTTATTGCAGCGACCATAGATGCGAAGCGATGCGCTATCCTTGCATTCAGTCGGCATATCGGGATGGTATTGCGCATTGTAGACGGCGTCTTGGACGTAGATGTCGGCGCTGTTGACCATGCCCGCCTCGGCGTCGTAGACGAACTTCATCCTGACATTGTCCTCGGTCAGCCAGGAGCTCACCAGGATGTAGTCGCCGGTGGTGTAGCCCGGCTCCGTTGGGACATCGGGGAGCTCCGGGAGCTTGAACTCGGTGTAGTCCCAGGGCAGGGTCTCGATGTTCTTCCACATCCAGCACTCTTCACCTGCGGGACATCCCTCCTTACCATCCTGGACGAACTTCTCCTCCAGCAGGTTGGTGTCGAAGCGAGGCTCCTTCTTCTCCTGGATCCAGGTGATCCGCAACGGGTCAACAGGGGGCTCAGTATCGCCCCACCACCTCTCCCGGATGGTATCGTAGCAGCCGTCCAGCCCGCCGCAGGCATTTGCACAAGAGTACGGATCACCGCAGTTGTCCGGCCGCTGCTCATCGGGGTAGACAGTGTTATTGGGATCACCCTGCAGGGAGTCCGGGATGTTGATGTCGTCTATCATGTCGTGGGGCAGGTTGAAGGGCGGAAGCACGGGAATAACCTCGTCAGCGCCTATCCCCTCCTTCTCCACCGTGATCTCTTCGATCTTGACATCCTCCTTGGGAAGCGGGTTCCTGAGGGTGATGTACTTGAACTCATCCGGCGAGTTCCAAGGTTCCCCAGCAGGAGCATCACCCGCATCCTCAATGAGTATGGCGGCCACATAGTACTCGGCGCCATCTACGAAGAAGGTCTCATCTGCCGTCAGGATGCGGTGCGGCCTCAGCGTGACATAGTCAGGACCAACGAACTCCAGGGTCACCCAGAAGGGGCGGTATATCGGAGTGGGCGCCGGGGTCATTGTCCACGGATCTGTACCTATATAGATCGGTCCGTGTCTGGCCTCGACCAGGGCAGTATCGTTCTCAGGCGTACCAACACCGTCATCCAACTGCAGTCTTGCCGGGCCGATGTAATCGGGGCTGCGGTTGCCGATGTAGTAGATACCCAACTGGACCTGGTCGCCGGGGAGGATGTCCAGAACAGTCACCTGGTAGTCGAGGAACTGCATCGATTCCCCAATCCTAATGGGAACGGCAAGGGGCCCCACCGTCTCCTTAGTCGAGACGGCGATTGTACCCAGAGTGGTCTTCTCAGCCACATCCCATACCTTCTCGAGGGCCATGGTCTCTGGGGTGCCGTCGCCGTTGACATCGTAGCGGTCCAGGCCTACCTGGCCACCGAGGCCGGCCATGGGGAAGCGGAAATATGTGCTACCCGCTGCGCCATGTGTCGGATCGTTGGTGCGGACATTAAGCAGCATGTAGGTATACTCCATGACGATATGGGGATTCTTGTACTTCTCCGAGGGGATCTCGAACCCGGTCTTACCTACTGGCTCATGGAGCCTGGGCACATACCACATCCTCAGGTGGACCTTCTCGTTGGCATCATAGTTATTGGCCTTTATGTCGGGGAAGTCCCCGTGGTATAGGTAGGCCGGGTTGAAGACCACGAAGTCCTTGGGTGGTATCTGTGGTGCCTTGCTCGTGTCCGCCAGCTCCGCATCGGAGATGACAAACGGCCCCCTGTAGTCGGTGTAGGGGGAAGCAGCATCTTCCTGCTCGTACCCATAGACGCGAAGGGTGTTTACGGCCTCTGTTGTGGGTGGTGATGCTGCCGGCGCCCAGGTAGAGCCCACAGACCCCAGCACCAACGCCACGCTGGCCATCAGTATTGCCGACACCCTAATGAACTTTTTCGCCTGTGTACTCATAGCTTCTTAACCTCCTTAGTAAACTCCAAAAACTTCCATCTCCTTCCAGAATCGTTTCACTTCATAGCCTCACCTCCTTACAGGGTTTTAGATATTGACGGATTTACCTCATATTGAATAACGAAAATGACGGAGGAAAGATACGGCTCAGACGGAGAAATGGCCCTATTTTTAAGGTTAGACTAACC
>CAYYKQ010000060.1:0-11135 GCA_964440965.1 uncultured Anaerolineae bacterium | reverse complement strand
CGCCCGGGACCTGCCGCGGGCCAGCCTCGCCGCGCATCTGTTTCCAGATCTCCACTACCTGTGCTGCACCAGAGGCCCCGACAGGGTGCCCTTTGGCCTTCAGACCACCGGAAGTATTGACCGGCTTGGGGCCATCGCGCAGGGTCAGGCCCTCATCCACCGCCTTGTACCCCTCGCCGGGCGCGAAGAAACCGATATCCTCGGTGCCGATGATCTCAGCGATGGTGAAGCAGTCGTGTACCTCGGCCAACTTGATGTCTTCGGGCTTGACACCAGCCATCTCATAGGCGATCTGGGCGGCGATCTTAGCCGAATTGATGCTCGTCAGCTCGGCTCTGTCGTGGAGGGCGTAATCGCTGGCCTGTCCGCTCCCGATGATGTAGATGGGGTCATCAGTGAACTCCTTCGCCCGCTCCGCGGCCACCACCAGCAGGCAGGCCGCCCCATCGGTGATGGGCGAGCAGTCGAACAAACGCAGCGGCCAGGCGATCACCGGATTGGCGCTCTCATCGTGGAGGAAATCCCATTCGTCCTTCCAGGTTGGCACCGGCTGACCTTTCGCTTTGGCCTTAGCGATCTTCCTCGTCATTATGTCGGCGATGCTCCTGTTGAACTGGGCTTTGGGGTTGAGCGCGCCGTTAGCGTGGTTTTTGATGGCCACCTTCATGAGGTGCTCAGGCGTAGCTCCGTATCTGTGCATGTAGGCGGTGGCCATGGCGGCATAGAATCCGGGGAAGGTGAAGCCGGCTGGTATCTCGTAAAGCCGGTCGCCAGCCATAGCCAAGGTGTCGGTCACCTCCTCGGTGGGGAGGTTGGTCATCTTCTCCACGCCCCCGACCAGGACAACGTCGTAGAGGCCGGAGGCGATGGCGATGATCCCCTCCCGCAGCGCCACCCCGCTGCTGGCGCAGGCGTCCTCCACCCGAGTCGCTGGGCGGGGGATCAAGCCCAACCAGTCGGCCATGATGGGGGCGGTATGGACCTGGCCCTCGAATACGTCGCTGGAGAAATTGCCGACGTAGATGGCCTCGATGACCTCAGGGTCGAGTCCCTTGTCCACCGAGGCCTCCATCTCCCAAAAGGCCTCCACGAACAGGTCGCGGCTCGTCTTCTCGGGGAAGGAGCCGAATTTGGACATCCCTGCACCAACGAGCGCCACTTCCCTACCCAGCCTTCTCTTCATGCGCATCTTCTCACTTCCCGATGGTCATGCCCGTGGGGTCTATCTCGTGAAGGATGCGCAGCTCCTCCTCGGTCGGCGGCTCGGTGGTCTCCACCTTGTCGGGGATGATGAGCTCGAAGGAGCTGTTTTCCTTCACATCCTCGATGGTGACGCCGGGGTGGACGGCCAGGAGCTTCATCCTCTTGGTCTCCTCATCGAAGCCGTAAACTCCTAACTGGGTGATTACCCGATAGGGGCCGCTTCCTGCGGGGAGTCCGGCCCTCTCCCTGGCGCCGGGCCCATCCAAGTAGCCCGGTGTGGTGATGAAATCCACCTTCTCCACAAAGCGGCGCTTGTCCTGCCGCATGATGATGATGGTGCGTTGGCAGAGGGAGCCAACGTCGTTGGCCCCGCCGCTTCCCGGCAGGCGCACTTTGGGTTTCTCCCAGTCGCCGATGATGGTGGTGTTGATGTTGCCGTACATGTCTATCTGGGCCGCGCCTAGGAAGCCGTAGTCGAGGTAACCAGCCTGGGATATGGACATGGAATCGTGCATGCTGGAGGCAGCCACCGCCCTGTAAAAGGTCCTGGAATCGCCGACGGAGATGGGCAGGACAGGTATCTGCGGCCCTATGCCGCCGGCCTCAAAGACGATGAGCAGGTTAGGCGCGTGGGTCCTCTGGGCCAGCATAGAGGCGATCATGGGAAGGCCAGTGCCCACGAAGACGGATCTCTTATCCTCCAGCATCTTGGCCGCTACACAGGCTAAAAGCTCCGTTGGGGTGTAATTCTTCGCTGGCTTAACCATTTTTACCCTCCTAATTTGATTTTGGAGTGCAGGCTTCAGCCTGCTAAAGGCACGCTGAGGCGTGTCCTCTAATTTGATAAGAGCAACTTCAAATCCAACAAGAGGTCATTGCGCCTCGCTAAGGGCGGTTGTCCAAATCACCCTTAGCCTAATTCTAACTGCTCCGCCTTTTTGCGGTGAAGTTCAGTGAGGCTCTCCTTCAGCTTAAGAACCTCCTCCTTGCCCAGCGGGTAGAATCTCAACGCCGCCAGGAAAATCCCTAAGGCGAGGAGAGGGAGCCCAACCATCCCTATCCTGAGCCCCAGTACGGTCGAGGGCGGCTGAGGCGTCACACCGGGGGTGTAGCCGCTCAGGCTCAGGACCAAAGCCGTGGAGCCGCCCACCAGCACCATGGCGAAGCGCTCGATGAAGGCGTTGACCCCAAAGTAGTTCCCCTCCCGACGCCGGCCGGTGCGCAGTTCGTCCTCGTCTATTACATCGCTGAGGACCACCTCCCTGATCAGGGTGATGCCCGAATTGGCAGCCCCCAAAAGGAGCATCATCACCAGCGCCTGGGAGAGGTTGCGGACGACGAGCACCAGGAGCAGGAAGGCCACGAAGAGGGGCACGGCGACGGCCAACGTGCCTTTGGAGCCCCGGCGGAGGGCGACCCTCCTCCAGAGGGGATAGAGGAGCATCGAAGTGACGAACATCGCCAGGAAGAGGAAGCCAGCTTGTTTCTCCTCGGCCTCGATGATGTACTTGGTGAAGAAGGGCACCATGGCCGAGAGCCAGCTCCAGATGTAGCAGATCATCAGATTGGCCCCTATGAAGGCCAGGAAGGTGCGGTTGGTGAAGGTGGTCCTGAAAGCCTCGAAGAACGGCAATGCCTCCTCGAGGCTGAACTCCTTTCGCTCTTTGCTCCCCAACAGGGAGATGAGGAAAGCGCCGCTGCCGACGAGGCCCAGGATGACCCCCGCCCCTGTCCATCCCCCAAGCCTGCCAAATCTGCCGGAGAGGGCATCGGCGATCACCGGCGTTGTGGCCATGGCGAGCACCGAGCCCACCATCGCCGCCACCTGCCGGTACATGGAGACCTCCGTCCTATCCGCGATATCCTCGTACATCTCGGGGAAGAGGGAGATGTAGGGGACGCTCACAGCGGTGTAGAAGAGGTCAAACAGAGCGATGACGACGGCGAAGTAGAGGAAGGTGCCGAAATGGGAGGGCGTTGTCAGGGGCTTGCCTCCTAAGGGCGGCGACCAGACCAGGACGAAGAAGAGGAAGGCGAAGGGCACGCCGAAGAGAATGTAAGGGATCCTCCTCCCCCACCTGGTGCGGGTTCGATCCGAAAGGTAGCCGATCAGGGGATCGTTGATAGCGTTCCACACCCCATAGGAGATGGCGAAGGCCAGGCCCACCAGCTTGGGGTCGAGGCGCACCACATCGGTGTAGAAGAAGATGATGTAGGCCCCGATGGTGTGGAAGAAGAGGGCGGTTCCCAGGTTGCCGGCGCCATAGGCTATCTTAGCGAGTCTGGTCTTCATAGTGAATTCCTCCCCATTGCTCCTTGCGCACCATCCCTCACAGGCCGTGTGGGTAATAGCCCCTGATGGCGTCTAAGCGGCCCAACTGTGCCCCTCCCAACCAGAGCTGCATGATCTTGCCATCTCGCCAGTACTTCTCCAGGTGGTAATCGTGGGCGTAGCCGTAGGAGCCCATCAGCTCCATGGCCCTGTTGGCCGCCATCACCGCCACCTCCGAGGCGTAGACCTTGGCGATGCTCGCCCGAGCGAGGTTAAGGGCGGAATCCTGAGGCCCGTAAACCTCCGGATGGTCATACTTGTAGGCTGCCTGGAGGTAGAAGGCCCGCGCCGTCTCGATGCCCACAGCCATGTCCGCCAGCATGCACGCAGCCACCGAGTGCTCCCTGATGGGCCGGCCGGCCACCACCCGCTCGCCAGCGAAATCAATGACGGTCTCGAAGATGGCCTGGGCATTGCCCACCGACATGGCCGCGCTCCCCAATCGGCCGACGATGAGGTTCTGATGGAAAAGGCGGGCATCCTCCCCTGGCCCTGCGGCGCGGAATCCCTCGGGCACCCGCACGTTATCGAGATAGATGGCGCAGTTACGGTCGGCCTGCATGCCGGCCTTGCGCTCGAAGGGGCCGAAGGAGAGGCCCTCGGCGTCGCCGGGCACGTAGATGAGGGCGATCCCTTCGTCGCCCTGCTCCGGGTCGGTGGTGCAGACCATGAGGTAGGCGTCGGCCACGCCGCTGTTGGAGGCCCACATCTTCTGGCCGTTGAGCACCCACTCCCCTCCCTCCAAGCGGGCTCTGGTGCGTATCATCCGCCCCTCCAGGGCGGGATTCTCAATGTCGCAGCCACCCCCGCCGGAGGCCCCGCCCGGCTCGGTCATGGCGAAACAGCCCAACTTCAGCTCCTCGCCGCAGAACTCCGGCCCGAAGCGGTCGAGGACCTCCTGGTTCTGTGCCCAGATGGCGGGCATAAAGGCCCACAGGCTGCAGGCGGCAGCCACGGCGATTCCGCCGTCGCCACGGGCCAGCTCCTCCAGGCAGAGGCAGAAGGGCACCATCCTGGTGAGGCCCGCTCCCCCGTACTTCTCCGGCCAGATGGAGGCCTGTAAGCCCAGGTCGGTGAGGCCCTGGAGGAGCTTACGGACAAGCTCGTGCTCCTCATCGTCGTCTATGAGGTGGCGCACGGGCATGATCTCGGCCTCCACATAGGCCCGGACCGCATCGCGCATGAAGAGATCTTCCTCTGCGACCAGCTCGCGCAGGATCTCGTCGCGATACACAGCTTTCCTCCTGAGAAGGCTAGAAGCCACCGGCTAAGTAGATGCAAGCCCGAAGTAGGCTTATAGCCTGCGGCCTATGAGCCGATGGCTAGAAGCCACCGGCTGAGCAGATGCAAGCCCAGAGTGCTTCCACCTGTTTCAGCCGTAGGCTTCTAGCCTACGTCTTAAATTCGCAAAATCCGGCCCCTCGTCCTCCTCCGTCATGCGCTCATAATAAGCAATGGTCATCTGCTGAGCATGGTGTCGGCGCTGGTCCTTCGCATAAGCGATTATGGGCTTCATCGAGCGCTCGCCGAAGGTGATTGCCCCGTAGCCATCCTGCCACTTGAAGCGGAAATCGAGCCCGGCATTCACGTTCACGTAACGTGAGCTGGCTCCTTTGAAATGGCGCACGCACTCGGACACCGCAATCTTGGGTGGGATGGAGGCGACAACGTGGATATGATCATCGGTATTGCCGATTTGGTGGATGATGACCCCCAGCTCCTCAGCCTTTCCGAGCAATGTCCCATAGACCATCCGCTCGACATCGCCTGTTAGCCAGGGGTTACGTTTGTATGTTGCCCAGACAAGGTGATAATGCAAACGCCAATAAGCCATTGTGCTTTCTCCTCCCAGAAGCCGATGGCTATAACCCACCGGCTGAGCGGATGCAAGCCCGAAGGGCTTTTGCCTGATTAGCCGTAGGCTTATAGCCTGCGGCCTATGATCAGCCGTGGGCTTCTAGCCTACGGCCTCCTATAAACGCGGTGGGAACCTGCTGGGCAGCGGCGATGAGGTCTTTGGCCGCCTTGACATATTTGACGATGACCTTCAGGTCACCCTTCAGCTTAAGCCGCCCCCGCATCAAGGCGGGGAGCAGGTCGAACTTCCCCTCCACCAGGCCCCGCCACTGGTCGTAGTCGCCATAGATGACGAATGGGGCCTCCTCCGCCTCGGCCTCTGAGACGATGAGGGCCTCCCGGCACTTTCCCTTGTGGAGGTTGAGCCAGATGCCTCGTGTCTCCTCCAATCCCAGCTCCGGGGCGGCGTTGACCACCAACGCCACAGGTCCGTGCTCCCAGGTGGCGGCATGTTCCCTGTAAGCCTCGCTCTCATTGATCGCTTGAGCAAAGGCCTCGACCCACTCCTGGCTGAGGAAGGGAACGGTCATCTGTCCTCCTCCACCAGCTCCAATCCTGCCAGCCTTGCGGCGGCCTTGAACTCCCTCCGCCAATCCCCCACGAAGCTGACCCTGTGCCATCCGAAGGCCATCCAGTCGTAGTTCTCCAGGATTTTGCTCGTGTCGTCTTCCACGAGCACCTTGTTGACGCAGGCCTTTTCGTCCACCACCTGGCCCACGATCCTCCCGTGGCGGAGGGCGAGCTTCTTCTCCAGCAGGCTGACCTTGATGGTGGTCAGGTCCTCCCCGATGGGGAACTCGACCCTGGGGACGGCTCCCACGAAATGGGCCTCGCCGTGGTGGATGATCTCGTATTCGGCTGAGGGGCCGTCGGGGCCGTAGAGCCTGCAGGGGGCCATACAGTGGAGGTAGGTGACCCGGTTGTGGGTCAAGTCCAGGGTGTGGTTGGAGACGTAGCCGGGCCTGCCGAAGAGGTAGCGGCCCAGGAGGGCGCTGACGTGGGAGTCCAGGTCCGCCTCGGCGGTGGCAATGAAGCCTTCGTTGAGCAACTGGAAGAGGCCCAGGCAGGGGAAGGCAGGCATGCACCCCATTATCATCAGCGTCCCGCAGTCGGGGGTCAGGGAGTCGGCCCCAGTTTCCTCGATGATTTTCTTTAGGGCAAGATAGAGCTTAGCCGCATTCACCACCCCCTGGCGTGAACACTTTATCCCCTTCGCCTCCCCGATCCATCTCTCGGCGATCTTCTCGGCCTCCCTCTCATCGGCCTTTTTGTAGTATTCGGCCAGCTCCTGAGGGTCCCTCCTGAGGAGTTCCAGCCCGAAGACCTCCTCCATGTTCCTCTTGTACCTCTCCTCGTCCCTGCGCCACTGGTGGGCTTGGTCGGCTCCCGTGAGATCGAGGTAATGGCCGGCGGCTATCCTCTCCATCATGGCCATCACCCTCCCCCTCTGCTCCTCCGGCACATCAGCCAGGTAGGGGGCCGTTATCTCCATCAAGCCCTCCGGGCTCATCCTTATCTCGTCGGGGGCATAGACGAGGACCCGCTTCCCTTTGAGGCGAAGGAGTCCCTGCATAACTCCGACGGCCCACTCCAGGTCCTCCAAATCCGGCGAGGAGACTGGCAGCACCTGAAGCCCTTTTCCCCTGATGCGCTCGCAGAGTTGGATGAAGACGAAGTCTCCCCCGTAAAGGTGATTGGCCAGGATGGAGGGCTTGCCAGGCTGGAAGAGGGCCTCCAGGGGCTCCACCTCCGGATAGCCATAGTGTCCGATGATGTAGAGGAGGAAGCCGTCGGCGTCCCCTATCTCTTGCCGGATCCTCTCCATCTCGGTCGGTTCGTAGTCGGTGAGGACTTCCCCGCCGGTGAAATCTGTCTCCGAGAAGCGTTCCCTGAGCCTCCCCAGAACCGAGGACCTCACCTGCTCGTTGTCGAAGCCCAGGTAGGGCCACCCCACCTGCCATCCTTCCTTGCTGATGAAAAGGGTATAGATGTTCATCTCCTGTGCCCTCGAGTGGGTTGTGGTTCACTTCTTCTTCAACCAGGGAGCCTTCATCGGCTCTCGCAGTAGCTCCACCCGCTTCAGGTAGTTGAGCTTCCTGATGCCCCCCACGAGCTCCAAATACTCCTCGAAGTCCTTCACGCCGAAGACATATTTATCGAAATATTGCTTCGTCCCCTCGGGCGTCCTGGAGAGCTCAAGCCACTCCGCGATGTGCTCCTCGTCGAAGAAATAGAGGTAGGGCATCTCAGTGGGGTGAGCCCCATAAGGAACTTCGCAGACGGCGTCCACGAGGAAAAAGGGGATGGCAGTGCGGTATGGTTCGGCCCTGATGACGTCCTCATCGACGATCTCCTCGGTGGTGATGATCACCCGCCGGGCCGCCCTGGCCAGCTCGAAGTCCTCCACCAAGATGCCGTCTATCTGGGCATTGCCGTAGATGTCGCAGCGGGGGACGTGGAACATGGCCACATCGGGGTAGGCCGCGGGGATGAGGCAGACGGGTTTCCCACTCCAGGGGTCTTTTACCACCTTACAGCAGCTCTTCTTCAGAGTATCAGTGCCCAGCATGTTGCGGGAGGGGATGAAGGGCACCCCCATCATGGCCGCCAGGAAGCGCCACTGGTAACCAGCGTTAGAGATCTCGGCCACTACTTTGCACTGGCCGCTCTCCACTGCCCTCCTCCCGGCTGGCGAGAGCCCTCGCAACTCGTGGCCGAAGGCGTAAGCGACCTCGATTTTGCTCACGCAGCCGGCGCCGATGAGGATGTCAATGTCGTGCACGGCCGTCTTGCCTGCCATGGCCAGGTTGCGCTTCCCCTGGCGGATGATCTCGTAGATAAGGGCCATGGGTACTCTGATGTGACCAAAGCCGCCAAAGGCGATGTAATCTCCATCGTGAACGAATTTCTCCACGGCCTCCTTTACGGTCATCCGCTTGTCCCTAAGCTCCCTGGACTTGTTTTCGAGGACCCATTTGCGGTTCTCATCAGGGTCGTGCCAGCCGAGAAGCTCCCCTTCGCCTTCGAACAGGATTTCCATAATCATCCTCCTTGTTTTTTAACCAGGGCCTTTCCGGCCGCGGCAGCATGTGATGAGCAAAAGCTGTGTATATTCTATCACAAGCAGTTTTGCCCTGTCAAGCATTTGTGGCCTTTTTCAATTACGCGCAGGAACCCTGCGCAAGACATTCTCGAAGGCGAGCGTATCTCTCCAGATGAGAGAGGGCGAAGATGGCCCTGTTAACCTGGGGGTAGACGGGGAAGCCCTCCCCTTCGATCTTCGCGGCCGCTTCCCTCACAAGCTCCTCGTTCCCCTCGACGCAGAAGAGCACCGGCTTGCCGGAGGCCCGGAGCATGTCTAAGTCGGGGGTGTAGGTCTCCCAACGGGGCATGGCGAATATGCTGACCACCAGCGCGTCCACCCCCTCGTCGTGCAGGGCCGCCTCGATGGCCACGTCGTAGGCCTCCACCCAAACCTGCTCTATGGCTGGCCAGAGGTCTATGGGATTTCGTATCCTGTGCCAGGCGGGCGTTATTCTCCCGATGGCTTCCACTGTCGCAGGCGATAGTTTGGCCAGCTCGAGTCCCTCCCGTTGACAGGCGTCGGCGGCGATGACACAGCCTGCGCCCGTGTAGTGAATGACGGCCACCCTGTTCCCCCTCGGAAGGGGCAAAAAGGAGAAGGCTTTGACCACGTCGAGCATCTCCTCGAAGCTCCGTACCCTCAATATGCCCGCCTGTTTGCAGGCCGCCTCGAAGACCTCGCTCCTTCCGGCCAGGGAAGCCGTGTGCGAGAGGGCCGCCTCGGCACCGGCTTCGGTGGTTCCGGCCTTGAAGACGACGATGGGTTTCTCCTTGGTCGTCCTCCCTGCCACCTCCAAGAACCTCCGGCCATCGCTCAGCCCCTCGATGTACATGGCTATGACCTTAGTTTGTGCATCCTTCGCCAGATACTCCAAGATATCGGCATCGTCCACGTCGGCTTTATTGCCCAAGCCGGCTACCTTACTGATGCCGAAGTGTTGGGAAGAGAGGATATGCTCGAACAATACGCCCAGGAAGAGGCCCGTTTGAGCCACGAAGGCCACGTTTCCTGAAGCCACTCTATCCAGCGAAACGAAGGAGGAAGTGAAATTGTTCTGGGTATTGAAAACGCCAGTGGTGTTAGGTCCGACTATCCGGATGCCAGCTTGGCGGGCGATGGTCACCACCTCCTCCTCCAGCCGCCTCCCCTCCTCGCTCTCCTCCGAGAAACCGCCGCTGATGATAATGACGGCCTTGACCCCCTTCCTGGCACAACCTCTCATCACGTCCACCACTCCCCTAGCTGGTATGGCGATGATGGCCGTGTCAACTTGGTGGGGGATTTCTTCCACAGCAGGATAGGCCTTCAGGCCCTGCACCTCCTTTGCCCTTAAGTTGACCGGATAAACCTTCCCTTTATACCCTAACCTTAACAGGTTTTCGAGGATGTTGAAGCCCGCTTTGTCAGGGTTGTTGCTCGCCCCGACGACGGCCACGCTCCGAGGCTCGAAGACAGCGGAAAGGTCCGTTTTGGGCACAGCAGCCATCTCCCTTGGAGGGGCCTGTTCCAAAATCATCCTGGCGTCAACGACGATGCTTCCCTCCGGATAGGCGAAGATGGGGTTCAGGTCCACCTCTTTGATGGCCGGGTAGGCCGTCACCAGGTCGGAGACTTTCAGCAGGATGTCCTTCAGGCTGGCGATGTCGGCGGAGCGGCCCCTGTAACCTTTAAGAAGTTCGTAGCCCCTGATCTCCTCCATCATCTCCTGGGCGTCGCGCTCCGTCACGGGGATGATCCGGAAGGCGACATCTTTCAGCACCTCCACAAAGACGCCGCCCAATCCGAACATCAAAACGGGGCCGAAGGTGGCGTCCCTCATCGCCCCCACGATCACCTCCAGCCCCGGCTTGGCCAGCTCCTGAACGGTCACGCCGATTATGTTGCGACCCTTAAACCTGGCCATAAGCTCCCTGTAGGCCCTCCTCACCTCCTCCTCGCCCAGTAGGGGTGACTGGCCGATCACCCCCATCACCCCTCCGGCGTCCGATTTATGGATGACCTCGGGCGATAGGATTTTCAGGACGACAGGGTATCCTATCGCCTCGCTTGCCCTGACGGCCTCCTCCTCTGACTTGGCGACCAGGCAGTTCGTGGTGGGTACGCCGATGCTTTTCAGGATGGCTTTACACTCGTGCTCCAACAGGTAAAGCCTTCGTTTCTGGCGTGCGCGAGCTATTATCTCCTCTATCGGGTTGGCCAATCGCGCCTCCCTCCGCTAACACCGGACCTCCCCGAGAGCTCCCGTGAGGCCAGGGCTGCCCGAGGCAGCCCACCGAAACCAGTCCTACGCGATGCCAAAATCACGGCCAAGCTCTCGGGGAGGTGGTTAAAGCGGCCTGAAGTATTCGATGTCCGTTATCGAGCCTTTCCGTTCGGCCTCGGGCTTGAAGACGGCCTCCACCCTCATGCCGATTGTCACCTCGTCGGGGTCCACCTCGCCCAGACGGTGCACTAAACCGCCGTCGCTGCCATCGAGCACGACGAAGGCCAGGATTTCGGGCTTCTCCAGGGGAGAGCCGTCCAGGGCCAGGTGGAGGACGGTGTAGGTGTGGACGGTGCCAGTAGGCTTCACCTCTACCCACTCATCCAATTTGGCGAAGCAGCGCTCGCAGTAAAGCCGGGGCGGCACATAGGTGATATCGCAATTGGGGCAGCGCG
>CAYYKQ010000059.1:0-11262 GCA_964440965.1 uncultured Anaerolineae bacterium | reverse complement strand
CCCTGGCATGGCTGGTTGGGTTTGGGCCTCGTCGCTATCTTCTGGCCACTGAGCTGGTCCTGGCCCGGCCCCAACCCCCGTGCCCCCGTCGCCTTCTTCCCCCTGTGGACCGGCCTGATCCTGGTTCTGGACGCCCTCGTCTGGCGGAGACGCGGGACATCCCTCCTCACCCGCGACCTCCGGGCTTTCGCCGGCCTCTTCCTGACCTCGGCGCCCACGTGGTGGCTCTTCGAGTTCATCAACCGGCATGTCCGCAATTGGCGCTATTTAGGCGTCGACCATAGTCTGTTCAGCGATCTGATGGGCACTCTAGCGTTCTCGACGGTCATCCCCGCCGTCTTCGAAGCCGCCGAACTGGTTGCCACCTGCCCCTTCATGGGGCGGTTCCGTCACGGACCCCGGCTGAGGCCCACGTCACGCGTGCTGGCCATCGCCTTCTCTGCCGGATGGTCCATGCTGATCGCCTTGCTCCTCTGGCCCCGATACTGCTTTCCCTTCCTTTGGCTCTCCCTCCTCCTCATCCTGGAGCCGATCAACCATCGGCTGGGCCATTCCTCCCTGCTCAGCAGCACGGCCGAGGGCGATTGGCAGCCAGTGCTCGCCCTTAGCTTAGGAGTCCTGCTCTGCGCTTTCTTCTGGGAATTCTGGAACTACTGGTCCTTCCCCAAGTGGATTTACACCATCCCTTACGGGGATTTCCTCCATATCTTTGAGATGCCCATCCTCGGCTACGGCGGCTATCCCCCCTTCGGCCTGGAACTCTATGCGTTTTATCACCTGTTTGCAGGCAAAGGCAATAATTACATTCAAATCGATCCCTGACGAATGGTCTCGCCGCTATTGCAGCGAAATCGCCCTGAAGCGGATAGACCTCATCTAGGCGAGACCATTCGTCACCTGACGAAAGGGCTCGCCGCTATTGCAGCGAAATCACCTTGAAGCGGATAGACCTCATCTAGGCGAGACCATTCGTCACCTGACGAAAGGGCTCGCCGCTTAACGAGCCCGCCCGATGATCCGGCTGGTAACTCTTAAGGAGGTGGAAATTGCTTGACGAGAAGGAGCTACAGGAATTGGCCGAATTCGAGAGCGAGGATCCCCCTATCCTCAGCCTCTACCTGGACACAGATCTCACCAGGCAGCCGAAGGAGAAGTGCAAGCTGATTCTGAGGGACCTGCTGAAGAGGGTGGAAGAGGAGGCCGCCAAGGAGGACGCGGAGCGGGTCGAGAGCTTCTTCGACTTCGAACATGACTGGCAGGGCAAGGGAGTGGCCATCTTCTCCTGCCAGGAGAAAGGCTTCTGGCGGGTCTTCCCCTTGGCCGTGCCGGTGACCAATCAGGTCTTCGTGGGTGAGAGGGCCTATATCAAGCCGCTGACGAAGTTGCTGGACGATTACGGACGCTACGGGGTCATCCTGGTGGATCGCCGGGATGCCCGCCTCTTCCTGTTCCACATGGGCGAGCTCCATGAGATGAGCGAAACCCTGGGAAAGGAGGTGAAACACCACAAGCGGGGCGGCTGGGCCCAGGCTCGATACCAGCGCCACGTGGACGAGCTGGCCCAGCAGAACCTCAGGCGAGCAGCTGAGGTGGCCTCCGCATTCTATGCGGAGGGGAAATGCCGCCACCTCATCCTCGGCGGCACCGAGGAGAACATCGCCCAGTTCAGAAACATGCTGCCTAAATCGCTACAGGGGCTGGTGGTGGGCAGCATGTCCATCGAGATGGACGCTCCAGAGGCCGAGGTCCGGGAGCGATCCTTAGAGGTGATCAAGGAGGTGGAAAGGGAAAGCGAGAGGAGGCTTGTGGAGAGGGTGATCACTGCCGCCACCAAGGGAGGAGCAGGGGTCATCGGACTGGCCGACACCTTGGGCGCGCTGCGCGAGGGGCGAATCCACATATTGGTGGTGGCCGAGGGCTACACCGCCCGAGGCTACCGCTGCCAGGAGTGCGGCTACTTAGCCGCCCAGAAGATAGCTAACTGCCCCTTCTGCGGGGGCAGGATGGAGGAGATAAGCGATGCCGTAGACATGCTCGTCCGGAGGGTGGTGGAGGGGGGCGGGCAGGTGGAGATGGTCAAGGATTGCGAGGAGCTCGAGAGAGCTGGCTCCATCGGAGCCCTTCTGCGTTACTAAGAGGAGAAGGTTGCATAAGGCTCGGAGGCAGGCTATCTGCGACTACGAAGGCTTCGATTACAGGAGGTTCTGGGAGGGGAGGGAGTACGAGGACCTGGCTGAACGGATCGCCCTGAGGAGGCTCCTCCCCCCTGCCGGCGGCTATCTCTTAGAGATCGGGGCCGGCTTCGGCCGCTTAGCCGACCTTTACAGGGGCCACGAGAGGGTGGTCCTGCTGGACCGCTCTCCATCCATGCTGCGCCAGGCCTGGGAGAAGTGGAACCGGGATGGGAGACATACCTTCGTGGTTGCCGACCTCTACAAACTCCCTTTCGCCGATGGCCTCTTCGATACGGTGGTCACGGTGCGGGTCCTGCACCATGTCCGATCCATCCCCTCCGCCCTGCGGGAAATCCACAGGGTGCTGAAGCCACAGGGCCTCTACATCCTGGAGTACGCCAATAAGCGCCATCTCAAGGCCATCCTCCGCTGGCTGCTCCGCCGCCAGGGCTGGAATCCCTTCTCGTGCGAACCGTTGGAATTCGCCGAGCTCCACTACGATTTCCACCCCGCCTGGATGGAGGACCGCCTGCGGGAGAGCGGTTTCGCCATCGAGGAGGGGCTGGCTGTCTCCTCCTTCCGACTGCCCATCCTGAAGCGCCTCTTCCCTCCCCACCTCCTGGCCGCTGTGGACGGGCTGCTCCAGAGGCCGCTGGCTCCGTTCAGATTGACCCCCAGCATCTTCCTGAGGGTCAGAAGGGGTTAGGCGCGATTCGTAGCATAGAAGGGAGGGGAAATGGCCGCTAAGAAGATCCTGATGCTCGTTGGTGATTACGTGGAAGACTATGAGGTGATGGTGCCTTTCCAAGCTCTGCAGATGGTGGGACACACGGTACACGCCATCTGCCCAGACAAGAAGGCGGGGGAGGTGGTGCGCACGGCCATCCACGACTTCGAGGGAGACCAGACCTATACCGAGAAGCGGGGCCACAACTTCACCCTGAACGCCACCTTCGATGAGGTGAAGGCCGAGGACTATGATGGGCTGGTGATCCCCGGCGGCCGGGCGCCGGAGTACATCCGCCTGAACGAGAGGGTGGTGGAGATAGTACGCCATTTCGCCGCGGCCAACAAGCCGATCGCGGCGATCTGCCACGGACCTCAGGTCCTGGCAGCAGCGGGTGTGTTGAAGGGTAGGAAGTGCACGGCTTATCCCGCCGTCGGGCCGGACCTGCGGAACGCCGGCGCGGAATTCATGGAGGTAGCACTGGACGAAGCCTATGTAGACGGCAACCTGGTCACAGCCCCAGCGTGGCCGGCTCATCCTGCCTGGCTGGCTAAGTTCCTGGAACTGTTGGGAACGGAAGTCAACCCGTAAGCCAAACGGAGATGCGGATCGCGCCTAACCCCCAACAATTGACCTGAAGCCGAAGGGAGGCCGCTTGCCATGAAGGCCGAATTCATCAGCGCATTGGAAGGGATAGTAGGAAGGGGATGGGTGACAACCGATAGGGAGGCGATCCAGGATTACCTGTCCGATGAGACGGCCCCGGCTGTCCGCCCCCAGCCCGCCGCAGATGTGGTCCTGGTGAGGCCAGATAGCAGCGAGAAGGTATCGGACATCCTGAAGCTCGCCAATCGGGAGGGGATACCCGTCTTCCCCAGAGGGGGAGGGACGGGGCTGGTAGGAGGAGCCATCCCCACCGAAAATGGTATCATCCTCTCCCTGGAGAGGATGGACAGAGTGATCGAGGTGGACAGGGAAAACCTTATGGTGATCGTCGAAGCGGGGGTGACCCTGCGGAGGCTGATAGAGACAGCGGAGAAGGCCGGCCTCTTCTTCCCCCTCCATCCGGGTGAGGAGACAGCCCAGGTAGGAGGGCTCATAGCATGCAATGCGGGAGGGGCCAGGGCGGTGAAGTATGGGATCATGAGAAACTACGTCAAGGGCATCGAGGTCGTCCTTCCCACAGGGGAGATATTGAACCTGGGAGGGAAATTGCTTAAGAACGTCGCTGGATACGACCTGATGCACCTGCTGATAGGAAGCGGAGGGACGTTGGGGGTGATAACCAAGGCGACCATCAGGCTTTACCCCAAATTCAAAGAGACCATAACCCTGCTGATACCCTATGAGGATCGCCACGATGCCATAGGAACCGTGCCCAAGATACTCCAGGAGGGGATCATCCCTCTTGCTGTGGAGTACGTGGAGCAGGACCTGATGGAGAGATCGGCGGAGCACTTAGGGAAGAGATGGCCAATGAAAAGAGGCAAGGCCCTCCTCTACATCATAGTTACGGGGCGCAGCACAGAAGAGGTTTTCCTCCAGGCGGATAAGATAGACCAGATCGCCCGGAGGTCCAACGCCTTGGACACCCTGGTCGTCCAAAGCAAAAAGGAGCAGGACGATATCCTGAGCATAAGGAGCAACATCTACCTCTCTCTGAAGCCTTACACCTTGGACACCCTGGATGTAGGGGTTCCCCCGGCCAGCATACCGAAGCTCTTGGACGGACTGGAGGAGATCGCCAAGAGATTCGACATGTACCTCCCCGTGTACGGGCATGCCGCAGACGGCAACCTCCACCCTCAGATACTGATGAAGGAGGTGGGAGGCATCGAGGAGGAGGACCTGGAAAAGGTGAAAGAGGCGATATACGAGCTGACCATCAGCCTGGGCGGCACCATAACCGCTGAACACGGGGTGGGACGGATCAGGCTCAGGGACCTCAGTCAATGCCTGGATGAGAAACAGATAGAAATAATGAAGGGAATAAAGAGGGTGTTCGATCCCCACAATATCCTCAACCCAGGGAAGGTCCTGCCCTGAAGAGCGCGACGACCCCTGCTATCGCCACGCGCTTGAATAAAAAACCGATGTGTAGTATACTAAAGTGGTCGCACAATTGGGGCAAACCCCAGTATCTTGCGTATATAGCCAAGTCGAGCAAGGCCCACGTCTTGTATCTCACGGTTAGTGTGCGACCGCTTTAACGGATCACGATCGGTGAGGAGGTTATACTTATGAAGGTCTCTTGCTTGCAGGAAAATCTGGCTAAAGGCCTATCGATCGTGGGGAGAGCGGTGGCAACCCGCTCCACGCTGCCCATACTCTCCAACGTCAAGCTCGAAACCGACAAGGGGCGTCTCAAGCTCTCGGCAACCAACCTGGAGATCGGCATCAACTGCTGGATAGGGGCCAAGGTGGAGGAGGAGGGAGCTACCACGGTGCCGGCACGCCTGCTCACGGACTTCGTCAACTCCCTCCCCCCGGAGCGGATCGATATGGAGCTCGTGGTGCGCACCCAAACTCTCAACCTCAAGTGCGCCCATTTCGAGGCCAACATCAAGGGCATCGATGCCCAGGAGTTCCCCATCATCCCCGAGGCCCCGGACGAGCACAAGCTCGACCTCGACCCCCAACTCCTGAGCCGGATGATCCGTCAGGTGGTCTTCGCCGCCGCCACCGACGAGAGCCGTCCCGTCCTTTCGGGGGTGCTGACCGAGTTCGAGGGCAATAGGGTCACCATGGCCGCCGCCGACGGCTATCGCCTCTCGGTGCGCTCCGCGGAGCTCCCCGAGGAGGTGGAGGGGCCGATGAGCGTCATCATCCCCGCACGAGCCCTGTCCGAGCTCGCACGCATAGTGGCCACCGTCCGCCTCCCATCGGAGGAGGAGCCCATCGCCCTCTACGTC
Organism: uncultured Anaerolineae bacterium; assembly: GCA_964440965.1. Classification (GTDB taxonomy): domain Bacteria; phylum Chloroflexota; class Anaerolineae; order CAYYKQ01; family CAYYKQ01; genus CAYYKQ01. The sequence goes on along the minus strand of CAYYKQ010000059.1, from coordinate 5,449 downwards.
ATCCCCGATCGCGCCCAGGTCCTCTTCCACACGGCCGATGTAGAGCTCGTCTCCCAGCTCATTGAGGGCAAATTCCCCGACTATAGGGGGATCATCCCCAAGCCCCAACCAGAAGCCGGCCCTTACACCAGAACGGTGGTGGATACCCGCCAATTCCTCTCCGCGGTGAAGACGGCAAACATCTTCGCCCGCGAGGCCGCCAATATCGTCCGCCTGCACATGGCCCCTGGTCACATGAAGGTGGCTGCCACCAGCGCTGAGTTGGGCGACAACGTGGGAGCGATAGACGCTCAGGTGGAGGGGGACGAGATCGAGATAGCCTTTAACGCCAGGTACCTGATCGATGTCCTCTCCGTGATAGACGCTGAGCAGACGGAACTCACCACCACCACCCCCACCAGCCCAGGCGTTTTCAAGCCTATGGGCGCTGAGGAGTTCGTGCATGTGATCATGCCCATGCACATCTCGCGATGAAAGGGATGGGAGGCCCCGCCGAAGGCAGAGGAGCCCAGTTTCGCAGGGGTTAAGCCGCCCAGAAAGGAATCCCGCAAGAGGTGACCGATAGGTCGCCTTGTTTTTCAAATGGGAAAGCCGGCCATCGGCTTAGGAGAGCAGATGTACCTCGAACACCTCTCCCTCACCAACTTCAGAAACTACGTCCGTCTGGACCTGGAGTTCCCCCCAGGTATCGTCCTCCTCCAGGGCGGAAATGCCCAGGGCAAGACCAACCTTCTGGAGGCCATCTGCTACTTAGCCGCCGCTCGCTCCCCCCGTGCCGAGGCCGATCGAGAGCTCATCAACTGGCTGGCCTCCCAGGAGGATATCCCTTTCGCCCGCCTGGACGCGCGGATACGCAAGGCCGAGGGTTCCCAGCGGATCGAGATCGCCCTGATTGAGGATTCCACTCGTGGCCTCCGCAAGCGCATCCGCATCAACGGCGTGGACAAGCGCCCCTTGGAGCTCCTCGGCCAGATGAACGTGGTGTTCTTCGCACCCCAGGATGTGAAACTGGTGGCCGGGCCTCCCAGCGAGCGCCGCCGCTACCTCAACGAGATCCTCTGCCAAATCGAGGCCCGCTATCACCGCTCCCTCAGAAGATACAACCACCTGCTGAGCCAGCGCAATCACCTTCTGAAGAGCCTGGGCGAGCGCGGGGGCGACCAGAGCCGTCTCCTCTTCTGGGATCGGAAACTGGCGGAGGAGGGGGCGTTCATCATGGCCTGCCGCCAGCGGCTCGTGGCCGAGCTGGGCGAGCTCGCGTACCCCATCCACCTGGAGCTGACGGGAGGAAGGGAGCACCTGAGACTCCGCTACGAGCCCAGCTTCGATCCTCTGTCGCGCCCCCTCGCCGAGCATAAACTTGACCGCCGCCCCGAGCTCTCCCCCCCATTGGACATCCCCCTCACAGTGGAGGAGATAGCCGCCGCCTTCCAAAAACACCTCCAGCGGACGAGGAGGCTTGAGATTCAGCAGGGAATGACCCTCATCGGCCCCCAGCGCGACGAGCTGCGCTTCCTGATCGGCGGAGTGGACATGAACGTCTTCGGTTCCCGAGGGCAACAGCGCACCATAGCCTTAGCCCTCAAATTGGCAGAGGTGAAGCTCCTGCGCAGCAAGACGGGGGAATGGCCCATCCTCCTCCTGGATGAGGCCATGGCCGAACTGGACGAGGCCCGCCGCCGCTATCTGATGGAGACGATCGAAGGTGTGGAGCAGGCCATCCTGACCACCACCGATTGGGGTGACTACGGCGCCGACTTCCTGGGCCGGGCAACCCTGTGGCAGGTACATGAGGGAAAGGTCCGAACAATGGTTAAATCCCCATGACCGATCGGTTATGGGGATTTTTTAATGAGAGGGCGTTTGGCGGGGATGCCCGGGCGGCGGGGGTACCTCCCAGGGGTGGAGGCCACCTTCTCGATGACCACGAGATGGCGGGGCTCCTCAAGGCCCGGAAGCCTCAGGGTTAGGATGCGCCGCAATCTTCCCCCCAGAACGGAGATGGCCCATGCGGCCTCCTCCACCTCCCTTCGGGCAGCCGTTCCCCTCTGTGCCACCACCAGTCCTCCTATCCGGCAGAAAGGCAAGGTGTATTCCAACAGGGTGGGGAATTTCGCCAAGGCCCTGGCCAGGGCCAGGTCATAACGCTCCCGATGGGCCTGATCTCGGCCCAGCTCCTCCGCCCGTCCCTTGATAGCCCTCACCCCCTTCAATCCCAGCCGCTCGATCAGGTGCTCCAGGAAAGCCACCTTCTTGCCCCTCGCCTCCAGCAAGGTCAACCTCAGCTCCGGACGGACGATCTTGAGGGGGAGCCCTGGGAAACCCGCCCCCGTGCCGACATCGATGGCCTCCCCCGGGCTCTGGACGGCCAAGAGGCAGGTCAGAGAGTCCAAGAAATGTTTGATCTGAACCCCTTCGTAGTCGGTGATGGCCGTCAGGTTGAACCTTTCGTTCCAGGCTATGAGCTCCTCGTAGTAGATCTGAAAGGCCCTTAACTGCTCCTCGGTCAGCTCGAGGCCTAGGCTGCGTGCCCCCTCGAGCAGCGATTCCATCGGCATCCCCACCTCCAAGGTCAAGGGAATTATAGCATAGGGTGGAGGGAGGAGCAATCACCGAGCTCTGACGAATCCCCGCGGGCTCTTTTTCCTTAAAAATCTCGAATTTTAAGGTAGAATCCCCTGTCCGCTATTGCTAAACGGCGAGGGCTTTAGTAAAATAGGAAATGCTTTCACATCCACTTGGGTTTGAAGCAGATGGAAGATGAAGGCTAAGGAGATCTGGCAGGCTGCGTTAGGCGAACTCGAACTGCAAATGACCAAGGCCACATTCGACACTTGGCTCAAGAACACCTCCCTAATCTCCTATGAAGACGGCACCTTTGTCATCGGCGTGCCCAGCGCCTACGCCAAGGATTGGCTGGAGAACCGCTTGCTCACCACCATCAAACGGACGTTGAACGGCCTTGCGGGCCGTTCGGTGGAGGTGAAATTCGCCGTCAGGGCTGAGAGGGAGAGGGAGGTGCCACGCCTTTTAAATGAGCTGGTCTCCGAGCCGTATTCCGATCGCGAGGCCCCTTCAGAGATGCTTAACCCCAGATACACCTTCGAGACGTTCATCGTGGGCCCCAGCAACCGGCTGGCCCATGCCGCCTCCTTGGCCGTGGCCGAGAACCCGGCCCAGGCTTACAATCCCCTCTTCATCTACGGAGGGGTAGGGCTGGGGAAGACCCACCTGCTGCAGGCCATAGGGCACGCCACCCAGAAGAAGGGGCTCCGGGTCCTCTATGTCTCCTCGGAGAGGTTCATCAATGACCTCATCAACTCCATCCGCGATCACACCACCGAGGCCTTCCGCCAGAAGTACCGCGATAACGACGTCCTGCTGATAGACGACATCCAATTCATCGCCGGCAAGGAGAGCACCCAAGAGGAGTTCTTCCATACCTTCAACTTCCTCCACGAGGCCAACAAGCAGATCGTCCTCTCCAGCGATCGCCCTCCCAAGGCCCTGGTCACCCTGGAGGAGCGCCTCCGCTCCCGCTTCGAGTGGGGGCTCATCGCCGACATCCAGCCCCCCGATCTGGAGACCCGCATCGCCATCCTGCGTTTCAAGGCGAAGGAGCAGCCCCTGCCCGTCCCCGATGAGGTCATCGACTTCATCGCCCACCAGATACGAAACAACATCCGCGAGCTCGAAGGAGCGCTCAACCGCGTTGTGGCTTATGCAAAGCTGATGAAAAGGCCCCTGACGGTGGAGATGGCCGCCAGCACCCTACAGGACTTCGCCCCCCTCAAGGCCCATATCACCCTGGAGGAGGTCATCCGGGCCGTGGCCGACTTCTACGGATTGGAGCCCGAACAACTGAAGGGCCGCTGCCGCGCTAAGAAGATCGTCGTCCCACGCCAGATAGCCATGTACTTAGCCCGCCAGGAGACTGACGCCTCCTTCCCCCAGATAGGAGAGGCCTTCAACCGCGACCATACCACTGTCCTCCATGGCTATGAGAAGATCAGCGACCAGATAAGCAGAGATGAGGAACTATATCGCCAGATGATAGCCATCAAGGAGATGCTTTATAAAGACGACGTCCACAAGTGACTGTGGACATCCCCCGGCCCCCTGTGGATAATTGCCCGCCTTCCTGTGGAAAACTTGGGGACAAACTGTGGATAAATCGGGTGCAACCTGAGCCCCTGAGCGGCCTTCCCCTAGCGTTGTCTACAAATTGTAGCATTATCACGCCTGTTTTATCCTGCATTTAGTATCTCCATGGCCTCTCAGCATTATCCACAACTTATCCACAGATCAGCTGTAGATTGTCCACAAACCGTCCACACCCCTTCTGCTCCCTCGGGTGCATGGTTATACAAATCATGGGGAGTATAGTCTCACTTGCCCTCACATCTTGTGGCTATAGGGAAATCGGCCCCGGGTTTTCCACATTTCCACAGGCCCTACTACGACTACTACTTATTTAAGAAATCCTGTTGAAAATGAGGGTACTGCTGGTTGAGCCTCCGAAGAGGATCTGGGAGTTGATGGGAGGGAACTACATCTCCCCGCCATTGGGTTTAGCCTATGTGGCCGCGGCTTTGGAGGAAGAGAGGGTCGAGGTGGGGATACTCGACTGCAATGCCTCGAATATGGGCTGGGCGGAGCTCGAAGACTTCATTGAGGAGAGCAGGCCCGACGTGGTCGGGGTGAGTGCCATGACCCCCTTCTTCCCTAAGGCCATCGGGGTTGCCAGGACGGCCAAAGGGGTTGATCCCAAGATAACGACCGTGCTGGGCGGCCCCCATGTGACCTTCACCGCCGAGGAGACACTGCTTGAACACCCCGAGGTGGATGTGGTCGTGCGGGGCGAAGGGGAGCGAACCCTGGTGGAGCTGGTTCGCTGTTTGGAGGGCGGTGGTGATCTGTCCTCTGTGCAGGGCATCGCCTTCCGCGGTGATGGCCAGGTGGTGCAAACCCCTCAGCCACCCCCCTTGGACGTGGATGCGCTTCCCCTGCCCGCATACCACCTCCTGCCCATGCATAGGTACGTCTTCACTGTCTTCGGCAGGTTCACCACCATCCTGGCCAGCCGGGGCTGTCCTTACAGATGCACCTTCTGCTCCGAGTGGAGGTTTTGGGGAGGGCGCTGGAGGCCCAGGGATCCGGAGATGGTGGTGGAGGAGATGGAGCTGCTGAACAAAAAGTATGGCCGCGAATGCTTCTGGTTCGGCGATGACTGTTTCAATGTGGACGGGGAGCATATGCGCCGGATATGTGAGGGGATCCTGAGGAGGGGCCTCGCCGTATCCTGGTATTACCAGGGGCGGGCCGACCTGGTGATCAAGCACAGGGAGCTGCTCCCCTTGATGAGGCGGGCGGGCAATCTGATGGTTCAGATCGGCGTGGAGAGCTCCACCGACGAGGAGCTCTCCCGCTTCCGCAAGCGCCTGACCAC
>CAYYKQ010000058.1:0-11297 GCA_964440965.1 uncultured Anaerolineae bacterium | reverse complement strand
AAGGCCTGGCCTCCGGCCCCTACCCCAACGCCTACGCCCACGGCAACGCCGATACCTAGTCCCCACCAAGTGACGCTGACCTCTATTGCCGATAGCTGTGTCCTTGAGGGCTACCCTGACTCTAACGTCGGCGATGCCGGCGACATGTGGGCTGGCTACGACGACTATCTCGACCCCGATGGCAAGATCGTGCGCAGCCTGGTGCGTTTCGACCTGCCCAGTTTGCCATCCGGAGCCCAGATCAACAGTGCGACATTGCGGCTCTACTTGGTCAGTTCCTGGGACTATCCTAATCGCTACCGCACCATCACGACCTACCGCATCGGCTCAGACTGGGCCGAGATGACCGTGACTTGGAAATAATAAGCCGTCGTGCTTGGAAGCCTACGGCTCTAATTCGGTACAGGAAGGAGCTTGGGGGTGGTACGACTTCGACATGACGGCGCTGGTCCAGGCCTGGGTCAACGGTTCACAGCCCAACTATGGGATCATGATCCGCGGCCCCGAACATTCTGGCCCCGATTCCTCGTGGCGGGGATTCTCCACCAGGGAAGGGCCTCACCCGCCTCAATTGGTCATCAATTATATCGGCTCGGCTGCTTCAGTCGCTCTAACGGGCACAGCCACACCTGTAGCATCCTCTGGATCAATCCTCGGCACCATGAAGGCGGCGGGGCACGGCGGCCATAGGCCGTGGTGGGATGCCGGCCGGCGGTTAGACATGTTTACGCGTTGATGCACTTGCCCGGCCTTGGAAGACTCGACCAATCACCTTCACCCCGGAGGCGGACGCCCCCGCCTCGCCCTCGAAGCGTTTTCTGCTCGATGGCTTACCGGCAAGATTATCAAAAGCCACCAGCTCCATCCAGAAGCTGGTGGCCTTCGTTTTCAAAGTTGCCAACTTCGCCGTTTGCTGCGAAAACGGTCTCGTCCGGCGAGCACCGATGCCCAACGAAGACCAGGATGCACACTTGCATCGGACCGGCGATAATCATGAGTCTGGTTCTTCCCGCTGCCCGCGTTCCCACCCTAGTGGATTTAACCGCTTGGATGTGCCGATGGCACCGACATCCTGTACCGGGGGTGGGACGGCTCCCCTTGGTCCGAAGAGGAGTTGATATATCATAGCAACGCCTATCTTCTAGATCGGCCATCTACGAGCGAGTGCTGGCGGGAGGCGGGCTGCCCTCTCTAGGCCCGTGGGGTTAAGCCCCTGCCCATTGCCATCCTCCGCCTCATAGTTGGGTAAAGCCAAGGCCCAGGTTTCCTCGCTATAGAGTTAAAGCATATTGCCTTGAGCAGGCAAAAGGGCAGGCATGTCTTGAAACGACGATATTACAACCTCTTTCCTCGCCGACCGCCCCCAACTCCCTGCGCAGCGCCCAGGCGGGAGCAGCCGGTCGGCCGCGCTTGCCCCACGGGATCCATCCCAGCCGCTCAACGGCCGCCGCAATCGTACAAGTTGGCCCGCCTCCGGCAGTGGCTATCCAGCCAGGCCGCGATCCGGGGCTTTCTCCAGGCCAGCTCCCGGGAATCCAATATGAACCGCAACTTCCCCTCCTGAACCATCCGCGCAAGCTCGTCAACCCCCACCACCTCGTCGCCTCCGGTGAACCCGCCCAGGGGCAGCACGGGGCGCCCAGTTGCCAGGATGTAGAGCGCCGCCTCATGGCCAGCCAGGGTGGCGACCAGGTAGCTGCCCGGCTCGGTGTTCGCCAACAGGTACTCCGCTATCCGTTGCTGAGCCACTGACAGGGTGGACGGACAATGCGTGTGGTGGGTGTGGAGGCCGGAACGGGGCAGGCAGGCATCGGGATCATCGTCGAAGGTGGTCAGCCCGGACCAAAACAGCGGCATCACCAGAACCGCCGCCATGGCTACGCCAAAGGCGGTTTCGCTGAGCCAGGGTTGGGCGCGCCGCGCGGTCAAAACCGATACGCCCAGCCCCAACGCCAACAGCGCCATGGGGATCGCCGCCGCCCACCAGGCGTGAAACAGGAAGGAGGCGAGCGCCCGCTGCCCCTGTACCGCCAGCTCGCGGAAGGTGGGGAATATCCATCTGGCGTACCCGGGATGGTCTCGCAGCGTGATAGCCTGGAAGGCGACCGTGCCCCCCACAAGCAGGGCGGACAACGCACAGCCCAACCAGCGGCGCCTCCGGTATACCTGCTGGAGCGCCCACGTTGTCGCCCCCACCAGCGCGGCCAGAGGGGGCCCAAGCATGATGAGGTAGTGGGGATGAAACAGGCCCCTGTTGAAGCTGAAGTAGATGAGCTCGGGCAGCAGCCAACCCACCCACAGCACCAGGGCCAGATGCCTCTCGCCCAAGGGCCACCGCCAGCCAAGCTGCACCAGGGCCAAAGGGATCCCCAGGAGGGCGAAGGGAAGCACCCAGCTCGCCTCCCCGACGAGCGGTGGGGTGAGCAGACGCCGCCATCCCGGCAGCCCAACATCCTGATACAGGTGGGCGGGCGGCGGCCTCCGCGCCGGGGCCCCCAGCCTGGGCCCCATGCTCAGGCCCAGGCGGGTGAGGGCGTTATAGCCGACTATCAACCCCAGCACGGTGTTGTTCCCGCTGCCGCCGATATAGGGCCGCTCATCGGCCGGCGTCAGATCGACCATGAGGGCCCACGAGAGCGAAACCCCTATCAGCACCGCCATCGCAGCTGCCAGATAGGCGATCCGCCTCCTCCAGTGGTGAGGCGCGCCGAGGAGGTACACCGCAAACAGGGCAGGCAGCGGCATAAAAGCCTGCATCATCTTGATGTTGAAGCCCAACCCCATCAGGACCGCTCCGAGGAGCAGGTCGCGCAACCTCCCCCTCCGCACCGCTCGCCAGAAGGCCCACGTCGCCGACAGCAGCACGAAGACCAGCAGGCCGTCGACGGCGTTGTTGCGCTCCACCGCAACCGCCACAGGCATTACCGCCAAGGCCGCAGCCGCCATCAAGCCGGCCAGCTCGCCGAACTGGCGCTTTACCACCCCATACAGGAGCGCGACGGAGAGCACGCCGGCCAGCGCCTGCGGGAAGGCCAGCGCAAAACCGTTGAGACCCAACAGGTATGCCGATGCCGCCTGCACCCAAAAGCCCAGGGGAGGCTTGTCGACGGTGACCGAACCGCCCGGCTCGCAGGAGGCGAAGAAAAAGTTGTGCCAGGAGGTTAACATGCTCTGCACCGTCGCAGCGTAGTAGGCGTTGCCGACCCCATATGCGCCCAGCCGAAAGAAGCGCAGAAAGGCCGCCAGGCCGATGACCAGCCCCACCCCGAAATAGGCGACCATTTGCCCCCTGACCCAAGCCCTCCCAGCTCCCCCTCGTCCGATATCCACCATCACCCCATCCCCGAACCGCATTACCCGTGGCCAACTTGTAGGGTCCACAGCGATGTGCAAAGGGACGCCACCCGGGGTATCCCAACCTATAGCACCCTGGGAGATGTCTCCACCAGGCGTCCCGGCCCTATCCTACCACACGGCGCCCTTCTCGGCAAGTTCTACGGAGGTTATCCACCTCGGGCGGCTCGTCCAGGGCCACTGGAGGAGGCAGGGTGGGCTGGGAGCCCAGGAGGGTGGTCAGCCGGCAGGTGTCGACGAGGCCCAGCAGGTGATCCCTCGCCACTGGAAGGCCCTCTTAGCTTTAGAAGCAGCATAGGAATTTGACAGAGTGGGGTATCAGTGATATAATTTCTATTCGAAAATTCCACAGTCAAAGGCGATGACGGAGACAAGTAGGCGGTGGTTCGGCTCCCAGAGAGTCGCCGATGATGGGCACTGTTGTGGAGGAGATCCTGGCTAAGGGTGAAAGTGTCCGTCAGCTGAGAGGCGATAGCCAGAGGCCGCTGAAATCCACTCCCGAGTCGCCGATCGAAATCCCTGTGGAGAGTAAGATCGGCCGCATGCCCCCGTTAGAAGGCGAGGTGTATTCACCGCTGAGGCCGCCCATGGGCGGCGAAGAAAGGTGGCACCACGAGAGACAGCGCTTCTCGTCCTTTCACGAGAAGCGCTTTGCATTGCAATAGGGAGGTGAAGGATGCTCGACCTGAACTTTATCCGCGAGAACACCGAATTGGTCAAAGAGGCCCTGATCAAGCTTAACACCACTGCGCCCATTGACGAGATATTGGCTTTGGATGAGGAGCGCCGCAGTCTATTGAGCGAGGTAGAGGCCCTGCGACACCAGCGTAGAGTCGCCTCAAAGAAGATAGGAACGATGGAGGAGGGAGGGGAGCGCCAGGCGCTCATCGAGGAGATGAGAAGGGTCAAAGATCGGATAGATGAGCTAGATGAGCGATTGAGCGAAGTGGAAGAACGCTTGCATGCCCTGCTCCTGGAAGTTCCTAACATGCCCCATGAGAAGGTCCCCGTTGGCAAGGACGAAAGCGAGAATGTGGTGGTCCGTACCGAAGGCCGGATGCGGGAATTCGATTTCGAACCCCTGCCCCATTGGGAACTGGGGCCCGCCTTGGGGATCATAGACTTCGAGCGAGGGGTCAAGATATCCGGCTCCCGGTTCTACGTCCTTAAAGGCTTAGGGGCCAAACTCCAACGGGCCCTCATCACCTGGATGATAGACCTCCATGTCGAGGAGCACGGCTACACTGAGGTCTATCCGCCCTTCCTGGTCAAGCGGGAGTGTATGGTAGGGACGGGCAATCTCCCCAAATTCAGCGATAACCTCTACCATGACGATGAGGACGACCTTTGGCTTATCCCCACCGCCGAGGTGCCGGTGACCAACCTCTACAGGGAGGAGATACTGGAGCCGGGCACCCTTCCTATTTACCATGTGGCCTATACGGCCTGCTTCAGGCGAGAGAAGGCGGCAGCAGGGAAGGATACGCGAGGGATCAAGCGCGTCCACCAATTCGATAAGGTGGAGCTGGTCAAATTCGTCGAACCTGAGACCTCCGATGAGGAGTTGGAGAGGTTAATCAACGATGCTGAGGATGTATGCAGGAGGTTGGAGATCCCCTATCGGGTGGTCCAGATGTGCACAGGGGACTTGTCCTTCACCGCGGCCATCAAGTATGACCTCGAGATGTGGGCTCCCGGCTGCGGTGAATGGCTCGAGGTCAGCTCGTGCTCTAACTTCCGCGATTTCCAAGCCCGGAGGGCCAACATCCGCTACCGTCCGGCTCCCGGCGCCAAGCCCAGGTTCGTACACACCCTGAACGGCTCGGGCCTCGCCCTTCCCCGCACCATGATCGCCATCCTCGAAAACTACCAGCAGGCCGATGGCTCCATCGTCGTGCCCGAGGTCCTCAGGCCGTACATGGGAGGGATAGAGGTGATCCGGCCGTCCAGCGATCCTATCCCTCCAGCTTAAGCACTGCCAAAAAGGCCTCTTGCGGCACTTCCACTTTGCCGATGCGCTTTAGGCGTTTCTTTCCCTCCTTCTGCCTCTGGAGGAGCTTGCGTTTTCTGGTCACGTCGCCGCCATAGCACTTGGCCAGCACGTTCTTACGAAGGGCCTTGACCGTCTCCCTGGCGATGACCCGCTTGCCAATGGCGGCCTGGATGGGCACGGGGAAGAGTTGGCGAGGGATGACCTCCTTCAACTTCTTGACCAGGGCCTTGCCCACAGGATAGGCCTTGTCCCGATGGACGATCAGGGAGAGGGCATCCACCGGCTCTTTGTTAACCAAGATATCCATCTTGACCAGGTCGCCTGGGCGATAGCCAGCGAAGGCATAATCGAGCGAGGCGTAGCCGCGGGTGCAGGATTTGAGCTGGTCATAGAAGTCCACGATCAACTCTGAGAGGGGCATTTGGAACTGGAGCAGCACCCGCTGGCGGTCCAGGTACTTTATGGGCCCCACTTCCCCGCGACGGCGGGTCACCAGCTCCATGATGGATCCGATGTACTCATCGGGAGTCCAGATTCGCACGTCCATCCAGGGCTCATCTATCTCCTCGATCTCCCCCGGCGGAGGCAGATCGGCAGGGCTTCGCACCTCCACCACCTCTCCCCGGCTGGTGAGGACATGGTATTCAACGCTTGGAGCGGTGGCCAGAATGTCCAGACCGTATTCGCGTTCCAATCGCTCCTGGACGATCTCCATGTGGAAGAGCCCTAAGAACCCACAGCGGAAGCCCAAGCCTAAGGCCTGTGAGCTCTCCGGCTGGTAAGTAAGTGAAGCGTCGTTGAGCTGGAGCTTCTCCAAGGCATCCTTGAGGAGGCTGTAGCCCTCCCTCTCGGTGGGATAGAAGCTGGCGAAGACCATGGGCTTGGCTGGACGGTAACCCGGCAGGGGCTCACGGGCCGGCTCCTGAGCTGAAGTGATGGTATCGCCCACGCGGCAATCCCGCACATCCTTGAGCCCCGTGGCTACATATCCCACCTCTCCAGCCGAGAGGGCCTCCACAGGGGAAAGCCCCGGCGTGAAGGTCCCCACCTCCATGGGCTCGAATTTCACCCCATTGGCCATGAGCAGCAGGGGCCGATCCAGGGTTATCTCGCCGTCCACCACTCGCACATAGGCCACCACCCCCTTGTAGGGGTCGTAGTGGGAATCGAAGATGAGGGCACGCAGGGGGCCATGGGGATCGCCATGGGGGGGTGGGATGCGCTCGACGATCGCCTCCAACACCTCTTCGACCCCTACCCCCTCTTTGGCCGAGACCTTCAGCGTCTCCTCGGCAGGGATGCCGATGAGCTCCTCCAATTCCCGGGCGACCTCATCGGGGCGGGCCCTCGCCAGGTCTATCTTGTTGGCCACGGGGATGATCTCGAGGTCATGGTCCAGGGCCATGTAGAGGTTAGCCACGGTCTGAGCCTGGATTCCCTGGACGGAGTCCACCACCAGGATGGCCCCCTCGCAGGCGGCTAAGGCACGGGAGACCTCGTAGGCGAAATCCACATGGCCGGGGGTATCTATGAGGTTGAGCTCGTACTCCTGGCCGTCGCTGGCTTTGTAGATCATACGCACCGCCGAGGCCTTGATGGTGACCCCCTTCTCCCGCTCCAGTTCCATCGAGTCCAGCACCTGCTCCCTCATCTCCCTCGGAGGGATGGTGCCCGTCAGCTCGAGGAGCCTGTCGGCTAAGGTCGATTTCCCATGGTCTATGTGGGCGATGATGCAGAAGTTGCGGATACGCTGCTGGTCTATCATCTGAGCTCGCTCTAGCCTTCGCAACGCCAGTCCACCTTTAAGTATACACCAATCCGAGCGAAAAGGGCAATCCACAGCGAACTTCGGTGGCTTTTCTCAACCAAAAATGGTATAATTTAACCGAAAGCAGGGATGGCGATGCGCTTTCCCTACGCCGATGGGCGCGAGTAGGGGATGCTCTCCGTTCCGTCCTTCAGAGGGAGGGGAGCAATGCCGCGCACTAAGATCGTTTGCACGCTGGGGCCGGTCTCGCAGTCGGAGGAAGTGCTCAGGGAGATGATCCGTGCCGGGATGGACGTGGCCCGTGTCAACTTCTCCCACGGCGATCGTGAGACCCATGTCCGCAGCATCGCCCTCGTCCGCCGCCTGGCCGAGGAGGAGGGCAAAGTGGTGGCCGTGATGCAGGACCTACAAGGGCCAAGGGTCAGGGTGGGCGAGATAAAGGGCGGGAAGGTGATGCTTAAGGAGGGAAGGGATTTCACCTTGACCACCCGTCAGGTCCTGGGCGATGAGAGGGAGGTCACCGTCCTCTACCCCCGCCTTCCGCAGGAGGTCCGGACCGGCGACCATATCCTCTTGGACGATGGGCTTCTGGACTTGGAGGTGGTAGGGGCCACGGATACCGATGTGTGCTGCCGTGTGGTCACCGGCGGCGTGCTGCGCTCGCGTAAGGGGATCACCTTGCCCCATTCCCCTCTCAGCCTGCCCTCGCTGACGGATAAGGATAAGGAGGACCTCCTCGTGGGGGTGGAGAATGAGGTGGACTATATCGCTCTCTCCTTCGTGCGTTGCGCCGAGGATATCTTGGAGCTTAAGAAGCTCTTAGCTAAGCATGGGGCCCAGATCCCAGTGATCGCTAAGATCGAGAAGCGCGAGGCGGTGGCCAATTTCGACGAGATCCTCTCGGTCAGCGATGGGGCGATGGTGGCCAGAGGTGACCTGGGGGTGGAGACGCCGGCCGAGATGGTCCCCATCTACCAGAAGATGATCATTAAGAAGTGCAATCAAGTGGGCAAGCCGGTCATCACCGCCACCCAGATGCTGGATTCCATGATCCATCACCCCCGTCCAACCAGGGCCGAGGCCTCGGACGTGGCCAACGCCATCTTGGACGGCACCGATGCCCTTATGCTCTCGGGTGAGACAGCAGTGGGAAAGTACCCAGTGGAGTCGGTGCGCATCATGGCTAAGATCGCCACCACTACGGAGCGGGAGCTGCCACTTAAGGGATGGTTCGTCTCTGAGCACCCCTCCACCCTCACCGACGCCATCGGGAGAGCCACCTGTGAGATGGCAGCGGAGCTCTCGGCCAAGGCTATCATCACCCCCACCACCTCGGGCTACACGGCGCGCATGGTGGCCAAGTACCGTCCGGTCATCCCCATCATCGCTCCCACTCCCGTCCCCGAGACCAGACGGCGCCTGGCCTTGGTATGGGGGGTTTACTCCCTCTTGGTGCGGAAGTTCACTACCACTGACGAGATGATCGCCACCACTGTGCAGGCGGCCTTAGATGAAGGATTGGTGAAGAAAGGCGATCTGGTGGTCATAACGGCGGGAGTACCTATGGGCGGGCCTGGGAGGACGAACATGATTAAGGTTCACCTCGTCCAGTGAGGGGTTCGGAAGGGCTAACCATGCAACCCGCTGACCGGAAGTCGCTGCCGGGTTTGGCGATAGGGCTGGGAATTTGCACATTGCTGATCCTCGCCATGCTTAGCCCAATTAAGGCACTCATGGCCCCGCACGATCCCCCCTTAAACCGCGTCTACTTGCCCTTCATAGCCCGCCCGTACACGTGTCCGACCACTTCCAACAACCAATACAGCGGTGGGATCGCCTATCAGTACGATCGAGATGATCCCGTCCGCCCAGCATATAACCATGCTGATAAGAACATAGAATTGCGTAGTTACTCCCTTAACGCCGACCCCTACCTCCGGTGTGAACTGATCGACTACGGCTGTAGCGATCCGATCCAACCGCCTCAATTCGCCACCCTGTTCGCCCCCTACCGGGTTCCAACCTTCGTCAACTGCTACCGAGTGTACGATTGGATTTGGGCACCATCGCCTGACCCGGGTACCCGTGGCGACCCCATCGCCGATTGGCCGGTTACAGCATTGGGCTTGGAGACGACGCCAGGCGAACCATTGCATGTGCCCGCTTCCGGCTATGACATCGGCGGCGGGATGGAGGTCATCGTGCTCTTCGCCGACGAGGACACCATCGCCCTGCGATACGGCCGCGAGGACAGCTCGGCGCCCCCAGGCTATACCGTGCACATAGATAACATCTGCACCGATCCCAATCTGTTAGCCCTGTACAATGAGCTCGACGACCCCAACGGCCCACGCTACATCTATGTGCCGCCGGAGAGGCGGCCATATGCCTATGATCTGCCCAATTTATCCGCTGGCCAACCCTTCGGAACAGCTCGGGGCACCGAGATCATCATCGCCATCGCGGATTCAGGCAGGTTTATGGACCCGCGCTCGTGCAACGAGTGGTGGCAGATCCGTCCTGGGCATCCCTGCGCTGCCCACCGGGTGGGCGCTCCTGGACGATAGATGCGGAATAGGAGGTTCGGAGGTGATCGAATTGAAACGCGCTATGGGGGAGAGGGCCCTTATCATCGGCCATCGAGGAGCCAGGGGATACGCCCCGGAGAACACTATGGCCTCTTTCGAAAAGGGGCTGGCTCTGGGAGCGGACCTCATCGAGCTCGACGTCCACCTTAGCGCCGACGGCCATTTAATGGTCATCCATGATCCAACCGTCGACCGGACAACCGACGGCAGCGGCTACGTCAAAGAGATGACGCTCGACCAGTTAAGGAAGCTGGATGCCGGCTCCTGGTACGGTCCCGAGTTCGCCGGCCAGAGGATCCCCACCTTAGATGAGGTGCTGGAGTGGGCTAAAGGCAGGGTAGGACTGGTCATCGAGATAAAGAACGGGCCCGTCTTCTACCCTGGCATCGAAGGGAAGGTGGTCAAAGCGCTGGAGGCCCATGGCATGGAGGGCGAAGTGGTGGTTATCTCCTTCGACCACCGTTGTGTGCGGAGGGTGAAGGAGCTTCAGCCGAGGATAGCTACGGGTATCCTTTACGTGGGAAGGCTGGCCGATCCAGTGGCGGCTGCTAAGGCCGCTATGGCCGATGCCATCCATCCCCAGGCCGACTATTTGGCGACGAGGGACATCAAGGAGGCCCATCAGGCAGGGCTGGCGGTGAGCACCTGGGTGGTTAACGATCCACTGCGAATGAGGGGGTTCATGGAAATGGGGGTCGATTCCATAGGGACCGACTACCCCAATCTTCTTCGTTCGTGAGGGTGCGGAAGATGCCTTCTGGGAAGGTAAGGGCTCAATTGGGCTTCAATATGCACCTCAATTGGCTGAAATATGGAGCTGCTGGGGAGTTCCTCCTCCCTTTAAGGGAGTTCGGGGTGAGCGTTTTGGAGTTCAAATTGGAGGTAGCCTCTCCCAGGTGGCCGGAGACCAGCTCTCTGATAAACGAGTGCGTTGGATTGGGTTTTCAGCTCAGCTTCCACATCCCTTATGAAGGACCCTATAATCCCGCTGGCTTCTCCGGGGAGAGGAGGGTGGAACTTGAAAGGCTGCATCGGCCGGTTATCAAATATGCCGCTCGCTTCTCCGGAGGCGCCCCCATCATCTTGGTCGTCCATGGGGCTAAGGGCAATCGACCCCGCGAGGAGCTGAGGCGCGATACCACATCTTTCCTGAGGTGGATCCTGGATGAGGCCCCTGAGCTCCATCCATCCATCGAACTCCTTCCCAAGGAAGGGGTGAACAAGATCGGGGACAATAAGGCCGAGTTGGTGGAGCTCGTCTCCAGCTTGGATTTGCCTAATGTTGGCATCTGCTGGGACCTGGGACACGATGCCCGCAATGGCTCAAAACCTCCCCCTCCCGGCTTCACCCCCTTAGTCAGCCACGTCCATGTCCACGACATCTCCCCTGAAGGGAAGGACCACTGCCCTCTCCTGTTCGGGAAAGTGCCTTATGAGGAGTACTTTCGCCAGCTCGCTGAGGTGGACTACCAGGGGACGATTGTCCTCGAGGTGAACGGCTACTACGTCTCCCGCTTGGCGGCGGAGGAAGGCGTGCACCCTCACCGGATCCTTTTCGACAGCCTGTCGAAGCTGATGCGGCTGCTTATACAGT
>CAYYKQ010000057.1:0-11407 GCA_964440965.1 uncultured Anaerolineae bacterium | reverse complement strand
GAGATGGCCAGCATCCAAGACGGCCGGGTCGTGGTGGAGCCGTGGAGGTGAATCAAAGCGGCTGCACAATAGCCACAAGATCACGAAATCTCGATCCATTGTGAATAGTCGATGCTCACATCGCTCGACTATCTGAGCAACTGACCGGGAGACGAAGCTATGCCAGCCAGAGTTATCACCATTACTTCGGGCAAAGGAGGGGTGGGCAAGACCACCGCCACCGCCAATCTAAGCGTTGGTCTGGCCCTGAGAGGCAAGAGAGTGGTAGCCGTCGATGCCGACATCGGCCTCAGGAATTTGGACATGGTCATGGGATTGGAAAATCGCATCGTCTACAACCTCGTGGATGTGGTGGAAGGGCATTGCCGGCTGCACCAGGCCTTGATCAGGGACAAGCGATTGGAGGGGCTCTACCTCCTGCCCGCAGCCCAGACCAGGGATAAAAGCGCCGTCAGCCCTGAGGACATGATCGGCATCTGTGACCAACTGCGGGATGATTTCGATTTCGTGCTCATAGACTCCCCTGCGGGGATCGAGCGTGGTTTTCATAATGCCCTTGCCCCCGCCGACGAGGTGCTCATCATCACCACCCCGGAGGTGGCCTCCGTCCGCGACGCAGATCGGGTCATCGGCCTGGTGGAGGCCGATGGAAAAGGGCCGACCTCGCTGATTATCAACCGCTTGGACCCCAGGATGGTGAAACGAGGCGATATGCTGAGCACCGATGATGTCGTCGAGATCCTGGCTATCAATCTGATAGGGATCGTCCCTGAGGATGAAGGAGTCATCGTCTCCATAAACAGGGGGATACCTATCGCCCTGGACGATAGGCATCCCTCCGGCCAGGCTTTCCGTAACATAGCCCGCCGCCTTCTGGGCGAGGATGTTCCGTTTATGGAGCTTGAGGTACCAGGATTCATCCAACGCTTCGCCAAGTTCCTTCGCCGATAGTAGAGCGGTTGCACAGCTGTAAGCTCAACCCGATATTATGCTTAGACGATAGGGCAACCACTTTTGACGTACATTTAGCAAGTTTGACGGGGGAAATCATGGGTTTCTTAAGTAGGCTGTTGGGGCGACGTGAACCTTCAAGCCGGGAGATCGCTAAACAGCGCTTACGATTGACTCTGACCTACGATCACATAGGCATCTCACCTCAGCTCCTGCAGATCCTAAAGGACGAGCTCATCACCGCCATCTCTAAGCATGTGCCCATCGACCGGGAAGGTGTGAAGGTCACCTTTGCCCAGGGCGAGGGCTGTAACAGGTTGATAGCTGATATCCCTCTCCTCAGCGCCTCTCGGGAGAGATAGGTCCACGGGGATGGACAGGAGGATATGGCATAATTTCGATTTCGTTTTGCTGGCTGTTACCCTGCTCTTGATCGCCTTCGGCATAGCCATGATCCACAGTGCTACTATGAATACATCGGGGTTAGGGGACTTGGCCCTCAAGCAAGCCATCTACGCTGTGGTGGGATTGGCTTTGATGTCGGCGGTGGCAGCCATTGACTATCGCTTGTTGGGCAGCCTGCAGAAGCCGATCTACGTCTTGGCCCTCCTCTCCCTCTCAGCTGTCCTCGTTGTGGGGGAAGAGATACTCGGGGCACGCCGATGGATCGACCTTAAGTTGTTCCTCTTCCAGCCCTCCGAGCTGGCCAAGGTCTTGCTCATCATCGTTTTAGCCAAGCACTTCGCCGCTCATGAGGACAGGATGGACCGTTTTAGGTACATCCTGGCATCCATTGCCTATGTGATGCCCCCTGCGGTGCTCATCTATCTGCAGCCCGACCTTGGCACTGCCATCCTTATGCTTGTTGTATGGTTAGCCATGGCTTTGATAGGGGGCATGCGCTTCCTCCATCTGGCCCTTTTAGGCTTAGTTGGAGCATCGAGTGCGCCCTTCGTGTGGCATTCACTGAAGGATTACATGCGTCAGAGAGTCTTTCTTTTCATCAATCCGTCCATGAATCCCACAGCCCGATATAACGCTGATCAGGCCCTGATCAGCATCGGCTCCGGCGGCTGGCTGGGCAAGGGGTACGGGAGCGGCAGCCAGAGCCAGTTGCACTTCCTGCGGGTGCGCCATACCGATTTCATCTTCTCCGTCATCGGTGAGGAGATGGGCTTCCTGGGGACGCTTCTGGTGCTTGTCCTCCTGGCTGTGGTCCTGTTTCGCCTTCTCAGGGCGGCGGAGATAGCTCGTGACGCCTTCGGCCGGCTCATCGCTTGCGGAGTGGCCACGGTGATCCTCCTTCAGAGCGCAGTGAATATCGGAATGAACCTCGGTCTATTGCCCGTCACGGGCACACCTTTGCCCTTCATCAGCTATGGGGGCAGTTCACTGATCACCTTGCTCCTGGCAGAAGGACTGGTCCAGAGCGTGGTGATGAGGCATAGGAAGATCGAATTTTAAAGACGGATTTAACCGCCTAATAGCTTAGGAGGCTATAAAGCGGCGTCCCCACCATGCTTGATGCAGCACAGGTGGGGGCGAGGATCGCCCCTCTGGAGCAGGTGAAAGGGATCTTCGCCTTGCCCCGGAAGGGGAGCCTCAGGTGACTGAAAGAGAGACCATGGGAAGCAAGGTCGCTTTGATTAAAGGCGATGACCGCTATGAAAACGTGATCCGGGCCCTGGCCTTAATTGAGGGTGACGTCGATCTGGGCGATAGGAAGCATGTTCTCATCAAGCCCAATTTCGTATCCACCACCAGGCAGCTGGCGGCCACTCATGTGGATGCGGTGAGGGCTGTGCTCGACTGGTTGCGCTCCCGCTACGATGGCCCCATCACCATCGGCGAAGGGGCAGCGCTCTCGGATACCTTTGAGGGCTACCGCAACTTCGGCTATGTGGACATAGCTGAGGAGTATGGCGTCCGGCTGCTCGATCTCAATCGAGATAAATGGGTGCCTGTCCAGATCTACGACCGAAGGCTTGCCCCGATGCAAGTGCGCGTAGCTAAGACGGCCCTGGAGAGCGATCTCCGTATCTCCATCGGCCCGCCGAAAACCCATGACACGGTCATCATCACCGCCTCGTTGAAAAACATGGTCGTAGGGAGCCTGATCAGGGGCTCTGGAGGAGGGCCTGCTGAGGGGGTGGACCCTTCCGGGCTGGACGCCATCTCCAGGAGCGATAAATTCGCCATTCATCAGGGTTATCAGGCGATCAACCTCAACCTCTATGCTTTAGCCAAGCTCTTAGCGCCGCACCTCTCGGTGATAGATGGCTTCGTAGGGATGGAAGGGGAGGGGCCGGTGAACGGCGATCCGGTGGAGTTAGGGGTGGCTATCGCCAGCGCCGATTTCCTGGCCGCCGATGCCGTGGCTGTCAAGCTGATGGGCTTCGATCTGGACGAGATCGGGTATCTTCACTATTGTCAGTTGGGCGGCTTGGGAACGGGGGATTTACGGGAGATCGAGATCGTGGGCAATGCCACCCTGGAGGACTGTGCGAAGGAATTCCGGCCCCACCCCACTTATCGGCAGCAGCTGGGATGGCAGATACCCGATGTGGAGCGGTTTCTGTAAACGGAGGAGCGGGCATGAACACCGTCCGTGTGCGCTTTGCGCCAAGTCCAACCGGATATCTCCACGTTGGAGGAGCAAGGACGGCCCTTTTTAACTGGCTGTTCGCCCGCCACCACGGTGGGAAGTTCATCCTGCGCATCGAGGACACCGATCGCACCCGCTATCGGGAGGATGCCTTAGAGGACATCATGGAGGGCCTTCGCTGGCTGGGCTTGGATTGGGATGAGGGGCCGGAGGTGGGTGGGCCTTATGGCCCTTATTTCCAGTCTCAGCGGCTGCCTCTCTATCGAAAATACGCTCAACGGTTAGTGGATAGTGGCCACGCTTACTACTGCTACTGCAGCCCAGAGCGTCTGGAGCGAGTGCGCCAGGAGAAGCTGAGGCGCGGCGAGCCCGACCTCGGCTATGACCGCCATTGCCGCTATCTGACGGCTAAGGAACGCGCCGAGTACGAAGCCCAAGGCATCGTGCCCGTGGTGCGCTTCAAAGCTCCCCTGGAGGGGCAGACCACCTTCCACGATCTGATCCGCGGCGACATCGCCGTGGACAACAGCACCTTAGATGACTTCATCCTCCTCAAGTCCGATGGCTATCCCACCTATCACCTGGCTAATGTGGTCGATGACCACCTGATGGAGATAACCCACGTCATGCGGGCCGATGAATGGATCCCCTCCACCCCCCGCCATGTGCTGCTTTATCGGGCTTTCGGCTGGAAGCCTCCGGCCTTCGCTCACCTGCCCATCATCCTCGCCCCCGGAGGGAAGGGCAAGCTCAGCAAGCGCCACGGCGCCACCTCCCTTCTGGAGTTCCGCAGGCAGGGGTATCTGCCGGAGGCTATGATCAACTTCCTGGCCCTGATAGGCTGGGCCTACGACGGCAAGACGGAGCTTTTCACCCGTGAGGAGCTCATCGAGAAATTCGACCTATCTGGGGTGAACAAATCGCCCGCCGCTTTCTCCTACGAGAAACTGGAGTGGATGAACGGCGTCTACATCCGCCAATTGGAGCCCGACGAGTTAGCCGAGCGCCTGCTCCCCTTTCTCACTCGGGCTGGCCTGCCAGCCGACCTGACTACCGTGCGCCGCATCACTCCCCTGATCCAGGAGCGCATTAAGAAGTTGGCCGACGTGGTGGAGTGGACCGACTTTCTCTTCACCACTGAGCTCAGTTACGACCCCCAGCTCCTCATCGGCAAAGGCATGACCGCTGAGGAGTCCCTGGCTGCTCTGCGGAAAGCCCGGGAGATCCTGGCAGCCTTGCCCGATTTCAAGGAGGAGACCCTTGAGCGGGCCCTTCGCGGCCTGTTAGAGGAGCTGGGCCTTAAAGCTCGCCAGTTCTTCGGCATCGTCCGTGCGGCCGTCACGGGTAAGAAGGTTTCCCCTCCCCTCTTCGGGACGTTGAGCATCCTGGGGAGGGAAAAGGTTCTCAAGCGGCTGGACCGTGCAGAGGAGATTCTAAAGGGTTTAACGGGGAAGCAACACCTATGAGGGGTCACGGAATGAGATCCATTTCCACTTGCTAAGAAAAGAGGAATATGATAAAATACGGATGCCACTGGGGGATCGTCTAGCGGTAGGACAGCGGACTCTGGATCCGTAAGCCGAGGTTCGAATCCTCGTCCCCCAGCCAATCGAAAGAGGCCCTCCCGCGGGAGGGCCTCTTTTTGGTCGGGGGCCGGAGGATCTCAGGGAGTGCGATAGGGGTGGCAGGGAAACGCGATCATCCCCCTTGTCCTTTCAGCTTCTTCTCGATCTTGGCCCAGGTGTCACGCAATGCCACGGTTCGATTGAACACCAACTTCCCATCGGTTGAATCCGGATCGACGCAGAAATAGCCATGCCTCTCAAACTGGAATCGGCTTCCGGGCTTGGCCCCTGCCAAACTGGGCTCAACGCGGCATGAGGTCAGAACCACCAGTGAGTTGGGATTCAGATTGGCGGTGAAATCCTCGCCCTCCTCCACATCGAACGGGTCGGGCTTAAGGAAAAGGCGATCATACAGGCGCACCTCGGCTTCGAGGGAGTGGGCAGCCGAGACCCAATGCAGCGTTCCCCTGACCTTGCGTCCATCTGGGGACCAGCCCCCTCGGGTCTTTGGGTCGTAGGTGCAATGCAATTCGACCACCTCGCCGTTTTGGTCTTTGACCACGTCGGTGCAGGTGATGTAGTAGGCATACCGCAGCCGCACCTCGCGGCCGGGAGCAAGACGGAACCATCCCTTCGGCGGATTCTCACGGAAATCGTCCCGCTCGATGTACAGCACGCGGGAGAAGGGGACCTTCCGAGTCCCCATACTGGGATCCTCGGGGTTGTTTATACATTCCATCTCCTCCACCAGGTCTTCTGGATAGTTATCGATGACCAGCTTGAGTGGACGCAGCACCGCGAAGCGGCGTGGAGCCCGCCTGTTCAAATCCTCGCGTACGCAGTGCTCGAGCAGGGCGATATCGACTACGCTCTCCTTCTTAGCCACCCCGATGCGCCTGCAGAAATCCCTAATGGCCTCCGGAGTGTAGCCCCTCCTCCGCAAGCCAGCGATGGTGGGCATCCGGGGGTCATCCCACCCATTGACGTACCCCTCCTCCACTAGCCGTCGAAGGTATCGCTTGCTCAGTACGGTGTAACTGAGGTTAAGGGGGGCGAACTCGATCTGCCGGGGATGGTAGATCCCCAATTGGTCGAGGAACCAGTTGTAGAGAGGGCGGTGGTCCTCGTACTCCAGCGTACAAATCGAATGGGTGATCCCTTCGATGGAATCGCATTGGCCGTGAGCCCAGTCGTAAGTGGGATAGATGCACCACTTATCCCCTGTCCTGTAGTGCTTGGCATGGATGATGCGGTACATGATCGGGTCTCTCAGATTCATGTTGCCGGAGCCCATATCGATCTTTGCCCGGAGGACGTGCTCGCCCTCCTTAAATTCGCCGGCCCGCATGCGCTCGAATAGCTCCAGATTCTCCTCAACGGAACGGTTGCGGTATGGGCTTTCCTTGCCCGGTTTGCCGAAGCTACCCCTGTACTCTTTAATCTCCTCCGGACTCAAGCTGTCGACATAGGCTTTGCCCTCTTTAATCAACTGTATAGCCCATTCGTAGAGCTGTTCGAAGTAATCGGATGCGTAGTATTCGCGATCCTCCCAATCGAAGCCGAGCCACCGGATATCCTCTTTAATCGCCTCCACGAATTTAGCCTCCTCGGTGGTGGGATTGGTGTCATCGAATCGCAGGTTGCAGAGGCCACCGAATTCCTTGGCGATCTCGAAGTTGAGGCAGATGGCTTTGGCATGCCCGATGTGCAGATAACCGTTCGGCTCCGGCGGAAACCGAGTATGAACTCGGGTATATCTCTTCGTCCTCAGGTCCTCCTTGATGATGTCTCGGATAAAATCAGAGGGCTGTTCCTTGCTTTTCCTCCCCATAGCTTTCCCTCCGCTTAGATAGGATAGCGATCGCTTTGGTCCAACCGGGCTCTGAGGGCTTCCTCGATCCGTTTGCTCCCAATCGTGATTTATTATACCATGCCATCTCGGCTCCGTCAATAAAAATCGATCCCCAATTGCCACCCATTTGCAAGCGGATAGAATATGTGATAGGATATAATCGCCGCTGAGGGATGACCTAAGCGGTAGGGCGGTGGACTTCGGCAGGCGGAGGTTCAGACCCTCTATTTCGATGTAAGGAAGAGAGCTATGAAAATTCGGAGAGCTTTCATCTCGCTGATGATCCTCGCTGGTTTGCTCGTCATTCCCTTTCATGCGGCCGCCGCTCCGGAGGAGCTGATCACGAACGGGGGTTTCGAAAAGACGGAAGCTTGGGTGATCGGGTCCACCCCTGTACCTGCTACCTACACCACCGAAAGGAGCCACTCAGGGAATCGCTCCATGCTGATGGGGATAGTCCCCTCGCTCCCTAACAGATTCAGCTACTCCTCCATTCGTCAGGTGGTCACCATACCCTCAAATGCTGTAGGTGTCACCCTCTCCTTCTGGTACTATCCGATATCCCAGGACACAGGCTTCGATTACCAGATGCTCGCCCTGCTCGATCCATCGGGTGTGCGCCCACTGGAGGTCCTCTGGCGAGCTAAGGAGAACGCCCAGACCTGGCAGCATAAGTCCTTCGACCTCACGCGTTACCGGGGCCAGACGATCACCGTTTACTTCAATGTGTTCAACGATGGATGCGGTTGCGGGACGACGGCCATGTACCTGGACGATGTCTCCCTGCATGTATGGTATGGGGCGACGCCCACCCCGACCCCGCTTCCCGTGATACGGTTCTGGGTGGATGAGAGCTCCATCACTCAAGGCGAGTGCACCAAACTGCATTGGCATGTGGAGAACGTATCAGCGATATATCTGGATGGAGCTCCCGTCACCGGCCCGGATGGGGAGCAGGAGGTCTGCCCTACCTCCACTACCACCTACACCCTGCATGTGGTCAAGTTAGATGGGAGCACGGAGGATAGAACGCTTACCGTCAGCGTGATGCCCCCCGGAGCCGCAACGCCGACACCTACCGAAACCTCCACACCGACCTCAACGCCGACCCCTACTGAAACCTCCACACCGACCTCAACCCCCACTGAAACCCTTACCCCTACCGAGACCTCGACCTCCACCTCAACACCTACGGAAACGCCCACCTCCACTCTGACGCCGACTGGGACGTTGACCCCAGTCCCCACGCCGACCGCCACTCCCGCGCCTACGGGGGTCCCTATGCCTGCCGTCCCTTATCCCCAATTTCCCAACAAGCTCCTCATCTTGGGATCGTTACATATCTTCCTCCTCGCCTCCCTCCTTGCTGTTGCCATCGTAGGTTTGCTCCGGTGGAGGTAAACCATATGGCTGCTGGCCAAGCCATCTTCAAGCGGCCGAGCAGCCTTTCCCAGGGCCGCTCCGGGCGGATTTTGTCCTTCGTTTGAGTTTTCGCCGGCTCTGGTGTATAATTGGAGCATTGGAAAACGGAGAGCGGGGTAAGCATGAAGGTGATCCTGAGCCAAGATGTGAAGAACCTGGGCCGAGCAGGGGATATCAAAGAGGTAGCAGACGGCTACGCGCGTAACTTCTTAATACCTCGAGGTCTGGCCATATTGGCCACGCCTCAGGCGCTTGAACGGGCCCTCCAACAGCGGAAGGTCAAGGCCCGTCATCAGCGCAGGGCCGAGGAGGAGGCCAAAGCGCTTGCCGAGGCGTTGAGCCAGATCACATTGACCTTCAGGGTTAAGGCCGGCGAGAAGGACAGGCTGTATGGTTCCATCACCGCCGCCGAAATCGCCGCCGCCCTGACCGAGAAGGTAGGCCAGACCATCGATAGGCGCAACCTGAGGCTGGAGAAGCCTATCCGTGAGCTGGGCACCTATCGCATACCGATCAAGATCGGAGCTGGCTTGAAACCAGAGATCACCGTGATCGTTGAACGGGAGGAATAGAGATCGGAGTTAAGCAAAGATGGGAGAGCTCGGCCAATTGCTTCTGGAGAAGCGCCAGGAGAAAGGCCTATCGCTCGAGCAGGTGGAAAAAGCGACGAAGATCCGAGGCAAGCACATAAAGGCCCTGGAGGAAGGAGATTTCGCGGCCCTGCCCGAGCGGGTCTACGTCAAAGGGCTGCTGCGCAATTATGCTCTATATCTGGGCCTCGACCCCAAGGAGGTATGGGAGCTCTTCGAGAAGGAAGCGGAGGGTGCGGCCGAGGGAGAAATGGCCAAGCCATCGGCTTTCAGGCCTATGAATATCCCCTTAGCCCCTCCTTCTTGGTTGACGCCCGGCCTGTTGATGGCCATTCTGCTCGGTGTAGCCCTCTTAGCCTTTGGAGCTTGGGCCGCATATCGGTACCTTCCCCCCTTGCTGCCGACCATCAGAGGCGAGGCTCCCATTACCCCTCTGGCAACCGCATCTAAGGTCCCCTCCGCCCCCACGTCCACGCCGTTGCCGACCCATACCTTTACCTTCACCCCCATGCCCACCCCCAGCCTTACCCCTGTGCCCACCATCACTCCCACATCGACGAAGCCCCTTTACGGCGTGGAGGTCAGGCTGAGGGTGGTGGAAAGGAGCTGGCTGCGGGTCACCGTTGACGGCAGGGTGGAGTTCGAGGGCATTCTGGAAAAGGGCGCCCAACGCACCTGGAGGGGGGACAGCGTGGCCTTGCGTTGCGGCAACGCCGGCGGTGTGGAGGTCACCGTCAACGGTGAGGATTTGGGGTTATTAGGAGAACGAGGCCAGGTGGTGGAATTGAAATGGACTAAATCGGAATGATGATCCGGTTAGAAGGGGGTTGCTATGGAGAAGCGGAGGCCATTCAAGGAGTTAGAGGAAGCAGTGGAAGAGCTGAGGCGAGAGGCACAGCGTATCCATGAGCTGGTTTGGGGTCGCCGGTGGGCTCCACCTTGGAGGTGGCGCGAAGGGAGGGAATGGAGGCCGCCTTTGGACCTCTACGATCAGGAAGACAAACTCGTTGCAGAGGTCGAGCTGCCTGGGGTGGACGAAGATACCATCGAGGTGTCCATAATCGGCGGCACCCTCTCCATCAAAGCGGAGCGCAAGGCGCCCGAGATCAGAGAAGAGGACTACTATTGCTGTGAGCGCCCTGCGGGGAGCTTCCGGAGGGATATCCAGCTCCCTGTGGAAGTGGATGTGGGCAAGGTCGAAGCCGACTACAAAAACGGCATCCTGAGGATCACCCTCCCTAAGGCGCCTGCCATCAAGCCCAAGAGGGTTAAGATCACCATTAAATAGATGATCAGAGCCCTATCGAAGCGAGGGTGGTAGGATGCGCAAGCTGATCATCATCGGCTTGGGGCCGGCAGGGCTCTCGGCTGCCATCTACGCCGCCCGAGCGAGGCTTCAGCCCTTGGTCATCGGGAGGGCCCTGGGAGGACAGGCCGCCCTGACCGAGAGGATAGAGAATTACCCCGGCTTCCCCGAAGGGATCCAGGGGATGGAGTTGGCCCGCTTGATGCAAGAACAGGCCGAGCACTTCGGTGCCGAGATAAAGATGGACGAAGTAAAGGAGGTGAAATTCTCCTCCTCGCCCTTCATCGTGAGAACCTATGATCGCGAATACCAGACCAAGGCCCTGATCATCGCCACTGGGGCGTCGCCGAGGAAATTGAAGGTGCCCGGCGAGGAGGAATTGACCGGAAAGGGAGTCTCTTACTGCGCTACTTGTGACGGCTTCTTCTACCGGGACCGGACGGTGGCCGTGATCGGCGGGGGGAACGCGGCCATCGATGATGCCCTCTTTCTCACCAAATTCGCCCGCCAAGTCCACGTCGTCCACCGCCGTAATAGGCTACGGGCCGACCGCATCCTGCAAGAGCGCGCCTTCGCCAACAAGAAGATAAAGTTCGTCTGGGATTCGGTGGTGACCGAGGTTCTGGGCCAGGAGAAAGTGACCGGCTTGGCCTTAAAGAATGTGAAATCCGGCGAGAGGACAGAACTGGCGGTGGATGGGGTCTTCGTCGCCATTGGCCAGATCCCTAACACAGAGCTCTTCAAGGGCCAGCTGGAGCTGGATGAGAAAGGTTACATCGTCACCGACAGGGCCATGCACACCAGCGTCGAGGGAGTCTTCGCCGCCGGCGATGTCCAGGAGCGTGTCCTCCAGCAGGTAGCCACTGCAGTCGGGACGGGAGCCATCGCTGCCATGGAGGCGGAGAAGTTCATCGCTGCTTTGGAGGGGAGAGCATATCCATAACAGGAGCGAAGCAAGTTTACCCCTGCACCGGTAGAGTTGTTGCACAATTGACTGATTGGCTCCAAAAGGGCGATTTTCTCCTATGAAGGCCAAACCCTGCGCAGAAATGGGGTGACCCGGCCTCCAAGATCGCTTCGCGGGGGACAAAAGTTCCCAAAGTTTAGGCGATTCCG
>CAYYKQ010000056.1:0-11460 GCA_964440965.1 uncultured Anaerolineae bacterium | reverse complement strand
TTGTTTCTCTGAGTTGTGAGCCACCGAATCCATTGCAAATCCGCCGGCCAGCAGCAAGCGAGCTCATCAGTGGACAGGCCTAAAACCAATCCCGGAATCGCCTAAATTTTGGGAACTTTTGTCTCCCGCGAAGCGATCTTGGAGGCCAGGTTGCCTATTTCTGTGCAGGGTTTGGCCTTCATAGGAGAAAATCGCCCTTTTGGAGCCAATCGGTCAATTGTGCAACAACTCTAATACCCCCAGCGCTAAGGAGGCTAACCTCGCCTCGGGTGGGTCGGAGGGGAAAGGCATAGCTATGGGGAACCTTCCTCCCACCACTATTCCCGCCATCTTACCTTTGGCTAAGCAAGTGATAGTCTGGGCCAGAAGGCTGCCTGTGTCCAAATCCGGCACGATGAGGACATCGGCCTGACCAGCCACCTCTCCCCCTATGCCTTTAACTTGGGCCGACCAAGGGGAGATAGCGATATCCAAAGCCAAGGGGCCATCGACGAAGCCACCCTTGATCTGCCCCCTATGGGCCATCTTAGATAGTGCAGCGGCCTCCAAACTGATGGGGATCTTGGGATCGACCACCTCTGTGGGGGAGAGCAACGCTACCCTTGGCCGTTCGATCCCCAGCCTATGGGCAACCTCGATGGCGCTCTGAACTATCGCCGCCTTCTGCTCCAACGTCGGTGAGGCCGTCACGCCGATGTCACCTACTAAGATCAGATGGTCGAAATCTGGGATTTCGAAGACCCCGATTTCAGCGAGGAGCTCACCAGCTCCGAGAGCCAGGGCGGCTTCGATAAGGTAGCGGGGCTGAGCCAGGCCGTTCATGAGCAGTTCGGCCTGGCCCTGATTGACGAGTTCCACAGCCTTACGCGCCGCCGGTTTGGGCAGGGGTTCATCCACGATGGACACATCGGTCAGGTCGATCCCTTCCTCCTCGGCGATCTCCCCCATAGCCTCTGAATCGCCCACCAGGATGAAATGAGCCAGCCCCTCCTCCCGCGCCCGAGTAACAGCGATCAACGTAGCAGGGTCATGGGCGGCGACGACGGCCACTCGTTGGGGGCCTTTGCTTTTGGCTATTTCCACCAGTTCGGAAAGCGCTTGAACGCGGGCTTTCATTTGCTTCCTGCACCTCCATTGCCCCTCAGAGCGTACCCTTCCCCGATCAGGCAGGGAAGGGCCTACTCCTCAACTATGAGGTGTCAGAAGTGGGGGCGAGGCGCGGAAGATGCCTCCCACTATGCTCCTCCTGATATCCGTGAGCAGGTCCTGAAACATCTCATAGGCTTTCCTCTTGTACTCCACCAAGGGGTCGCGTTGGCCGAAGGCCTCGAGGCCGATGCCCTGCCTCAGATCCTCGATGTCCGTCAGATACTCCACCCAGAGGCGATCGATGACCCCGAGCATCACCTGCTTCTGAACCTCGTGCATCGCCCTGCGGCCGAAGTAGCATCGGAGGGCCTGTCGAAACTCCTCATCCAGATCAACTATCCTCTTTCCCTCGTTCCCCTTCAGCTTCTGACGGCCCAGGTGGCGCAGGAGGCCTTCGCGGAGCTCCGGCTCCAAGTCGGATAGCTTCTGTTCCTCGAACTCTTCCCCTCTGTGGGAGCTCTCCTGACGCAGATAATCCTGTATCCGCTTGCCTAACTCTCCCTTAAGGTCGGAGATTCTGTGCCCTTTAAGGGCCTTTGCCCGCTTGGCTTTGAGATGATTGATTAAGCCCGCATAGATCTCATCGTCCAAATCCCTCAGCCGTTGCTGCTGAAATCTCTGCCATTTTTCCTCATCGAAAATGAGCCCCCTCTCCCGGAGATAGCGTTTCACTTCCTCCTGCGCTTCCTCCTCCAAATCAGCTAGCCTCTTGCTGCCCATCTCCTCGAGCCGACGCCTTCCTAAGGAGAGCGCCACAGCCTGCTGATCCTCCTCCTCTAAATCCATGAGGCACTGCCGTTCGCATTCCTCCATCTCTGCTGCATTAACGAAGTGGTCGGTCTCGCTGAGCAGATAGGCCCGTATAGCTTGGCGGGAGTCCTCGTCTAAATCCGCTACTTTCTGCCCTTTAAGCTCTTCCTCCAGCTTAATGGCCAAACGCTCCGAGAGGCTGGCATAGAGGGCGGAATCCAAATCCGACAGCCTTTGCTGTGCATACTGCTCTTTCTTAGCCTTGTCCAGGAAGCAGCCGTTCTCATCCAGGTAGCGCCAGATACACTCCTTAAGCTCTCCTTCTATCTCCGCGATCCTCCGCTCATTAAAGCCCCTCAAAAGGCGCTGACCAAGGTATCGAATCGCCTCCTCTTTGATCTCCCCATCCAGCTCAGCAACCCTCGTTTGCTCGATGCGGCGTGCTTTATCCTCGTCCACGAAATAGCCGATCTCCTCTAAGTAGCGGCGCAAGCCAGAACGGATGTAATCTTTCATATCAGCGACCCTCTGTTCGGAGAGTTCCTCCTGGATTTCCTGGGCAAGGTGGGTCAGGATGCTCTCTCGCACCTCCGGCTCCAGGGCAACCAATTTCGATTCCCTGACCAGTGCAACCAGCTCCTCGTCAATGAAATAGCCGTTTTCCCTGAGGTAACTCCACACCGTCTCTCTCACCTCATCTGGGAGTTGGGCGAACCTCAGCCCTTTGACCTTAGCGAGCACCCGGCGGCCGAGGTGACGGGCGAGGCCCTCGTATACTTCCGCTCTTAGATCGCTCAGGCTTTGACGCTGGATGAACCGTTGCCTCTCGGCTTTCCCCTTGAAGAGGCCCTTCTCATCGAAGTACCTCAGCACGCTTTCCCTGAGGTCCCGATCCAGGTTAAGGAACTTCCTTTCCCCGATCTCGGCCAGCAGCCTGTGGCCCAGGTGGCTTTCCAGTCCGTGGAGCATGCTCGCTTCCAGGTCAGCAAGTGGACGCTGACGGAAAGAGCGTACTTTGGCCTCGTCAACGAAGTAGTCGAGCTCCTTGAGATAGTCGATCACGCTCTCCTCTAAAGCCTCTTCCAATTCCCCTATCTGGCGTCGTTCCAGTTCCGCTTCGAGCTCCTTAAGGAGGCGATGTTGGACCTCTTCTAAGACCTCCTGTCCCAGATCGCTGGGCTGCATCTCAGGAAAGGAGGCCGCTTTCTCCTCGTCCGTGAGGAGGCCCCTCCCCTGGAGATGACGCCACAGGCCATCACGGAGCTCTCCTGGGAGGTCCGCTATCCTCTCCACCCCCTCCAGCTGCTGACGTCCTAGACGCTGGACCAGACCCAGATAGAGGTCACCCTCTAATTCCCTTATCCTTAGCCTGGCGAATTTTCGCTTTTTGGCTTCATCGGTGAAGCAACCCTTTTCCTTTAGATAGTTCATCACATCCCGGCGGATATCCAAGGGCAGGTTCCCTATCTTTTTCCCCTTCAGCCTCTCTAAGCGCTCCCGGTTCAAATACTTAATTACAGCACGACGGGTCTCCTCTCCCAGATCGCTTAACCCTTGATGGGTGAGGAAACGGCGCAGCTTCTCCTCATCCACGAAGTGGCCTCTCCCCCTGAGGCAGCTCAGGATAAACTGTTTGGTGGCTTCGTCCAGCTCGGCGATGGGCTTCTTCCCTATCTCCTCAAGCAGCCTGTGGCCCCAATATCGGGCGAGTTCCTCGCGGATTTCCTCGCCCAATTCGTCTATCCTGCGGCGAAACAGGGCTTCTTTCTTCCTCTCATCATCGAAGTGGCCGCTGGCTCGGAGATACCGTTCCGCCTCGGCACGGGTCTCATTGTCCAGTTCGCTCACTTTGCGCTCCATGTCCTCCAGCATTCGACGATCGAGGTATTCGATTATACCCTCGCGCAGCTTTGGGTCCAATTCCTCCAAGGTGAGTTGTGTGAGGCGTTGTATCCATAGGTAACGGCAGGCACTCTCGCGCATATCTTCATCCAGGTCGCCTATCCTCTCCCTTCCCTTCACCATCTCCATGCTCAGGAATCCGGCGAATCCATCCAGGAGCTCTGAAGCCAGTTCACCCAACTTCCACTGGCCCATCGTCCTCAGCGCCTCCTCGCCCCAAAGGTCCTCCCTGGCCTCTAAAAGCGCCCTCAGATGGCCCAAAATATCGTTATGTAACTGCTCCGAATCCTCACCCTCGATGCTAGCTGCGGCCAGGAAAGCGAGCGGAAAGCGGGGAGTAGGGAATACCCACCTTTTGTGATGCTTATCGAAGAACGTCCGCTTGGTGTAGTACACCTCCAAAAGCATTGGCACGATCTTCGCCGAGGAAGATCGGAGTTCTCTCAGGCTGCTGCGGATGCTCGCCTCTATTTCATCCAATTGGCGCGCGGCCCAGCCATCGTAAGCTTTGGTAAGAGCGCGGCGAAGTATCCTCCCCAGGAGGTCGAGATCGAGCAAGGTCAGTTCGTTCAGTTCCAACAACAATTGGACAAGGTTATCATAC
This sequence comes from uncultured Anaerolineae bacterium, assembly GCA_964440965.1. GTDB lineage: Bacteria > Chloroflexota > Anaerolineae > CAYYKQ01 > CAYYKQ01 > CAYYKQ01. The sequence continues at coordinate 7,055 of CAYYKQ010000056.1, read as the reverse complement.
CCCCCCTTCCGCGCCCTCCTCTCGATCTCCTCCAACCTGCCTCCATTTTGGGCTGCGTCCCTAGCGCGTTCGAACAGTTCCTCGATGTCCTGGCGAGGCAGGTCCTGCGGTTTGACATCGGCAAGCCCCAGGGCGGCGGGGGTATGCCCTTCGATCGAAGTGATCAGGATCTTGCACGCCCTCTGATGGTATGATTCCTCCAGGGCTGCCATTAGCCTCTCCTTCACTTCCTCGGCCCCTAACCCCTGTAGATCGCTGGGCTTCACGTTTAAAGTCAAGGGAAAGGCCCTTTGGAGACCTCGGAGCAGGTTGCGCCATGGCTCCTCAGCCAGCCCTCCGTAGGCCGCCAGGAAGTCATCGATCAGCTCTTCGAGTCTAAGGGAGTAGTCCGCCAGGTCCTCTTTGTAACGGGCCGCTATCCATTCGAGCCTCTCCTCGATCGCCTTATCAAGGAGGTGCTGTTTGTAACCTTCCAGCGCCTCACGGTTCAACTCCATCAGATAAGAGCCAAGCGCCTTCGGCTCCTGTCCCTCCAACCTCTCGGCTAGAAAGCTTATGCTGAAAGGAGGGAGGCAGGTCAAATTGTCGAAGGGGAAGGGGTATCTGAAGGGCGAATCCGGCGGGGGAAAGGAGAGGGGGATGATTCTATCCAAGTAATCCAGCAGCTCCCATAGGGAGTCAGCCTGGGAGGCCCTGTCCTCTATCTCCTCCTGCACCATCTCCCACAGGTCTGAAGTGAGGTCCTCCTTGGCGAGGATTTTGCGGCGTTGGTCATAAATCAATTGGCGCTGGGTATTCAAGACATCGTCATATTCGAGGAGATGCTTGCGGATGTCGAAGTTATAACCTTCGATTCTGCTCTGTGCGTTTTCGATGGCCTTAGATACCAGACCGTGTTCGATAGGGACATCGTCCTCCACACCCAGCCGCTGCATAAGGTTGGCGAGGCCGGGGCCGCCGAAGCGGCGCATCAGATCATCCTCTAAGGATAGGTAGAAGCGGGAGGATCCGGGGTCTCCCTGGCGTCCTGCGCGGCCCCGCAGTTGGTCGTCTATACGGCGGGCCTCGTGGCGCTCTGTTCCGATGATGTGCAATCCGCCTAACTTGAGGACCTTCTCCCGGCGAAGGGCATAGTCAGGGAAGACCTCGGCGATGGCGCTCGCCATCTGGGCCTCACTCGCCTTAAAGGGGTTGATCCCCCTCTTTCTGAGGACGTCTTGGGCCCTCTTGGTGACCTCTTGGGAGAGCTCGCCGCCAAGCTTGATGTCCACTCCTCGCCCGGCCATCTTGGTGGCCACGGTGACCGCACCGGGTTCTCCTGCCCTGGCGATGATGGCCGCCTCCTTGGCATGGTTCTTGGCATTGAGCACCTGGTGGGGGATGCCCTTCTTCTTGAGTCTGCGGCTGAGCTTCTCCGACTTCTCGACCGAGGTGGTGCCCACGAGCACTGGGCGCCCGGCCCGATGACATTCCTCGATCTCGCGCACGATGGCTTTCCATTTAGCCTCCTCTGTACGGTAGACCACGTCCGGGTAATCGATGCGGATCATGGGCTTGTTGGTGGGGATGACCACGACATCCAGGCCATAGATCTGGTAGAGTTCCTCGGCTGCGGTGGCCGCCGTGCCCGTCATGCCGGCCAACTTCTCGTACATCCTGAAGTAGTTCTGGATGGTGATGGTGGCATAAGTCATGGTGCGGGGCTTAATCCTAACCCCCTCCTTGGCCTCGATGGCCTGATGCAGTCCATCGCTCAGGCGGCGATCGGGCATCAGGCGCCCGGTGAACTCGTCGATGAGGATGATATTCTGCCCCTGCCTTATGTAGTCGCGATCTCGTTCGTAAAGGGCCTCAGCCTTCAGGGCCTGCTCCATGAAGTGGACATATTTGTAGTTCTGTTCATCGTAGATGTTGATGAGGCCGAGCTCCTGTTCCACACGGGCCAATCCTCGCTCGGTCAAGGTGACCACCCGGTCCTTCAGGTCGACTTCGTAATCGATCCCAGGCTGGAGTTTCTTGGCTATCTGAGCGAACCTCCTGTATTCATCCAAAGGCTCAGCGGAGGGGCCCGAGATGATAAGTGGAGTTCGGGCTTCGTCGATGAGGATGTAATCAGCTTCGTCAACTATGGCGTAGTGGAGTCCCCGTTGCACACACTGGGAGAGATCCGTAGCCATGTTATCCCGCAGGTAATCGAAGCCGAACTCGCTGTTGGTGCCGTAGGTGATGTCAGCTAAATAAGCCTCTCTCCGTTCCACGGGGCGCAGATGCCTGTAGTCCCCCTTCTCATAGGAGGGATCATAGAGGAAGGCCTTGCCGCCCTGCTGCAGCAGCCCCACACTCAGGCCTAAAAAATAATAGACGGGCCCCATCCACTGAGTGTCCCGTCTAGCCAAGTAATCGTTAACAGTAACTAAGTGTACGCCCTTTCCCTCTAGGGCGTTTAGGTATAGAGGTAGGGTAGCCACTAGAGTTTTGCCTTCGCCCGTCTTCATCTCGGCCACCTTGCCTTGGTGAAGGACGATGCCTCCCATAAGTTGCACGTCGAAATGGCGCATGTAGACCGTCCGCTTGGCGGCCTCTCTCACGACAGCGAAGGCCTCTACCATGAGGTCATCCAAGGAATCACCGGCCTGGAGTCTTTCCTTGAATTCCCTCGTCTTAAGGCGCAGCTCCTTGTCGGAGAGGGATTCCAGCTTCGGCTCCAGGGAATTTATCTCCTCTACGATCGGCTCTAGCTTCTTCAGCTCCCTTTGGTTGGCATCTCCCACGAATTTGCTCAGAACATTTCTAAGCATTTCAAGTTCCGCTCAACCCTCCTAACCGAATCCTATTATACCACAAAATCCGGCAAAGAAAAAGGGCCACCCTGCGGTCTCCATGTGGTGGCCCGAGTTCTAAGCAGTTAAAAAGGTTCCCCTGGCAACGACCTACTCTCCCAGGGGCTTGCGCCCCAAGTACCATCGGCGCTGGAGGGCTTAACTCGGGGTCCCCAAAAAGTCCGAAGACTTTTTAGGGTGCCCCTTCCGGGTTCGGGATGGGACCGGGTGTTTCCCCTCCGCTATGGTCACCAGGGGAACCTTTAATGCAAAAAAATTGCGAGAAATACGAATATTCGTATTTTTCGCGCCCTCTTGCGATTAGCGCCCTAAAAACTGAACAGAATGCTCGGGTTTATCTCGCCGTCTTACTCGATTGGATTAAGCCCTCGACCATTAGTACGGCTTAGCTAAGCACGTCACCGTGCTTACACTTGCCGCCTATCAAGCAGGTGGTCTCCCTGCGGTCTTACCCGGTTTACCCGGTGGGTGACCTCATCTTGGGGTGGGCTTCCCACTTAGATGCCTTCAGCGGTTATCCCTTCCAGACATGGCTACCCAGCTATGCACCTGGCGGTACAACTGGCACACCAGAGGTCTGTCCACTCCGGTCCTCTCGTACTGGGAGCGGCTCCCCTCAAGTCACCTGCGCCCACAGCGGATAGAGTCCGACCTGTCTCACGACGGTCTGAACCCAGCTCACGCGCCGCTTTAATGGGCGAACAGCCCAACCCTTGGGACCTTATCCAGCCCCAGGATGCGACGAGCCGACATCGAGGTGCCGAACCTCCCCGTCGATGTGGACTCTTGGGGGAGACTAGCCTGTTATCCCCGGGGTAGCTTTTATCCGTTAAGCCACGGCCCTTCCACTCGGTACCGTGGGATCACTAAGCCCGGCTTTCGCCCCTGCTCGACTTGTAGGTCTCGCAGTCAAGCCCCCTTATGCCTTTGCACTCTACGGCTGGTTTCCATTCAGCCTGAGGGGACCTTTGGGCGCCTCCGTTACCCTTTGGGAGGCGACCGCCCCAGTCAAACTGCCCACCTGGCACTGTCCCCCTGCCGGGTGGCGGTCAGGGGTTAGGGTCAAGACTTAACCAGGGTGGTATTTCACCGGCGACTCCACCGAGGCTGGCGCCCCGGCTTCACAGTCTCCCACCTATCCTACACAGGCTAAGCCCTAACTCAGTACCAAGCTGCAGTAAAGCTCCACGGGGTCTTTTTGTCCCGCTGCGGGTAAACGGTATATTCGCCGCTACTTCAATTTCGCCGAGTCCCTCGTTGAGACAGTGCCCCACTCGTTACGCCTTTCATGCGGGTCGGAACTTACCCGACAAGGGATTTCGCTACCTTAGGACCGTTATAGTTACGGCCGCCGTTCACCGGGGCTTCAGTTCAGAGCTTCGTCAGCCCTTGGTCCTAAGTCCGAGGTCCTCGATCGGATAAACCGACTTTGGACGACGGGCCGTGGACCTCGGGCCGACTAACCCCTCCCTTTAACCTTCCGGCACTGGGCAGGCGTCAGCCCCTATACCTCCTCTTACGAGTTGGCAGAGACCTGTGGTTTTGTTAACCAGTCGGCAGGGCCCTTTCACTGCGGCCTCTTCGGGCTCCGGAGGCAAGCTCCTTCACCCTACCGAGGCACCCCTTCTCCCGAAGTTACGGGGTCATTTTGCCGAGTTCCTTAACGAGGGTTCTCTCGATCGCCTTGGTATGCTCTACCAGCCTACCTGTGTCGGTTTGCGGTACGGGCACCTGGGAATCAACGCTTAGAGACTTTTCTTGGCAGCATGGGCTCAGCCACTTATGGCCCGAAGGCACCGCCATCACCCCTCAGGCTCGGGAAGCGGATTTGCCTACTTCCGTCATCGCCCTACGGGCTTGGCACCGGGACGTCCATCACCCGGCTGGCCTACCCTCCTGCGTCCTCCCATCGCTCCTCCCAGGTGGTTCCGGAATATTAACCGGATGTCCATCGCCTACGCCTTTCGGCCTCGGCTTAGGCCCGACTAACCCTACGTGGATTAACCTTGCGTAGGAAACCTTAGGCTTTCGGCGAACGTGTTTCTCACACGTTTCTCGCTACTCATGCCGGCATTCTCACTTCCGTACGCTCCACCGCTCCTTTCGGTACGGCTTCGACGCGTACGGAACGCTCCCCTACCGCCCCTGCCCAGGGCAGGGACCCGCGGCTTCGGTGCTAGGCTTAAGCCCCGTTAAATTTTCGGCGCAGGATCGCTTGACCAGTGAGCTGTTACGCACTCTTTAAAGGATGGCTGCTTCTAGGCCAACCTCCTGGCTGTCTCAGCAATCCCACGTCCTTCCCCACTTAGCCTAGACTTAGGGACCTTAGCCGGCGGTCTGGGCTGTTTCCCTCTCGACGATGAAACTCATCTCCCACCGTCCGACTCCCAAGCTCTCAAGTGACGGCATTCGGAGTTTGGTTCGGTTTGGTAAGCTATACGCCCCCTAGCCGATCCAGTGCTCTACCTCCGCCACTTAACGCTTGGGGCTAGCCCTACAGCTATTTCGGGGAGAACAAGCTATCTCCAGGTTCGCTTGACATTTCACCTCTACCCACAGCTCATCCCATGCTATTGCAACAGCAACGGGTTCGGGCCTCCACGAGGTTTTACCCTCGCTTCACCCTGGCCATGGGTAGCTCACCTGGTTTCGTGTCTACTCCCTGCCACTCGCGGGGTCCCCAAAAAATCATGGATTTTTTGGGGTGCCCCTACGCCCTGTTCAGACTCGCTTTCGCTACGGCTTCGGGTGTGACTCCCTTAACCTCGCGACAGAGAGTAACTCGCCGGCTCATTTTCCAAAAGGCACGCCGTCAGGCCTTCCAACCCGATCCCAACAGGCTAAATCCCAGTAACATAGCTACCAGACTTAGCCGTCTTTTGGGATCTCAGGTTGGCATAGCCCTCCGACCGCTTGTAGGCATACGGTTTCAGGTTCTATTTCACTCCCCTCACCGGGGTTCTTTTCACCTTTCCCTCACGGTACTTGTGCACTATCGGTCGCCAAGAGTATTTAGCCTTGGAAGGTGGACCTCCCAGCTTCCCACAGGGTTAGCGTGCCCCGTGGTACTCAGGATCAACAGCCCAGGAGTCCATCCCCTTTCGCGTACGGGACTATCACCCTCTATGGTAGGCCATTCCAGGACCTTTCCGCTAGGGGATGGATTTCTAACTCCCTGAGACCTCCGCAGCGGTCTCCGCTGTTGTCCTGCAACCCCTATCACGCAACGGCTGCGGCCTTTGACACGTGATAGGTTTGGGCTGCTCCCCTTTCGCTCGCCACTACTCAGGGAATCTCGGTTGATTTCTTTTCCTGGGGGTACTAAGATGTTTCAGTTCCCCCCGTTCCCCCCGCCAAGCCTATGTGTTCAGCAAGGCGGTGCCCGGGCATTCCCCCGGGCGGGTTTCCCCATTCGGGCATCCCCGGATCAAAGCCTGCACACGGCTCCCCGAGGCTTATCGCAGTGTGCCACGCCCTTCATCGGCTCTTGGCGCCTAGGCATCCACCGTATGCCCTTAGTAGCTTAATCCATGTAAGACGGCGAAATCGAAACCCTTGCATTCTGTTCAGTTTTTAAGGTGCTAATGGCTCTTCAGCCATCCTAGCGATTGACTGCTAGCTGCTAATGGTTAACACCTTAACCATTAGCAGCTAAAAGTCAATTGTCAGGCACGAAAAACGCCCGGCATATCACCGGGCGCTAAATTGCAACCGGTAGATATGGCCACCTAACCAGGACTATTCAATTCTACTTTTGCTCTCTTATCCATTCTAATTGAATTATACTATGGTTTTTGCTTCCTGTCAAGCGCCTCTGGTGGAGATGAGGGGATTTGAACCCCTGACCTCCTCCGTGCAAGGGAGGCGCTCTCCCGCTGAGCTACATCCCCGAATCAGTGACCAATTACCCAAACCCCAATGACTAAAAGAAACATATTTGGGATTTGGTCGTTGGCTCATTGGTCATTGTCCTGGTGGGCCTTCCTGGATTCGAACCAGGGACCTTTCCCTTATCAGAGGAACGCTCTAGCCAGCTGAGCTAAAGGCCCTACCCTTAACAACTGAGGAGTGATAGGAAAGCCATTTGAACGTCGGGTAAACAAGCCTGCGTTTGTAGGGACTGGCCAGATCCCTTGGGGGATCCGGCTTTTTCTCCCTAGAAAGGAGGTGATCCAGCCGCAGCTTCCGCTACGGCTACCTTGTTACGACTTCGTC